>JAGXIP010000035.1 GCA_024635585.1 Saccharicrinis sp. | reverse complement strand
GTAGGGCAAGCGTTTTCTTCCACAGCCTGTACATCGGCATCCGAAACAGTATCGTCGGCAGCCATCACCATAGCATCCACCAAGTCAAGTGCTTTGTTACCCACTTTCCCAGCTTCCATGGGGCCTCCCGAAACAAAAATAGCCGGAATATTTAAGCGCATGGCAGCCATTAACATGCCGGGGGTAATTTTATCGCAGTTGCTAATGCAGATCATGGCATCGGCCATGTGTGCATTACACATATACTCAACACTATCAGCAATTACGTCGCGCGAAGGCAAGGAATATAGCATTCCATCGTGTCCCATGGCGATACCATCATCCACAGCTATCGTGTTAAACTCAGCTGCAAAACATCCCTGTGCTTCTATCATACGTTTAACATCTTGTCCTATCTGGTGCAAATGAACATGCCCCGGAACAAATTGGGTAAAAGAGTTAACGATGGCAATCATGGGTTTACCAAATTGATTTTCCTTAACACCATTGGCACGCCATAGGCTGCGGGCTCCAGCCATTTTACGGCCTTCGGTGGTGGTTGCGCTTCTTAATTTATGCTTCATTTTTTTTAAAAAGTATCAAGTATCAAGTAATGAGTATCAAGTAATGGGTATCAATCATGCTTCTTCCTCAAAAAAAAAGCCCTTCTCATATTATTGAGAAAGGCTTATATAAATATCTTATAACGATTATTTTTTACATACCATCCTCAATTCAGCTCGGTAATGACCAAGAGAATAACGCTATTGAGGATGACAGATAAAAAAGTCTTCATTTTGCTTTTGTTTTTGTTCGTGCTTTTGTTTATGCTTTTGTTGTAAGCAACGATTACAAATGTATTGTTTTTTTTTAATCTCCAAAAAAAATATTAAAAAAACATTGTATATTTTTTCACTCTGCAACATCAGAGCGTTAATCAGATAGGCTATAATGCCTGAAAATTGGTTCTCAGGAGCATAATTTACTGTATAATTATACAATTTAGGTATATTCTGCATAAGTCTAACATGAACCCGCGAATTGACCGACTACAAATTGCCTGGTCTGAATCCGCGGGTTTTGTAAAGTATTTAAACGCGTTCTTTTACCAATTACATTATTTCTTTCATGGCTGTCATTGCATCGCGTAGCTCAGCACCAATCATTTCCACATCATGAAAACGGATGGCCTCGTTAATATCAACCAATTCTTTGTTGCCCACACCAGCACTATTACCTTGGTTAAAGTTTTTACCAATCAGGTTGGTATCTACCTTAGCCATAAAGTCGGTAAGCAATGGTTTGCAGGCATGGTCGAACAAGTAACATCCGTACTCGGCTGTATCGGAGATAACACGATTCATCTCGAATAGCTTTTTACGGGCGATGGTATTGGCAATGAGTGGTGTTTCGTGCAGCGATTCGTAATAGGCACTTTCTTCTTTTATGCCTGCTTCGGTCATAGTTTCAAAAGCCAACTCAACGCCCGACTTAACAAAAGCTACCAATAAAGTACCGTTATCGAAGTATTCTTGCTCACTTATTTCAACATTGCCAGCAGGTGTTTTTTCAAATTCGGTTTCACCTGTTTGGGCTCTCCATGTCAACAAGTTTTTATCGTCGTTAGCCCAATCGGCCATCATGGTAGCTGAAAACTCGCCACTCATAATATCATCCATGTGTTTCTGAAAAAGTGGACGCATGATATTTTTTAGCTCTTCGGCAATTTTAAAAGCTTCAATTTTAGCGGGATTGGATAGGCGATCCATCATATTTGTGATTCCTCCGATTTTAAGCGCTTCAGTAATCACTTCCCATCCGTACTGAATGAGTTTAGAGGCATATCCTTTATCGATACCTTTTTCAACCATTTTATTAAATGATAAGATCGAACCAGTTTGCAGCAGACCACAAAGAATAGTTTGCTCGCCCATTAAATCGGATTTAACCTCGGCAACAAATGACGAACGCAATACACCCGCTTTATGACCTCCCGTACCTACTGCATAAGCTTTGGCTATCTCCAGTCCGTCGCCGTTAGGATCGTTTTCCGGGTGAACAGCAATAAGTGTGGGCACTCCAAAACCTCGTTTGTACTCTTCGCGCACCTCGGAACCGGGTGATTTAGGTGCTACCATTACAACGGTAAGATCCTTGCGTATTTGCATTCCCTCTTCCACAATATTAAAACCATGAGAGTAGGCAAGTGTGGCTCCTTTTTTCATCAAAGGCATTATTTGCTTTACCACGGCAGTATGCTGTTTGTCGGGTGTCAGGTTTATAACCAAATCGGCAGTGGGTATCATCTGCTCGTAAGTTCCAACCTTAAAGTTATTTTCGCTGGCATTTTTCCACGATTGACGCTTTTCGTTGATGGCTCCTTCGCGTAAAGTATAGGATACATCCAAACCGGAATCGCGCATATTAAGACCTTGATTTAAGCCTTGGGCACCGCAGCCTACAATCACTATTTTTTTACCTTTAAGTTTTTCAACGCCATCGGCAAATTCTGAACTGTCCATAAATTCGCAAACACCCAACTGGTTTAATTGCTCGCGTAAGGGTAATGTATTGAAATAATTAGCCATCTTATTGTGATTTTAATTAATTTTGAATTTTACGTTTTAACTCTTCGTTTCTTGCTTTTAGCTCGATTTATTTTTATTGCCGTACAAGATACGTAAGTTACTCATGCAAATCAACATATAATAAGCCGAAACTGTTTCGTAAAAAAACAGGTATTTTAGGTACTTTTAATGGATTGGGGGGAAAATGGTGATTGGAATATAATAGTATTTCGTCATGCGAATACTTTTATTAATCTGAACATGGAGAACTTTACATTGAAAACACCCCTGAACTGCCGTGTAAACTCTTTGAATTTAAAAAATGATTTTTTTATTGCCGTTGGCTTCAGCCAACGGTACTGATTTACATTTGCTGGCTTTATCCACATTTATGTGTGTCATACTAAACAGGCTAAATGTGGCTAAAGCCATTCACAATACCTCTATCTTCCGTTGGCTAAAGCCAACGGCAATATACACAACTCTCTTTAATAGTTATAAAAAAAATCCTACCCCTTCATGCGTTGTTTTTCGACCATTATCCAGGCGGTATCCAATAGTAACATCAACTGACCGGCATGGAATTTAGAATAGGAATTATCTTTCGTAGCCAACCAAAATAGAGCTACCACTTGGTTATTAACCACTACAGGTAAGGTGATTGATTTTAGCAAATCGCCATTTAAGCCCTCTGGTTTCTGAAAAGGATAATAGTGCTTTGGGTTATTTTCGATAACAGCCTTCTTGCTTTTTAAAGCTTTATTTAAACAATCCATATTATCCAAACCGTCCGTGTGGTTTTGGTAAGGATGGGTAAGATTAACATTTTGCGACCAATTATTAAGGCACAAAACCCCATTTTCGCTATCGCAATGATAAACAACACCAAAGTCGCTATTGGTAAATTCAATGCTTTCATTCAGGGTGAAATCGAGCAAATCGTTTATGGAGGAAGCTTTGTAATGGATGATATTATTGATCCCTTTGAATCGTTTATTTATCTGCTTTAACTTATATTTGGCTTCAACAGCAATTGTATTGTCGATGACAATAGAGTGCAGAAACTCCTTATTATTTACTGTTATAGGACTTGCAATAACATTTACGTAACGGATACCACCACTTGCAAGCCTGTGTTTAAAGCTAAATACACTTTTATTCTCCAATCGTGCCCTATTCATTTCATGCGCTATCTCATCGCGACTCAAAATATTAATTTTATCCATGCTCATACCCAATAGGCTTTCCTTGCTGTAACCATAAAAATTTGCTGCAGTATTATTTACGTCCACAATTTCAGTTGTTTCCGGATCCACAATGAACATAACAGCCTTGCTCTTGTGGAAAACTGTTTTAAAGCGTTTTTCACTTTCGTCCAAGGCTAAAGCAGCTTCTTTTCTATCTGTTACATCAAGGCAAGTACCCATCATCCGCAAGGGTTTGCCGTCTGCGTCCCATTCTAACACGCTACCTCTGGAGTAAATCCAAACGTATTGACCATTTTTATGTTTTAGCCTGAATTCCATATCAAAATAATCCAACTCTTTGGCAAACACACGAGCAATTGTTTCATCCACTTTTTTCCGATCGTCTTGTGCCACGAATTCAAATATTATTTCATCTTTTACAGATTGTGGGTAGATTAGGTCGTGACCAACTATTTCTGCCCAGCGTTCATTTACAATAAAACTGCTGGCTTTGATATCCCAATCCCAAGTACCTGCATTTGTCCCTTTTAAAATACCTTCGATTTGGTATTTTTGAACCAACAATGCCGCTTTTGCTTTTTCGTTTTCGGTAATGTCGTTGTAGATAACGGCAAAGAAGTTAAGCTGAGGCGAATAAGCGTGTAACTCATAATATTTATCCTGCGCATCCACATATTCGATCGACTTACCTACCCCACCAGTTAAAGCTACTTTGGCGATCTTCTCTTTCCACTTATCCGAGCAATATTCAAAAACCTCGCTTCCCCGTTTATTTATTACATCTTTCAAAGACATATTATGTGCTTTTAACAACTGAAGATTGGCATCTCTAATAATGTAATCCACAGGTTGGCCATTATCATCCAATACCAACTCGTAAAGCCCAAAGCCTACGGATAGACTATTGAACATCTGCCTGTGCTTTTCTTCGTTCTCCTTCAGCTGCTTTTGTACTTTGTTCTTTTTTTTAACTGTAAACAGCAAGAATACGATCACTACAATTTGCAAAACTAAAAATGCAATTATAGGAACGCACCCACCAAAAGACATGTCTGAAAAACTATAAAAAGAAGAATTAAAAGAAATAAAACCAATAGGAACACTCAATTGCTTACTCCTTAATATTTTACTTAGTTTGAAGCGGGTAAGATATTCCAGATTGTATCGTTGGCAATATGCACAACGCCGACTTAATAGGTTTATGGTTTCAATTCCGTTCATAGCAAAATATTATCGTGCAGTTAAAAAACTGTCTTATTTATGTAACCCAAGTGGAAATTAGCTTTCTTTCCGCTTGTGAACCGCATTGGGTATATTGTGATTATGCACTAGCGCTTACTACTGTTTTAACGGTATCTGAAAGAAAAAATTAGACCCTCTGTTTTGAGAACTTTCCAATCCTATCATACCATGATGTAAGAGTACAATCTGCTTTGTAATCGCAAGTCCCAATCCTGTACTTTTTTCTCCATCTGTAGGGCGAGAGCTTGTTGTTTGAAAATATTTGAATAAATTTTGTTGTTCTGCCTCAGGAATCCCTATACCGTTATCAATTATTTCTGTTTGCAATTTACTGTTGTTTAACAAGCAAACTTTTACCGTTATTTTAGTATTTCTTTTGGAATATTTTATCGCATTTGATAATAAATTGCTGATGACTTCACCAAAATAATGTTCATCAAACTCCACTAATAAATATTCTTTTTGTGATTCAAGAATAATCACAATTTCTTTTTTTTGTGCTAACAATTGATTTAAGGATATTTGATCCTTAATAAATGAAATGTAATCCTGAATCTTAAACTTTAAAATCACCTTTCCAGATTCAATTTTTGAAATATCTAGTAAATTTTCAAGTACAGTCAAACTATTACTACTGGTTTTTTTTATGTTGTCAAGAATCTCAATGATTTCCGGATTCAATTCTTCTTTATATTTTTCAGTTAAAAAATCAGTATATGAATAAATTACACCAAGTGGGCTTCTTATATCGTGCGCAGCAATACCAATAAACTTGTTTTTTTCTTCATTTAAAGCTTTTAGATTAGCATTTACAATATTAAGTTTCTTGTCTTTTTCTTTTAGATGATATAATAATAAGCCAATTGAAATGAATATGATAAGGCGAACTATTGCGTTCCAAATAGGAAAAAACACAAATGAATATTCTCTTCCAAAGTATTCCGCAATAAACCATAATATTGATGCTATAACGGAACACAATAAAACAGAGAATACTTTTGTTCCCCGATATATTGATAAAGCTGATATTGGCAACAAATAAAAGAACGAAAAGCCAAATTCGTCTCCAGTTAGATAGTCCATATATCCAATAAAAGCAATAATTATAATAGCCATTATTAGAATAACTAATCTATTTTCAGTTCTTCCGACGATAAACATTTTACGTATTAATTTATAAAATCCAAAGCATATACATTTAATTCATTGCGCAGGGTAGATATACCGAGGTTATGGTACCGGAGTTTTCTTCCATGTTTTCAAATTCTAATTTCCCATTGTGCAATAAAATGATCATCCTGGCTAAATAAAGCTCCATGGCATTATTGCGTTCAAAGGTATAGTTTTGATTGCTTACCGATTTAAAAAAATGACCTAACTCCTGGCCTTCATAAGCACTACCGCTGTCAATAATTTTTATCGTAATTTGTTGTTTATTGCATAAAACCACCACCTTGATAAATCCTTTTCGGGTAAAAATCATCGAGCACTCGAGGAGTGCGGTAAGGGCGTTTTGAATAAACTCCTGATCGGCCTCCACAAAGGCTTCGGTGCATTCCATTGTAAACCTTGTTTGTAAATCCTTTGCTTTGGCGCTTTCCGAAAACCCATTTACGACGGATTGCACCAGTGGCAGTAAATCAATACGTTGGAGCTTAAGTTGCGATACCCCTTTTAGTTGCAAATTAGATATTTGAAGTGCGGCGTAGGCGTATTTTTCCAGATTAGTAACAGATAAGTTGAGCAGCGAAACAATTTCCTGAATATCCTTGTCGTGGGTAAAGGTGTTCAATAAATTTATGGAACCAACTATACCGTTTAATGGGGTGCGCAACTCATGGC
>JAGXIP010000034.1 GCA_024635585.1 Saccharicrinis sp. | reverse complement strand
CTAAAGGTGCCAAATAATCCGGCAAAGGCATCGTTGAACACCTTAAATATCTTTTCGCGATAAGGTTCTAGCTCGCTCCTGGAGTTGAAGTTAAGCATTTTCAGACCGTAACGCTTCTTTATCATTTCTGATACCTTCAGCGATTTTTCGGGAAGTGCTTCGGGGAAAGTAATTCTAAACTCTAACCAGTCGGCTTCCTTGTTGTAACCCAGCTTTTCAATGTGTCCTTGGTAGTAGGCGTGATGATAGTCGCTGGCCATAACTGCAATTTGATCGTGCCCTTCAATTAGCAAGCCCGAGTGATCCAAATTTGAAAATCCCAGTGGTCCCATAGCCCCGACCATGCCTTGCTTTTTGAGCCACTGCTCGGCAGTTTCAAAAAGCCTTTGCACCACTTCAAAGCTATCGATAAACTCTATACGGGTAATGCGTCCTAACTTCTCGCCAATTTTTTCAATCCATAAATCATTGACGATGGCTCCAATTCTGCCCACAATTTGTCCATCATGGTAGGCCAACCAAAATTTTGCTCTGGAGAAATCGTAAGCCGGGTTTTTATCAGGATTTATGGCTCCCAGTTCATCCGCCCGCATGGCTGGTACCCAAAAGGCATTGTTCTTATATAATTGATATGGAAAATCTACAAACTTTTTCCTTTGACCTTGGTCTTTTACTTCTACTATTTGGATACCCATTTTTGCACTAATTAGATGGCAAAAATAGGTAAAAAATATAATGAATTAAAGTAAGTTTGAAACTTGCTTGTCCCAAAGAATCACTCTACCTCTTATTTACAATATTATTCGGCATGGGAAATAGTGTTTATCCCAGTTCTCAATCCAGTTTTAACTTTTCAAACTTTACCATCTTTAGCTTCCATATTCTACTCAAGGCGCGACGTTTACAAGTTACAAATAGTCGCACCCTGAGATTCAAAAGACCTCTATCCGCTTTATGCTGTACGCTTTACGTTTAATACTTTACGCTTAACGCTAACTTCTCACCCTTCAAGCCATTGCTTAAACGCCTTTATTTTATCGCGCGACACCAGCATATCGCTCTGCTTACAGTTTGCCATCTTTACTTTTATGCGCAAAGGGCCCAGCGAAATTACATCTTCAATAGAGTTGATAGCCACAATGTATTGTCGGCTTATGCGAAAAAACTTTGCAGGATCTAACATCTCTATCAATTTTTCGAGGGCATAATCAACTAAATAGTTGTTGCCGCTTTGGGTAAGCAGATAAGTGGCTTTATCGGAACTGTAAAAGCAGGCAATCTCATCAGTTTTTATGGGGCGGATGTGTGCGCCTACTTTTACCACGAAGCGTTCCTTGTATTCAGGTGTGTTGTTTTGAATGGCATCCAGCAGTTTTGCCATGTCCGGAAGTATCCTAATCCTATCCTCTTTTGCCGCAAAAGTTTTAAATTTTTCCAAGGCATCGCACAGTGGCTTTTTTGACAGTGGCTTTAAAAGATAATCGATACTATTGACTTTAAAGGCCTGCAAGGCATACTGATCGTAAGCCGTGGTAAAAATGATGAACGAAGTAATATTTATCCGCTTAAAAATCTCAAAACAAAGACCATCGCCCAAATGCACATCCATAAAAATTAGTGCAGGATGTTCATTGGCGTTTAACCATGCTTCGGAACTTTTTACTGAATCGAGCACAGCTACTATCTCCATCGTCATGTCACATTCTTTAACCAAGGCTGCCAGATGCGTTGCTGCCAAAGGCTCATCTTCTATAATCAAAACTTTCATGGTCGGTCTAAATTATCTTCTATCTGCAACAAAGGTACTTTTACCGTAAAAGTGACGTTGCTTTTTTCTATTACAAATGGTCGGTCTGATAGGAATTGATATCTTTCGCTCAGGTTCTTCAATCCCAGTTTTTCTCCATCAACGGGGCTCAAATAAGGTTTTATATTATTTTGAACTATGAGATAGTTATCCATTACATACACTTTAATCTGCAAATTATTTTCCTTATTAACTTGGTTATGCTTTATGGCGTTTTCTATCAGCATTTGTAAGGTCATTGGAATTATTTGATAATTGTTTAGGTTATTCGTTTGAATATCCACCATTATATTATCGCCAAATCGCTCCTTTTGCAAATTGAGATATTGATTCACAAAATCTACTTCTTCACTTAACGGCACAATCTCTTTACCCCTGACAGACAACAAATCGCGATAAAAATTGGATAATTTACCCACAAATATTTCGGCTCTGTGCTTATCTAACTTAATTAACGAACTGAGTACATTTAAACTGTTGAATAAAAAATGAGGGTTCACTTGGTTGCTTAGCACTTTGTACTGTAGCGAAACGGCTTCCTGCTTTAATGCTTCTTCTGCCAACAAGCTTTTGCGCCACTCATTAAAAAAGGCTTTGGCATAAAAAAATAGAATAATGATATAGAGCGCAGTATATTGAATGATGAGCATTAGTTTGCCAAAAACTAAGAAATCGCTCCATGAATAGCCAATCAAAAAAATATACCAGAACCAGTTGACAAATAATATAATAAACGTGGAATAAAGGGAGGTAACCGCAAAGGCAACAAACATACTCCGAACCGGATGACTTACCCAGTGTATCCATCTATTCTTGATGAAGGAAGCGACATAGCGATTCAAAAACAATCCATAGCCCAACATTAAAGAGTAACCAACTGTAAATAACCACGAATTAAAATCCATACGGATATGGTTGGATAGCAGCAACACAGATATGATGCCAATTAGAATTGAAACCCCACCCATGGCGAGAACCCTTATTAGGGAGATCGATTTTTTATTATCGTGTTTTCTCATAACTAATCATTGCATTGTTCCAACATTTTTTTTGTATGCCTTTTATCCCAAGAAGGCCAGAAAGCTGTTTGTGGGACTTCACTTTCATAAAGTACCATCGCTTTTTCAAATAAAGGTTTTGCCTTGGTTTTACCACCTCCAAACATGGCTGGTGTGTGAAAAACATTGTTGCCCCGGCAATAATAAATTCGCGGGTTATTTTTGTTTAACTCTTCGGCTTTATCTAAGGCTTCGTTGGAAAGCGCAGAATATTTCATGCCACTCATCGCACCGCTGATGCGCATGGAATATAACAATGCTTGCAACACATGCACTTCCGACTCCCGCGGCTTGGCCTCCATAAGCTCATCGACATAGCGCTGCGCCACATCCAAATGCTTATCTATCTCATCTCTATCTTCACTAAAAAAGGCAATCCTGACCAATGAATAAGAAGCATAATATAAAGGCAGCCACTCATCTGTTTCCTTTTGTGCCACTCGATAAAATGTGCTCGAAATAGTGCTTAATTGCTGCGGCGTTTCAGCTTTGTACATTTTTTCGATATTTTGCTGCATCATTTCTTTATAATTGCTAGCTGATACGCTTAAGCTACATAAGAAAAGCAGGATAAACAGGTTGTTAATTGCAATAACTCTTCGTTTCATTTTGTAATTCATGATAACAGTATTTGTGCCTGAGGCAATTATTTTAAAGTTATAAAAATACCTATAACCGCAAACTGTTTAATATAGTTTGCAATAGGCAAATAAACAGAGTTTCCGTTTAAATTACGGATGGGACCTGGACGATACCCATAAATATTACGGGCGCCCAATACATTGGATAAGGATAAATGAATAATGGTGTGTTGGCTGAAAATTTGGGTTATATAACTTAGGTTTAGGTCGAGTTCATGTGTTAAATTGGCCTTGTGCGTAACGGTGCGATTGGCAGTTTCCTCATACCAGTTTCGTCCGCTGGCCATCCAATATGTGGCTCCCAACTGACAATGGATGGCCGACAACCAATATTTGCCAACAACAGAAAAATTGTGATTGGAGATGAAATCGGGCTGAGCACTAAAATCAAAGCTTTTGTATTTACGCTGGGTGTCAACATACGAGTAAGACAACCAATATTCCAGAAACTTAACTGATTTGTTATCTCTCCAAAACAGATCAACACCCAAGGCATTGCCATTGCCTTTGTTATTATAATAACCGGAGCTATAAAACTCAGTTCCTTCATACTTTACCAATTGGGTGTACTTTTTATAGTAGGATTCCAAGCGAAAAAATCGTTTATCGGTAGTCCCCGATTGAAACCCAAGTATATAATGGTCGGCTCGCTCAAAATTTAGGTCGGATGAAAACTTGAGTTCATCGGGGTTTGGGTTCTGGTAAAAATGACCGTACGATGCCGACACCTGACTTCTTTTGCCCGTAGCCACCGCTAATCCTAAACGCGGTGCAACACTGTTTCTTTTGAGCAACGAAGAATATTCGAATCGCACCCCGGTTGAAAGAGCCAAATTTTTAGAAACTTGTATTTGCGCCTCGGCAAACGCTCCGGTGAGGTAATCCTGAAAAGAGGGTTTGTATTGCACCGAGTCGGGATGCGCTTGGTATTGTTGTTTGTAGTCGGTTGCGGTATTACTTAAACCATATTTTAAAACTACGCCATCAGTCACTTCGCTTATCAGCATTGCCCTGGTTTCAAGGTTGACTTCATTATTTTTAATACGTTGCGAAGCATAGGTAATATCAGGATTATCGAGGGTTACGGATGCCCCTATTTTTAAAGTACTGGCTTGACCCAAGGGCTGCCTGTAGGTCACATTTCCATAGTAACTCTGATTGGCGGATTCTGTGGTATATTGCGTATCGCCAATACCCGCATCACTTTTAAAACGAGAAGTACCTCCATCGCCTGTAAAATAAGCTTTTAGCAATCCATTCTTTGGTGTTTTGTGGCGATAGATGATGCTGCCCTTTAAGGCTTCGGTGGGTTTTTCCCAGTCTAAATGCGTATCTAACAGACCATAATAGGGAGCCATATTGGTATAACTTGCCAATATCGAAATAGAATTATTTTTCCACGCTTCGGTGTAATTAGCTTCAGCACCCACGCTCATAAGCGAAAGCGACAACATATCCTCGGTAAACAAATCGTTGCTCTCCAACACCAACACCGACGACAGCGCCTGACCATATTCTGCCGAATAGCCGCCTGTGTTAAATAGTACGCCCGAAAACAAAGAAGGTGAAAATCGGCCTCGAGCCTTTACATCCGGCACTTTTGAATAGTAGGGCTTTCCGGCCAGCACCCCATCTATCAACGTTTTAGTTTCGTAAGCATCGCCTCCCCTCACCAGCAAACGTCCGTCATCGTTGGCTTGCTGCGTTCCGGGTAAGGTATTTAATACACTGGTAATATTGCCCAGCGAACCCGCCGTGGTATAAATATCGAGGGTTTTTAAAAGCGATGCTTTGTGTTTATCACCTGCTGCAAAGGTTCCTGCCGTCACCGTCACGGCATCAATGCTCTGGGTATCTTCTTTTAGTTCGATGGTAATTTGGTGTTGACCATCCGTTAGCACTTGCTCAAATAATTTGTAGCCTATAAAACGAAACTCCAAAGTTACGTCTCCTTTTTTGCTGGTCGATACTTCAAAATTCCCATATTCGTCCGACACCCCTCCATCGTAAGTATCTTTGAAGTAAATATTTACCCCCACCAAAGGTTCTCCTTTTTTATCAGTCACTTTGCCTGTAACGGTTGTTTGAGCAATAGCATGAACTGCTGTTAAAAGAATAATGGAAAGAATAAGTGCTCTCATCGCTTTATGTGTTTTGTATTGACAATTCAAAATTGGCAACAAACACACAGAGGATGAAATAGAAATTACCGGATGGTAGTTTTTTTAGGATGAATGGGGAAGTGGCGGATGGCGATTAGCTGATGGCTGTTAGCTTTTGGCGGATAGCGGGTAGCAAATGGTCAATAGCAATGGCAACAAAGCTAAAAAGCAGCTTGCAGTCCCTCATCATTAAAAAGAAAGATATAATTTACAGCAAGATAAATTTGATATATTTGGAAAAATGCCTGACACAACGACTCTCCTCTTTTTAGGGTTGCACTGCGCACTTGAAATGCAGCATCTCCGCTATCAGCCATCAGCCATTAGCTATCAGCCAGTAGCTATTAACTCAACTCACGCTTAAAATTAAAGGCATTACTGGGCTGTAATTGCTCCGAAGCTTTCAGCTTTTTTATAAGTTTTGTAGGTAGATGTTTGGAAGGGGTTTCGGTACGGAGGTCAAACAAGAACTTGCCAAAGCCTAGTTTTTTTAGCGCACTGCCATATTGCATCAAGGCTACCGGGGTGGTGGAATAAACCGAAGTCATACCATTGCGCACATATCTTTTAAACTCCTTGCCCGAATTATCCGTGAATTTATCGTCGGGATGGTTTACCGTTACGGGCATACGCGAATAGAACAATTCAGGATTGGCATATACGGGCACAATGCCATCACGCGAAGTTCCTTTCCTCAGATTCTCAAAATCATTTTCTATTGGATAGGCCACCAGTTTTACCCCAAAGGATTTTGCAGCCATAACAGCCGCATCATTATACACATAAACCCTTTCGTTTGAAATTACTTTTGCATTTTTGGGCAGCATATCCAACTGCGAAAGATGGCTTATCACATAATTCTTCATCCCCTTTTGTTCCAACCACTTTATTTCTTGTAACAATTCGGGTAATTGCATTTCTGAGACAAAGCCGGGCAGCTCTATATAAAAACGATTTAGGTTCTTTTTAAAGAAAGGGCTGTCGAACGGAATCTTGCGCCAATCTTTTTTCGATAGATCCAGAAATATTCCTTCATAATCTTCCACCCGCAGCTTACGCAACCACTCCAAATTATCGATACGCACAAAAAACTGATCTTTACCGCTCGGCGTATTTTGTATTTCAATATCCTGCCGTATTTTCCTTTTAAATGCGCCACTCAAAGGCTTTGTATTTAACGGTGCCAATTCTGCAAATCTATCCGGAAAACTTTTCGATGGCAGTCCGATAAGGTAAACCTCATCATTCTTGCGCACCGGCTTGTCGGTAAAAACCTGCGATAAACTGCCTTTTTTTATGGTGTCTTTAACTTTTACATAAACCGAATCGCCTAACTTATTTACCACACGCAACTGCTGACCTGTTGCCAATTCCATTTTAGCATCTATAAAAAAACCTTCATCGCTTAATTTCTTTACTGTTCCTAAAAAGATACCGCTATTGGTATTGACCGAGATGGCATCGCTTACCTTTCCGCCCATAAAATACGCTGTCTTTTCACGGCCAAAATCCCATTTTAATAAATCTTCGGCTTCGGCAAGTTTTGTTGGGTCGTCAAGTACCATGCGGTATGCCTGCGCAACGGCATATACGTAAGCTGCCGATTTTATCCTGCCTTCGATTTTTAACGAGGCCACCTTTAATTTAGCAAACTCAGGCACCCATTTAACTTGCTGATTGTCCTTTAGAGAAAACATAGCGTGTGGTTTGCCCTTGTCGTCAAACTCTCGGCGGCACGGTTGAGTACACTGCCCACGGTTTGCTCCCTTGCCTCCCAAATAACTACTGAACAGGCACAAACCAGAGATGGAATAACACAGCGCGCCATGTACAAATATTTCAATTTCAACCTTGGTATTTTTCATGATACCTTGAAGCTCGGGATGGGTGAGTTCGCGGGCTAATATCACCCTTTGTATTCCGGCATTTTTTGAAAAGTTGGCACCCACCGAATTATGGTTGGCCATCTGTGTACTGGCATGTAATACAAGATTCGGAAAATATTTGTGCGCCAAATACCATACGCCCCAATCCTGAATTATAACTGCACTTATGCTTGTCTGCGATAAAAAATTCAACACTTCAAGCAATTCAGCCAGCTCATGGTTTTTAATTACGGTGTTAAGGGTTACGTAAATTTTCACCTTCTTAGCAGCAGCTATTTCCAGCATGGTTGTAAGCTGTGCATTTGTAAAATTTACCGCACGACCCCGAGCGTTAAACTGCTTCAAGCCCAAGAATATGGCATCGGCTCCGCCTTCAATAGCCGCATAAAACGACTCAATATTTCCTGCGGGAATCAACAACTCCGGTTTAAACTCCATGTAATAATTGCTATGTGGTATTTATTTGGACAAAAGTAACATTTTTCGGTCAAGAGTGCCAAGTTCAGGTAGTCTTCAATATCTTAGCACCCAAATGCTTTGCTTCAAAGAGCTATTCACGGTTTATTTGAAGCGGTATATTCACCTTAAATAGTTCGTTAAGCTCGTCATCTTCTGATAGTCAGACGATTGGTGACACCAAGCCAAATGTAATATGCTCTTGAATTAGAGCATCTTGTAAATCAGTCCAATGTCTATTATCTAAAATCTAAGTATCTATTGTAAATTGCAGCCTACATTAACATCGACATCATGAAAAACAACAATGAAGCAGACAAAAATACAAACGACAAGTCCCGGGAACATCTTGCCAATGAACGAACTTTTTTGGCTTGGGTACGCACAAGTATAGCGTTGATGGGCTTTGGTTTTGTGATTGTTAAGTTTGCCTTGTTCCTCAAACAAATTGCATTACTAATGGATTCTGAAGAGTTATCCTTAAAAACAAATTCCTCTATCGTAGGGGTGGTGATGATTGTATTAGGTATTTTAATTGCCCTCATGGCCTTTCTGCAATATAAAAAACACGAAAAGCAATTGAAAAACAATGCCTATTATCCCTCCTCAACCTTAATTTTATTTATCACACTCATATTAATTATAGGAGGCAGTATATTGGCCATCTACCTTCTTCCGATAATAAATTGATTTCCGTTCTATTTTTTAATAGCACTTTTTTCTATTGAAAAAATCCTTTTAGCTTTACGCATTCGATTTTAAAGCATAAAACCTTATAATATGTACAAAAGAATATTACTAAAACTG
>JAGXIP010000033.1 GCA_024635585.1 Saccharicrinis sp. | reverse complement strand
GTATTAATCCGGGAGATAAAGAGCATACGGTAGAGAAAATATTGAAAGTAACAGCAGGCTCCACCCCAGAAATTGGAAAAAAAGTGGATGAGTTATATAAAAGCGTCATCACAGCCGGCACCCACCTCGCCCCTACCATCAAAGTGGCCGAGGCAGCAAAAGTAATCGAGAACTCTCAGCGCGATATCAACATTGCCTTTGTGAATGAGCTGGCGAAGATCTTCAACAAAATGAACATCGACACCAATGATGTCTTGGAGGCAGCGGGAACAAAGTGGAACTTTTTGCCCTTCAGGCCAGGTCTTGTTGGTGGACATTGTATAGGAGTTGACCCCTATTACCTGGCGCAAAAAGCACAGGAACTAGGCTATCATCCCGAGATCATTTTGGCAGGTAGACGAATGAATGATTCTATGGGGCAGTATGTGGCCTCAGAAGTTATCAAGCTTATGTTGCAAAATGATCTAAAGGTAAAAGGAGCTAACATTTTGGTACTGGGGATCACTTTTAAGGAGAATTGTCCTGATGTACGTAATACCAAAGTGGTGGATGTAGTGAACAACTTGAAAGAGTATGGCACTAGTGTTATTATTTATGATCCTTTGGCGAATCCCGCTGAGGTGGAGCATGAATATGGTTTGAAGACTACCAGGGAATTACCTGAAATGAAATTTGATGCCGTAGTTTTAACGGTAGCTCATACAGAATTCCTGCAGGTGGATCTCAATCCTTTAAAGAGGCAAAATGCAGTGGTTTATGACGTCAAAGGTGTTCTTGGACTAACTGCAAATTCAAAATTATAAGTAAATATGAGTAGAATTTTACGTGTGATTTTATCTGGTGGAGTAGAGAGCCGGTTATGGCCTCTTAGCAGGCAGTCACGACCGAAACAATATCTCAACATATTTTCTGATAACTCACTCTTTGAGCTGGCGGTGAAACGCAATACCGGTTTTGCAATTATTTAAATTTCACCTAATCATTACCCCATGAAAGGAATAATATTAGCCGGAGGTTCCGGAACCAGACTTTATCCAATTACAAAAGGAGTTTCAAAGCAGCTTCTTAGTATCTATGATAAGCCGATGATTTATTACCCATTGTCAGTATTAATGCTGGCGGGTATTAAGGAGGTGCTTATTATCTCAACGCCTGAAGACCTCCCGAACTTTGAAAAATTATTAGGACAAGGTACAGAACTGGGAATGAGTCTAGAATATCAAGTACAGCCTAGTCCTGATGGCCTGGCTCAGGCTTTCATCATTGGAGAGGAATTTATTGGGGATGATGATGTGTGCCTTGTTTTAGGAGATAACATCTTTTACGGCCATGGGCTCAGCGAATTATTGAAACAATCTGTGGCAAACGTTGAAAAGGACGGAAAAGCAACTGTCTTTGGATATTACGTGAATGATCCTGAAAGATACGGCGTAGCAGAATTTGATGAGCAAGGAACAGTAACTAGTATTGAGGAAAAACCCTCAAAACCCAAAAGCAATTATGCGGTAGTAGGTCTGTATTTCTACCCAAATTCCGTGGTACAGGTTGCAAAAGAAGTAAAACCGAGCCACCGGGGTGAACTTGAAATAACCTCAGTTAATGAAGCATACCTGCAGGAGGGAGATCTTAAAGTAGAACTCATGGGCAGGGGTTATGCCTGGTTAGATACCGGCACCCACGAATCTATGTTAGAAGCTTCTAATTTTATCCATACTATTGAAAAGAGGCAGGGATTAAAAGTAGCTTGTATTGAAGAGATTGCCTACGAAAAGGGTTACATCAGCAGAGATGAGCTGGTTGACTTAGCCATCCCTTTACAGAAGAACGGATATGGTCAATATTTACTTAAAAGAGCAGAAAAAAAAGATATCAAATGGAATTCATTAGAACTACAATCCCGGACGTTGTAATTTGCCAACCAAGAATCTTTGGGGACCACAGAGGATATTTTTGCGAAACATTTCGAAAAGATGCACTCGAAGAATTTTTAGGTTATGAAGTGAACTTCTGCCAGGATAACGAATCCAGATCCTCTTACGGTGTTCTTAGAGGCATGCACTACCAATTGCCCCCTTATTCCCAAACCAAATTGGTACGGGTTATTAAAGGAAAAGTATTGGATGTTGCTGTAGATATACGCGAGGGTTCTCCAACTTTTGGGCAACACGTGACGGTAGAATTAACCGAAGAGAACAAAAAGCAAATATTGGTGCCCAAAGGTTTTGCGCATGGTTTTGTGGTTTTGAGCGAGGAAGCTATTTTTGCTTATAAAGTAAATAATTATTACAGTCCTGAATGCGACAGAGGCTTTGCTTTTAATGATATAAGCCTTGGGATTGACTGGAAAATATCAACAAACAAATTAAAACTCTCACCAAAGGATACCCTGCAGCCATTATTTGAAAATGCCGAATATTTTGAAGCCGAAATGAATTTATATGTATAATATTTTAGTGACAGGGGCAAATGGGCAATTAGGTTCTGAGATAAGAGATCTGGAAGTTGATTATCCAACCTATAATTTCATTTTTACCGATCGCGAAGAACTGGATATCACCAAACATAAGGCAGTAGAAAATTTTATAGAGGTAAATACAATTACCGTAATTATAAATTGTGCGGCATATACAGCGGTAGATAAGGCGGAAAGTGAAATTTCTGTTGCAAATGAAATCAACCATCTGGCAATTGAAAATTTTGCGAGAATAGCAAAGACGAAAGGGATTAAATTGATCCATATTTCTACAGATTATGTTTTTGATGGGAACTCTTATAAACCTTATGCAGAATCAGATACTCCTAACCCGCAAAGTGTGTATGGAAAAACAAAGTTAGCAGGTGAAACCGTTATGTTAACTATAAATCCATTAAACTCAATAATTATTAGAACTTCCTGGGTGTATTCCGGCTATGCTAACAATTTTGTAAAAACGATGTTGCGTTTAGGGAAAGAGCGTGACCAGTTGAATGTAGTTGCCGACCAAATAGGGACACCCACCTATGCAGGGGATTTGGCAAAAGCTATTTTAACGATGTTGCCAAAAATTAAGAATGAAGAGTTGGAGTTGTTGCATTACTCCAATGAAGGTGTTTGCAGTTGGTACGATTTCGCTAAGGTAATTTTTGAACATACAAATGTTAATTGTAAAGTGAACCCAATATCAACAGCACAATACCCTACGGCAGCTAAAAGACCTTATTATAGTGTTTTAAATAAAACAAAAATTAAAGGAACTTATAGCGTAAGTTTGCCGTATTGGAAGGATTCATTGAAAATTTGTTTACGAAAAATTAAATCTGAACAAAAATTAATAAAATTTTAAGGTTTGGGGATATTTCAAATACGTTTAAAAAATAATAATATATAGGACTAGATGAGTTATATACTAATTATTATTTATATATTTTTTACTATAGGGCACTTATTATTCTATTTAAATAAGAAAAAAAGTCATTTATTTGTTTTTATTACATCTATATTCATTTTTTTCTTGATGAGTGGTCATGAATACGTAGGTGCCGGTGATGCAATAGATTTTTCTGCTTATTTGTATGGTTATTCAGAACCAAAAATTCTTGAACTAAATAATTTTTGGTTCTATTATCTATTTTATTATACAGAATTAATCGGAATTTACTTATCACTTAATTTCTATCAGTGGTGGGCTTTGATGACAGCACTTTCATTAACTTTTATAATAAGTACTATAAAAAAAAGAGAATATAATTCACATTTATTTTTCATCTTCTTTATGATTTATTATGTGTTTATGTTTTATGGTGGCTTGAAATTTTTCTATGGGTTTTGTCTTTTTCAATACGCATTTACATTTTTGATAAAAGGGGAAGAAGGGGGTAAACTTAAATTTATTTTAATAACACTGTTGGCCGGTGGGTTTCATGTAATGTTTTACATATTTTTAGTTTTTGGATTGGTGAATTTAAAAATAAAAAACAGAAAATATTTAATAAAGATTATAATTGTTTCTTCTATAGCGTTAACTGGGTTTATGATAATATCAGGTGGAGATTTTCTTAATGTTATTCAAGTATTAATTGATGACTTAGAAAATGAAAAACTTTCAGGTTATTCTGGTCTTAGGACAAATTTGGGCTTTTTGTTACCTATTGGTATACATGTTCTTACAATAATATATACGTTCATGTATAGGAATATAGTCAGGAAATACGATCAAGGAAAATGGTATTTTTATGCTAATTCAATGTTATATGTTAGTTTAATGGCAGTTATTTTTTACCCAACTTTTATGATAGCCCTAACTTTTATGAGGTTATTAACAGCTTTATCACTAACAATAATTATTGCGTCAGGTTATGGTCAAAAATATTTCAATAAAACAGATAGATTAAAATTAGTATTATCTGGATTTTCAATAATATGTTTATATTATTTTATAAATCTATATTTAGGTGGATATATGGATAAAACAGTCTTACCATTTTTCGATTCTTACTACTTTAATTGGGGTCTATAAATTATTAATGCTATGAAGTATGACGGTGGTTTCATATGAAATAATACTTATATAATAATAAAATACATGTAGTTAAAAGGAATAGAGTTTTAATTATAAACTTTGAAAGTTTTTCGAATTAAAAAGTAAGACAGAATATGAAAGATAATATTTGGAACGAAAATGAATTAATCTCAGTTGTAATACCAACCTACAATAGGGCATACATAATTTTTAAATCTATTGAAAGTGTTCTAAATCAGACTTATAGAAATATTGAATTAATTATTGTCGATGATGGATCTACAGATGATACAGTAAAAAATCTTAGAAATATTAAGGATAAAAGACTGCAAATAGTTCAGTTAGAAAAAAACAGTGGTATGTGTGCAGCTAGAAATGCTGGAACTAAAGTGTCAAAAGGGAAATATATTGCCATTCATGATAGTGATGATATTTGGGATTTAGAGAAGTTAGAAAAACAATATAAATTTATGAAGAAAACAGGTTGTGACTTAGCATTTTGTCAAATGCGAAGAATCAATGTGAACGGGAAAGAACAAATTGTTCCAAATAAAGACATCACTATGGATGGTGATCTTTATCATAAGCTTTTGAAGGGTAGCTTCATTCCATCTATTACAATAATGATGAAAAACGAACTTGCAAATAAGGTCGAATTTGATCCTGAGGTACGAAGATTTACAGATTGGGATTTTGCATTGCGGGTTGTCAAAGCAAATTATAAAATATCATATTTACCAGAGATATTAGCAACTTCTTACATTCAAAATGATAGTAGCGCAGTAACGGAAAACAAATATAAATCGATAGAGTTTATTTATAAAAGGTACAAAGATGAAATCATGCCGTATCCTGATGTTCATGCTATTTTTTCATATAATTTGGGGGTTAACTGTTCAGTTAATAACCGAAAATTAGCGAACATACATTTTATGAATAGTTTGAAATTGCAATTTTCATGGAAAGTTCTATTTAGGTTGATTCTTAATAAGTTAGGGGTTACAAATATTTTAAAATCAATCAAAAGAAGCTTAACACAATAATTATTTACAAACTTTTAGGAAAATAAATATAAGCATGAATACTCTTAAAACAGTTGTAAGATATACTTCATATATATTAAATAGGCCATTGATTAGAAACCTAATACCCGCAAGTTGGTTTCTGCAGGTAAGATATTATTGGTATTTGGAAAAAAAATTGAATCTAGCTGATCCATTGACATTCAACGAAAAAATTCAATGGTTAAAGTTATACGATTTCAAGCCTAAATACACTCAAATGGCAGATAAATACGGAGTAAGAAAGTATGTTGCCGAAAGAATCGGTGAAAAGTACCTTATTCCCCTCATAGGAGGACCTTGGGATAATTTTGAGGATGTAAATCTCGAATTGTTACCAAATCAATTTGTTTTAAAATGTACACATGATAGTGGTACTATTGTTATATGCTCGGATAAATCAAAATTTGATATAAATAGTGCAAGAGAAAAACTTAATAATGCTTTGAATCATAATTATTATTGGCGTGGACGGGAGAAACCTTACAAGGATATAAAACCAAGAATTATTGCTGAAAATTATTTAGTTGAAGATGAAGGAATAGAACTTAAAGACTATAAAATAATGGTTTTTAATGGTAAAGCTAAATTGTCTTTTGTTTGTAGCGAAAGGTTTACTATGAGCAAACTAAAAGTTACTTTCTTTGACCTTGATTGGAATAAAATGCCATTTGAACGCAGTTATCCTAAATCATCAATCTTAATAGATAAGCCACAAAACTACGAATTAATGATTGAATTAGCGGAAATATTAGCAGATGGAATTCCTTTCATTAGAGTGGATTTTTATGAAGTAAAAGGACATGTCTATTTTGGTGAGATGACTTTCTATCCTGGAGGAGGTATGGAAAGTTTTAATCCAAAAGAGTGGGATGCTAAAATAGGTGAATGGCTAGAATTGCCAACAGAACATGAGTAGAGCAGATAGATTAAAAAAGAATACCATATCATCATTAGTTTATCAAGTGTTGGCTCTTATAGCAGGGCTGATAGTTCCCCGCTTAATCATAGTATATTATGGTTCTTCGATTAATGGGTTAGTATACTCCATTACAAATTTTCTCGGATTTATTACTATTTTAGACTTAGGAATTGGAGCTGTTATATCTTCAAATTTGTACAAACCTTTAGCAGAAAAAAATGCCAAAAAGGTAAATGAGATATTTAATTATGCAAGAAAGTTTTACAATAAAATAGGATTCATCCTCATTTTATACACAATTGCTTTGATTTTTATTTACCCGCATATGGTAAATGGAGATTTTGGTAATTATTTTACAGAATCTTTAATTGTTATAATATCTATTAGTGTATTTGCTCAATATTTTTTTGGCATAACTTACACATTGCTTTTGCGATCAGATCAAAGACAATACATATCTTTTTATCTGAATAGCATTATTCTAGTTTTGAACGTTCTTATATCGGTAATCTTAATAACATCAGGGTTGTCGATTCATCTAGTAAAGCTTAGTGCAGCAATAATATTTTTTTTAAAACCACTTGTTTTAAGTATCTACGTCAAAACGAATTACGATATAACAAAAAATGTCAAAGTTAAAAAAAGTCCAATTAAGCAACAATGGAATGGTGTTGCTCAGCACCTGGCTTATTTAATTCAAGATAAGACCGATATTATCATACTTACATGGTTTAGCACTTTAGGAAGCATCAGTATTTATTCAATATATTATATGGTTGTTAGTGGGATTAGGGCGTTTATTTATGCATCAACAGCTGGGTTTTCTGCTTTAATTGGAAATATGTTAGGTAGAAATGAAACCGAAAAGCTAGATAATTTGTTTGGGAAATTCGAGTGGCTGATCCATACTATATCAACACTATTATTTACGACTACTGGTATATTAATAATTCCCTTTGTTAAGATATATACAAAGGGTGTTTATGATATAAACTACATTCTACCTGTATTTGCAATTATCCTATCTATGGGAGCCGCTGTTAGATGCTTCCAATTACCTTATAATACAGTTGTACAAGCTGCATTGCACTTTAAAGAGACACAAAAAAGTGCGATTATAGAACCAATAATAAATTTAATAATATCAATAATATTAGTTATAGAATTTGGATTAGTTGGAGTAGCGATAGGTACGTTAATATCAATATCATATAGAACAATTTATTTAGCACATTATCTTAG
>JAGXIP010000032.1 GCA_024635585.1 Saccharicrinis sp. | reverse complement strand
TTTATTGCAGGTATTTATGGCACCAATTTTAAGTATTTACCCGAATTAGATTTTAAATATGGATATCCTATTATGCTGCTGGTTATGGCTGCAATAGCCGTTGGTATGTTGATTTATTTTAAAAAGAAGAAGTGGGTTTGACAGTAACAAAGTAGTATTTAATGATTAAAAATATTGGATCTATTAGAAACTTAAGTGTAAGGTTAATTTCTCTTAAAATGGGCAGGTGTAGATATTTATGTATTTGCTAAGCATTACATTTGTGCCTTTCAAAAATGCAGCAACAGTAATAAATTGAACCATTAATATTATACTGCTGCACGGAGGAATGACCTCAAATGATTTAAAAATGTTCCGACACCAGGGAAAAACACGCACACCTAGGCACAATGTACGAATTGCTATGCTTCTTTCTTTCATAGCTGGATTGGTAAATATAGCAGGTTTCTTAGGTATTCATACCCTCACCACAAACGTAACCGGCCATTTTGCTACATTGATTATAGATGTGTATGCAATGGATTGGACTATCGTACTCGTTTATATAAGTTATCTGGCCTCATTTTTAATTGGCTCTTTTACTTCCAGTGTATTAATTGAATGGATGAGTATGCAAAAGAAGTTTAATATTTACCTTTTACCCACACTTTTAGAATCTGGCATACTCATTATCGTACCAATCTCATTGTATTTTTATGTTAGTTTCTCTTCAAATTTGATTGCATGTTTATTGTTGTTTGCTATGGGCGTACAAAACTCATTTGTAACCAAAATATCAAATGCAGTAGTTCGAACTACTCACCTAACTGGCTTATTTACAGACCTAGGCATTGAACTGTCGCAATTGCTTTTTTCTTCTCAAAAGCATGTTTATCATCAAAACGTATCTACCATAAAACTGCGGTTAAATATTATTTTCTTCTTCTTTTTTGGCGGTATCATCGGCGGATTTCTTTTTACAAAAATCAATTTTTTTGTTCTGTTGGTAGCGGGTTGCATTTTATTGTTGGGTTTATTTCTGGATAGCATGCGCTATAACCTGATAAGGATATCACGAAAATATAAAAATAGCATTTACTGATTATTCAACCCAAATAACTCATGAATTATTTCTCCCTCCGGAACCATTCGTTTAAACAGCACTAATTGTTATATTTGTTCGCAACAAAAAGCCTAGGGTATTTAAGTTCAGATTTACGCTCACTAATCGCTAAGAATCAAATTTAATAAAATGAATAAACTTTTCAGCCCCAAATTCTTCACTTTACTTAAAGCGGGGTTCACAAAAAAGCAAATCGCTTCGGATGTTATGGCAGGTGTTGTTGTTGGCATCGTGGCGCTGCCCTTGGCCATCGCTTTTGCAGTAGCTTCTGGCGTATCACCCGAAAAAGGATTGGTTACCGGAATAATTGCCGGTTTTATTATTGCCTTTTTAGGTGGTAGTCGCGTGCAGATTGGCGGACCAACAGGTGCATTCATCATCATCGTCTTTGGCATTGTACAGCAGTACGGCATCAATGGACTTATGATTTCGACTATAATGGCTGGAGTCATTTTAATCGCCTTTGGATTGCTTAAGCTGGGAAACTTATTAAAGTATATTCCACAACCGTTGGTGGTTGGTTTTACTAGTGGCATAGCTTTGGTAATTTTTTCTACCCAAATTAAAGATGCCTTGGGTTTGGATATTACAGCAGTACCAGCCGGATTTATCGACAAATGGACGATGTTTTTAACCAACCTCGACTCTACCAACCTGTATGCCGTATTCATCACTTTAGGCACCATCCTGCTGGTAGTATATTCGCGTAAGATAGTATCAAAAGTTCCGGGCTCGTTTATCGCCATCATTATAATGACCGTATTAGTGCAAGTATTTGAAGTACCAGTGAGCACTATTGAAACCTTTTTTGGCGAAATACCCAACAAAATTTCCTTTGCCATGCCTGAGTTTCAATTAAGCGATTTGTCCACCTACATAATGCCTGCCATTACCATTGCACTATTAGGCAGTATTGAATCCCTGCTTTCGGCAGTTGTTGGAGATGGTATGATTGGAGGCAAGCACCGTTCCAACACCGAACTGATAGCGCAAGGAGTAGCTAACATCGTTACGCCATTTTTTGGTGGCATACCTGCCACTGGAGCCATTGCCCGAACCGCCACTAACATTAAAAACGGGGGCAGAACGCCTATTGCTGGTATGATACATGCCATAACGCTGCTGTTTATTATGCTATTTTTTGGTCAATGGGCTAAAATGATTCCGATGTCGTGTTTGGCCGGCATATTGATTGTAGTGTCTTATAACATGAGTGAATGGCGTGCTTTTGTGTCCATTCTCAAAACATCTTACTTCGATATCATCATATTGGTTGTCACCTTTTTACTCACTGTACTGGTTGACCTTACCGTGGCTATACAAGTGGGCGTGGTACTATCGGC
This sequence comes from Saccharicrinis sp., assembly GCA_024635585.1. Lineage (GTDB taxonomy): Bacteria > Bacteroidota > Bacteroidia > Bacteroidales > Marinilabiliaceae > Saccharicrinis. The sequence continues at coordinate 3,160 of JAGXIP010000032.1, read as the reverse complement.
CCTTTTGTTTATGAAACGTATGTCGGATCTTGCCGAAAAGAAAATAAACAATGTTGTGGACAGTGATATCATCGAGGATTACTCTGAAATACCTGATGGAATAACCATTTACGAAATAAGTGGCCCCTTGTTTTTTGGCACGGCAAAAACCTATACCCGTGTTATCGAAACCATTGGTTTAAAGCATAAAATAATCATAATTCGTATGCGCCATGTTTCGTTTGTTGATCAAACGGCCATTTATAATTTTGAGGGCACGGTAAACACACTCACTAAATCGGGTGTACGCATTATCCTTTCGGGCGTGAACGCCGATGTGGGCAAAAGTTTTGAGAATAGCGGAATCATGGCAAAAATAGGTAGGGAAAATGTGTTTGAGCTTTTTAATGATGCACTTAATTATGCCAAGGATAGAGTTTTAAGTTAAAAGTTACGAGTTTCAAGTTACGAGTTTCAAGTTACGAGTTTCAAGTTAAAAGTCTGAAAGTGTTAAGTTTAAGGTTGCAAGTAGAAAGTTGAAAGATACTTTATGGCCGCAGCGAAATTCTATCACTGTCAATAATCCATCGTGTCTGTGGATCAATTGATACCTTTATCTTAATACTTGACACTCATATTCCAGCTTTGGCGGGACAGGCTTTGATACTTGATACTCACATCTTGATACTTAATACTATTTAAGAATATTTGCTGCACTTTAGGTATTTTTTGATACTTTTACGCTTCCATTTTAAAACCGATTTGAAACCGATTATAAAGGATTATGTCGCAAAAAACAGAGCAACAGTTTGAGCATGTAATTAACGTGTGCAAGGACATCTTTAAAAATAAGATGATAGATTACGGAACGGCTTGGCGCATACTTCGCCCCTCCTCTGTAACCGATCAAATATTTATTAAGGCACAGCGTATTCGAAGTATCCAAACCAAGGGTATCAGCAAAGTAGATGAAGGGATACGCTCGGAGTTCATCGGCATTATCAATTATGCGGCTATGGCTATTATACAGCTGGATTTAGGACCTTCGGACAAGCCTGAGATGAACAAAGATGAAGCCCTGAAACTTTATGTGGATAACTTGTACAATGCTAAAAACCTGATGTGCGATAAAAACCATGATTACGACGAGGCATGGCGCAGCATGCGTATCAGCTCATTTACGGACCTGATATTAATGAAACTGCACCGCACCAAGCAAATCGAAGATAACCAAGGACAAACCCTCATTTCGGAAGGTATAGAAGCCAATTATTTAGATATGATAAATTATGCCATATTTGCCATGATACAGTTAGACTTTCCCGAACAACAACTCAAAAAAGGATCATTTCAAAAAGACTCATTATAAAAAGATACTATAATATATGTCCAGATTTTTATTCGTTATCAGTAGAATTATAGTTGGAGCTATATTTTTGTTCTCCGGTTTTGTAAAAGCAGTGGATCCTAGCGGTAGTGCTATTAAATTTGGCGACTATTTAAGTTCCTTTGGTTTGGAAGCAATAATGTGGGTGGCTATGCCTGCTGCTTTTATAGTGGCTGCGTTGGAGTTTTTAACCGGATTGCACCTTTTGGTAGGCATCCGTATAAAAACAGCTTCGGTGTTGGCTTTGCTGTTTATGGTGATTTTTTTACCCCTTACCTTAGGAATCGCTATTTTTAATCCCGTTACCGATTGCGGTTGCTTTGGCGATGCCGTTAAACTAACAAACTGGCAAACGTTTTTTAAGAATCTTGTTTTAATGCTGCCCGTTTTATACCTGTTTTACAATAGAAAGATATTTTCGGAAAAAATACCGTTTTTCAAGAAACTTGTTGTCACTTTGGTGTTTACCGCAGGTATTTTATGGATTTCGTATTACAGTTTACAACATCTTCCAATCATCGATTTCCGTCCTTATAAAATCGGAAACAATATATCGGAAGGCATGACTATTCCCGAAGGAGCGCAGCAACCCGAATACGAGACTACTTTTTTAATGGAGAAAGACGGAGAAAAAAAGATTTTTACTGCCGAAAATTACCCCTACACCGACTCCACTTGGATATTTGTTGATACCAACACGAAAGTAATAACCAAAGGGTATGAACCGCCCATTCACGATTTCGTGTTAAACGATGCGGAGGGAGAAGACCAAACAAGCAATATTTTAAACAGCGACAAACCGGTACTTCTTATTGTTTCGGCACAAATAGATAAAGCCAATTGGAAGAGACAGCTTAACGAACTGATTGAGATAAAAAATCAAAGTTTACAGCAAGACATAAAAACCTATATTTTAACGGCTTCCTCTGACGACGCCATAACTAAGTTTGAAATGGATAGCGATGCGGGGTTTGAATACCTTAACGCCGACGAAACCATGCTAAAAACTGTGATACGCTCCAATCCGGGACTTGTATTGCTGCAAAAAGGTACGGTGGTTGGCAAATGGCATTATAACGACATTCCTAAGGTGGAGGATTTTAAAAATCCAGTATCTTTTGGATTGAGTGAGCTCGTGAGCAAACAAAACTTGTTAACGGTGTTTACACTCCTTTTGGGGGGAGTTTTGATAGCTGTGCTGCTGATGCAAAAAAACAGATAGAACAAATTAATATAAATCAAATAACAAATATTTTTTTACGATGAGACAAAACATTGTTGCCGGAAACTGGAAGATGAACAAAACCCTGCAAGAAGGGGTAGCGTTAGCCAATGAATTAAATAACATATTGGCCACCAAAACACTTAACTGTGGTGTTGTAATCGGCGTTCCTGCCATTCATATTACAGAAGTGGTTAAAGCTGTAGATGCCAAAAAAATTGGTGTTGCTGCCCAAAACTGTGCTAACAAAGAGTCGGGAGCCTACACAGGCGAAATTTCTGCTGCCATGGTAAAATCAACAGGTGCAGGCTATGTTATCTTGGGTCACTCTGAAAGAAGAGAATACTATGGTGAAACCAACCAAACTTTAAAAGAAAAAACAGACCTGGCTTTGGCTAACGACCTCACTCCTATTTTTTGTATTGGTGAGGTATTAGAAGAAAGAGAAGCTAATAAGCAAAACGAAGTGGTTAAAACCCAAATTGAAGAAGCGTTATTTCATTTATCAGCAGATGCTTTTGGTAAAATAGTTTTAGCCTACGAACCTGTATGGGCCATTGGAACCGGTAAAG
>JAGXIP010000031.1 GCA_024635585.1 Saccharicrinis sp. | reverse complement strand
TTAAGTGCTTTAGCTCAACACTTACATATTACGAATATAAAATACAATAATGAACAAGAACTTACCATTTGCATCGCAAACAAAAATGGCAGATGTTATACATTTGGATTATAGGCTTATACCTATTATCGGGAGGTTTGGTATTGATTACGGCTTTAATAATAAAACCGTTTTTGAAGTGTGTGAAAAGAACGATATTAATGTTTGGTTTTTTTTAGCCATCATTAACTCATATCATAACCCAAAATACTTCCCCGAGAAACAGCTTCAGAATTTTAGTGTACAACTTATTATCCAATATCTATCGCGCACCCATGCCTACTATTTAAATAACAAAGTGCCCGATATTGAGCGCTGCATCGACGAAATGAAAAAACAGTCCACAGATGCCAATTATCAGAATATAAAACTATTGAGTAATTTTTTCGATCAATATAAGGTTGAGTTAAAAAAGCATTTAGACAGGGAGGATTACACGGTTTTCCCGTATGTTCTCTCTTTAGAGAAAGCCTTGGAGTCGAATCAAATTAGCGAAGAGCTAATTGAAAAGATAAATAGACAACCCATTGAGGAGTATGAGCGGAGTCACGAGAACATGGAAGTTAAATTGAGCGATCTGAAAAATTTGATTATCCGCCACCTACCTCCTTTGTTGTGTAAAGATACCTGCCAAAAATTGCTTACAGAATTGTTTAGATTGGAGGCCGACCTGGAAAACCACTCCCGAATAGAGGACAATGTGCTGATACCCAAAGTAAAGTTACTGGAACAAAAAATACTTGAAACAAGTGATACAAAATGAATCCAAAAAAATAAAAATAGCCATAGCAGCCAAACAATTTTTATATAGGCTGGGCATTAAAACCCTCATTAGCGTTATAGGTGTTGAACCTGAACTTTACGAAACCAGTAATTATGACAATACCAAAGAATGTTTAAAACTCAATCCCGACATTAAATATTTAATCATCAACCAAGATATATTGCCCCTTGCGAAAGAAGCCTATCTTGAAAAATTAAAAACCTTATGTCCACTTGGCAAATTAATGGTCATTGGCGACGAGTCTGTTGAGCGCTGTCCTTGTGCCAGCTTTATGCTCAATATTGATAACCAAAAAGATGTATTGGAAAAATTTCAAGAATTCTTTTTTGAACCAGAGAAGGACCCACGAGAAAACGAAAACACCAACCTATTAAGCGACCGGGAGATTGAGGTCTTAAAAACCGTTGCCCTTGGTTTTTCCAATAAAGAGATTGCCGAAAAATTATTTATAAGCTCCAACACCGTAATTACCCACCGGAAAAATATCACCGAAAAATTGGGTATAAAAACTATTGCAGGTCTAACGGTATATGCCATCATAAATAACCTGATTGATCCGGAGACCGTTAAAAGTAAATAGTGTTTGCTATATTTGCGTTGATGAAAAAAATTGACCTAAACGAATATTGCCCCTGCTGCGGTTACAACACCTTTGATCCGCTAAAAAGACTGGAACTGGAAATTTGTCCTATTTGCTTTTGGGAGGACGATCCGCTACAATTTAACGACCCTGAACTGGAGTTTAGCTGCAATCTGGTATCGCTAAAACAAGCACAACAAAACTTTGATGCATTTGGTGCCAGCGAAGAGGATATGAAACGCTATTGCCAAAAAACAAGCCCCAAGCATAAGAGAAATCCGGAATGGGTGTAGTGGGCTGATTGCAATAATCAAACTGTATTTTGATTGTGCCAAATTACGACATTCACGGGAAATGTTCCATCATCCTTTTCCCTGCGGGTATCAAGTACTAAATTCACAGTTGCCATACCCTTTTCATTTGCAAGTTATTTGCAAGTTTTATGGTTTTAAAATGCTCATTAATGCCCTATTTTGCCACTTCGTCGAATAAAAAAACAATGAGCTTTCAATGATTACATAACTATTTAATATATGTGCATTTATACAATTTCTCATCAGCTTATCAATTTCCCTTTATTTAAACTTTTTAAACAAAACATAAAAAATTACATTTTTTTGAGTTTAACTTGTTAATTTAAAAGAAATTAGTAAATAAAATAATATTAAAATGCAACATATCCAAATTAATATATTTAACGGAGAATTGGAGAGTATCCTAAAAGATAAGCACAGAGTTAAAAGCAAATTAGAAGATATGAAGGGTTTGTTCTCAACATAATGTGACACTGCTATTATCCGTTCTAATGCCTTTTTTTTCACACTTTTGCGCATAAAAAAACCCCGTAAGTGTTGACTTACAGGGTTTTGCGTTATTTTGCTTAAACGCTCAGCGGAGAGAGGGGGATTCGAACCCCCGGTACCCTCACAGGTACATACGCTTTCCAAGCGCACACGATCGGCCACTCTGTCACCTCTCCATGTGTTTGGGCTTAAATTCACCCATTGCAAATTGAACGTTTTTCAATTGCGCTGACAAAAATAGAATTTAATTTCACAATTACCTTCCCATACACGAAAAAAATTAGTGGAATGTACCGAATGTACTGGTATCCAATAGGCATTTTTTTATCTTTGTCTTGCACAAAAATTACTTTTATGAGAGTTATCAAGGTTTTTATATTATCAAGCATATTATTGGGAACACTATTTAGTTGTAGTCCTTTAAAAAAATTGGAAAGTTCGGAAACCACTGCCTTAGCTAGTTATGCCAACCGAAATTATGAACAGGCCTACTCGCAGTTGTTGGCAGTAATTAACAACTACAAAAGCGCCAATCAAAAAGTTCCTTACCAGGTTTATTTAAAAACAGCACATTCGGCTTCACAGTTGGGTAATGCCTCCTCGGCTACCCAATATTACGTCAAGGCTTTGGATGATTCTCTTACGGTAGATGCTGTTAAAGACTATTTACTAAATATGAATAAGCTGGGGGATGTAGCACAGGCCAACGCCGTTTTAAATAAATACAGCGAATTTTTAAGCAACAACGGCCAAAAAGAGTACTTGGTCAATCAGCAGTTTACCCACGCATTGGTCACAGAGGATGATGCAGTAATTATTGAACTCTACCCCCAGCTAACAACAACAAACGAGGAACAAAGCATGGCCTATTTAAATGCATTGGAAAATACAGATAAAAACAAAGAGACACTTTTGTTTGTTAACAAGTTGCTTAACGAAAATCCATCCTATTTAAAAGCCAAAGAGTGGAAAGCAGTATATTATTACAATAAGGCCGAAAACCAATACCAGAGCTTAATGGATGCATATAACAAAGATAAAAACTATACTGCCTACGTTTATTTAAAACGAGATTTAAAAAAGGTGACAGAAGATTTTAAGATCTCCAGCGAATTATTTGAGGACTTAAGAAACGAGAATGCCACAGAGACAAAATATATCAAATACCTAAAAAACATATATTTACGTTTAGAAATGAAACGCGAAGCCGCAGCAATGGAGGCTTTATTGGCGGATGGCTAGTGGCGGATGGCTAGCGGCACTTAGCTATAAATACCTAAACCATGAACTTTGAACTTTAAAAACTTTTAACTTCAAACTCTAAACTTTGAAACCCAAAACTTTAAACTCTAAACTTTAAAAACAACAACAATTAATATTTGAGAAATGAGCAAGGCAATTGTACAAAACGATTTCAATTTCCCAAAGCAAAAGGGACATTACGTAGGCAAGGTACGCGATGTATATAATATCAACGACGAATATTTGGTCATGGTGGTGTCCGATCGGATTTCGGCCTTTGATGTGGTATTGCCCAAAGGCATTCCATTTAAAGGACAGGTTTTGAATCAGATAGCAGAAAAGTTTTTGGATGCTACATCCGACATTGTGCCCAACTGGAAGATTGCCACACCCGATCCTATGGTAACCGTTGGTCATATGTGCGAGCCATTTAAAGTAGAGATGGTTATTCGCGGCTATCTAACCGGACATGCCTGGAGAGAATATAAAGCCGGCAAAAGAAGCCTGTGCGGCATACCGATGCCCGAGGGGATGGTTGAGAACCAAAAATTTGAAAACCCCATCCTCACCCCCACCACTAAAGCCGATGTGGGTCACGATGAAGATATTTCGCGCGAAGATATTTTGGCGCAAGGCCTTGTTTCGGAAAGCGATTACGTGATGCTCGAAAAATATACCAGAGAGCTGTTTCAACGAGGAACTGAAATAGCTGCCGAAAAAGGACTGATATTGGTAGATACCAAATATGAGTTCGGTAAAAAGGACGGCAAAATTTATTTGATCGACGAAATACATACCCCCGATTCGTCGCGATATTTTTATAGCAAAGGATACAGCGAACGGTTGGAAAAAGGTGAAGCCCAAAAGCAGCTCTCAAAAGAGTTTGTTAGGCAGTGGCTTATCGAAAATGGTTTTCAGGGAAAAGACGGACAGCAGATACCCGAAATGACTCCCGAATATGTAAATAGCGTGTCAGAGCGTTACATTGAACTTTTTGAACAGATTACAGGCGACACCTTTAAAAGAGCCGAAGGGCAGGACGTAGCCGCGCGCATCCAAAAAAATGTAAACAATTATTTAAGCCAAATATAGTCGTTAACGTTTAGCTAAATAATTTATAAATAGTTTCGTTTAACATCAACTATTTAATAAATCAATTGTAATACTAAAGGACGTTCCGATTATATCAGAGCGTCCTTTTTTAATAAGCCAAGAAACAGCAGTAAGTATTATCCATTAGTCTATTATCTAATAGACTATTATCTAATCATCTAGATGAAAATAACTTTTTTAGGTACCGGAACTTCGCAAGGAGTACCCGTTATAGCTTGTCAATGCGAGGTATGCCAATCTACGGATCCGCGCGACAAGAGACTACGATCTTCCGTATTAATAGAAGTGGGAGACCTGAATATTGTTATAGACCCGGGGCCCGATTTTAGACAGCAGATGCTCGCCTACGATGTACGCAGCCTCAACGCCATCCTCATCACCCATGAGCACAAGGATCATATTGCCGGACTCGACGATGTGCGGGCCTTCAACTGGATTACCAAAAAACCGGTTGACGTATTTGCCGAAGAGCGTGTGTTGCGGGCGGTAAAAAATGAGTTTGCCTATGCCTTTGCCGAGCACCCCTACCCCGGTGTTCCCAAAATAAATTTAAACGCTATCGACGAGCATGCTTTTAAAATTGGCCAAACCGAGATAATTCCCATCAGAGGAATGCACATGAAACTGCCGGTACTGGGATTTAGGATAGGCA
>JAGXIP010000030.1 GCA_024635585.1 Saccharicrinis sp. | reverse complement strand
GTATGTAAGCATGCAGAGCACAGGAATTCCGGCTCTTTAATCATGGGTTTCAACTTTTTAATTGGCGAAAATAACTACGCTCTTGCTGCGTAACCGAAGTATAGTAGGTTAGCACTCGTCCGGTATTAGATATCGGAACAAGACATCTCCCGAATGCTAACGTCCTGAGGCGGTTCGAATCGGAGATGCTGGAAAATCGGGAATCGACTTTGGCTTACCTCGCGTCAAGGTTTAAATAAAGAGGATAAGGTAATGGTCGGTGGCTTTGATCCAGCTGTTACACGAAAAACAAGTCAAAGATAAGCATGTAGAAAGCGTATGGCTTCCTTGACTGGACCAGGGTTCGAAACCCTGCAGCTCCACAATATACTTTGATAATCAAACGGTTACAAAGTAAAGGGACTAAAAAAGGGACTAAATCGAAAGATTAGTCCCTTTTTTATGCCATAAAGTTAAATCCTTATCTATGGATACATAGTGCATAGATATATGAAAAGCTTACCAACTTTAATTGATTATACAAAGACACAACTACGTGTATCCAAATTAAAGCTACTTCTTCAAAAGCCTACTTGGAGACAGGCGGGTGACCTCCATCAACGTCTCCGTTCGTTAGTAAATATTATTTGTAATCTTATAATTGATGTATTGTACCTATAAATAAAACTTGTTTATTATATTTAACATTTTAATTTTTACCTCCAGACATTAAATGAACAAACAAAACCTATCCGAGAGGGATATATGTACCAAATACATTAATCCAGCATTGCAAAATGCCGGATGGGATATGCACAAGCAAGTACGTGAAGAAGTATCCTTCACAGACGGTCGGATTATAGTGCAAGGTAAACTGCATACCAGAGGCAAGCGCAAACGAGCTGATTATATCCTATACTATAAACCTAACAAGCCAATAGCCATTATTGAGGCCAAAGACAATAAGCATGCAGTTGGGGATGGCATGCAACAAGCATTGGAGTACGCAGAAATTCTTCAGATACCCTTTGTTTTTACCTCCAATGGCGATTCGCATGTGACCGTAATTCGCTCGTTTAAAAAATACATTAGCACAGATTATCTATGGATCTATACTGCGAGCCCACTAATTCAGAATTTAGTTGCTGGTCGAGTTTCTGGAAGCACCAAACAAACGGAACTTGGAACAGGAACTATTAAAGCAATGGAATTTTCATTACCTCCCCTCGAAGAACAAAAAGCCATTGTAGCCAAAGTAAACTCCTTAATGGCCTTATGTGATCAATTGGAGCAAGAGGTAGAGCAAAATGCCAAACAGGTAGAGGATTTAATGCAGAGTTGCAAAGTAGTTTTTTAATAAGGTAACATGAGAAAACGAAAGGCCAAAGCTAAACATAAAAGAGTCGCAACAAATCAGCAACAGAGAAATCAAAGAAAAAAGCGTGCTAAAAGAAAATATCCAACTAGAAAAATAATGGAATACAAAAAGCATCCAAAATCCTGATTACACGTAGGAGACCCGGTAAGCATTTGGCAGGGTACTGGGAATTTCCTGGTGGCAAACTTGATACCAACGAAACTGAACAAGAATGTTTGGCCAGAGAAATCAAGGAAGAATTAGATATTACTATAAAGGTGGATAAATTCTACATGGAGAATATTCATCAGTATGGAGAGAAGCAGATACTTTTAAGGGCTTATAAATGCGTGCACTTATCGGGGGATATTGTAGATCATGATAAAATGGCCTGGATAACAAAGGAGGAGTTGAATGCTTATGAATTTGCTCCGGCTGATATCCCTATTGTAAAAGCTCTAGCAACTGATTAAAAATGGAAAATACGGTTTACACATTAAGTGAGTTTCTGGATATCGAAGTACCTATATGGGGTGAGCGTTTAAAAGCACATCATCTTAAGTGTATGCACGAAGAAGCAGGCTATTCACAACGAAAGGCGTGGTACAATTGCTTCAACATACTACGTGAACAAATAGCTTTGCTTCACTTAGGTAAAGCCCTTTTAGATAGTGTATTTATCATTTTTGAATACGAACTACCAAGGGAAAGAGGACGCCGGCCTGATGTGTTAATTTTGAGTGGTTCAAATTTGCTAGTATTGGAGTTTAAAGGGTACGGAATTGAGAATCAATCACAAATCGATCAGGCTAAACACTATGCTCGCGATTTAAGGTCATACCACGAAGAGTCGCATGCTTTAACAGTTATTCCTTTATTGGTGTTAGCTACTGGATCCTCAATTGAACGCTCGAAAGAAGGCGTTGCCATTGTATCCAGCGATACGCTGAGCAACGCACTAAAGCCACATATTATCGAGCCTTTTTTAAATATCGACAAATGGTATAGAAGTGAATATGCTCCGCTTCCTTCACTACTTCAATCTGCTCAGTTAATATTTAAGGAAGGTCGGTTTCCACAAATAAAACGTGCTAAGAGTGCGGGTATTCCAGAGACTTTAAATAGATTAAACGATTTAATGGAACTGGCCGATAAAGACAAAACTCACCACTTAGCATTAATTACAGGAGTCCCTGGCGCAGGAAAGACTTTGGTAGGCTTACAATTTGTTTTTGAAACAACATTACATACCGAGGGGCAGAGTGCAGTATTTCTTTCGGGTAATGGACCATTGGTTAAAGTACTACAGCATTCACTACACAATAGAAACTTTATTCAATCCGTTCATGGTTTTTTAAAGCAATATGCTCATTCATCACAAGTACCAAGCGAAGATGTACTTATATACGATGAAGCACAACGAGCATGGGATGCTCAAAAAGTATCAGATTCTAAGCGTGAAGGTAGTAATTCCGAACCTACTGATTTTATTAATATTGGGAATAAGAAGAGTCACTGCCTACTCATAGGTTTAATAGGTGAAGGTCAGGAGATATACCTAGGGGAGGAAGGGGGTATGAAATTATGGCAAGAAGCAGTCTCTAACTCTACTGTACATTGGCATATCCATTGCCCTTCGCATCTCAAAGATACTTTTGCAAACAATGACGTGAAAGTAGTTGATGATTTTAATTTAAGTACATCTTTACGGACACATCAGGCACTATCTTTGCAGGATTGGGTTCAGGCATTATTGAATAACAGTATAGGGCAAGCAAATGAACTGTCGGCATCTTTATTTCAAGAGGGGTATCCTTTATATATTACAAGGGACCTAGATGAAGCAAAAGCATACCTTGTAGCACGATATGAAAATGAACCGGATAAGACCTACGGATTAATCGCTTCATCAAAAAAAATAATTCTACCTAAGTACGGTGTACCTAATGACTATAACTCTACAAAATCATTTGGAGTAGAACAATATTATGTGGATGCATCCCATACCCATTACTGTAGAACTTTTAAAGGAGTTGCCACAGAGTTTGCTTGTCAGGGGCTTGAATTAGATTTGCCTTTATTGGCTTGGGAGGCCGATTGGGTTTATGAAAATGGGTGGGTAAATAAAACTACTATGCCCGGCGCTAAAGATCCTGACTTGCTGCGCATGAACAGTTACCGTGTGTTATTAACTCGTGGTCGAGATGGGTTGATAATTTACGTGCCAAACGATATACAATTAAATCAAACCTATCTAGCATTGCTTAATGCTGGGTGTAAAACTTTATAAGATATGGCCAATTAGAAATAACTCCTAAAGAAGAACTTGGCTTAGTCAGTTATAACAGAAAAGCAATAGAACATTATAAATGGATATTGGATGGTAAACGATATGAAGTAAATCGTATCGATTTTCTGATTGAAGCTGAAAACCTATTTCATAATCAAGTAAAAAGTGGTGAATTTACCTTTAAACCAGATTCAAATCAGGCTGATATTGAATACGAATCTATTTGTCAAGTCCAGTAAAAGGCTCTTGGTCTAGATAACTACACCGCCTATATCGGAGCCAACAATTACAACATTGGAAAAAACAGAAAAAGAACATCCCGACATCATAGTAACTGACCTGATGATGCCTGTGATGGACGATATCGAAATGACGAAAAGGTTAAAATCCGAATTGGACACCTGCCATATTCCCTTGATCATACTTACGTCCAAGAGTAGTCCCATTGAGGTAGGATTTTCGACGGCAGCTTATTTTGCCAAAAAGTTTAAGGAGGAATTTGGAGTTACGCCTTCGCAATTTTTAAACGGGGAGTGATGAAAGCATTATGGGAGAATTAAGGGAACAAACGAAAGGTAAGAATTAATAAAACAGGTACTCTCCATTTTATCCTGCTAAACTTGGCCTCATCTTACGCATGGCCACCACAAAAAAGACATTTGCAACTACGGTACAGCAAAACATGGTAATGCCTGTGGGAATTAAATCTCCGGTATGGAAAAGCGCCATAACACTGCCAATAATAAAGCTGAGTAGGAAACGCATGATGCCAATGGTAGCATTGGCCGACCCGCTTACCTTAGGATTAATATTGAGTATTGTTGCCGTTCCGTTTCCAAATATCAAGCCCAGGCTACCCACAAATAATACGATACCTATAAATACAGCCCAAAAAGATGGGTCGGGTTGAAGAACTGAAAAGAGTAAAATAACACCCCCAACTAATTGGATAACCAAACCAACCCGAAGCATGTACTTGGGCTCGTAACGCTTTAACAATTGCGTGTTTAAAAACGATAACAAGATATTAAGTACAACATTAGAACCGAACAGAAGTGGGAACATACTCGCTTCGATATTAAAATATCCAAGGTAAATAAACGATGCACCTGTGAGGAAAATATACATACCGGCCATGGAAAAGCTGATGGCAAACAACATGATAACAGATTGACTGTCGCTAAAAAATACTTTGTATTTGCTTAATATCTGCTGAGTGGATATTTTATGCGTTATCAAAGATTTATTTCTGGACTCTGGAATAAGGATAAAGAAGGCGACAAACAACACGATAGCAAAGGCAAACATAAAATAAAAAACACCTTGCCAACCTTTGTGGTGCAACAGTACCGCACCAATTACAGGAGCAATCAACGGAGCAAGCATCATCATCATACTAATAATGGTAACAAATTTGGCCACCTGCTTACCCGAATACCAATCGCGTATAAAAACATTGGCCGTAACGGTAGCAAAACCGCCTCCAAAGGCCTGAGTCACTCTAAAAATCAATAACAATTCAATGCTGTCGCAAAAAGGAATGATAAGCGCCGATAAACCGTACAAGACAACACCCGTTAAGGCAATTGGCTTCCGGCCAAAGGAGTCGGACAAGGGACCGCCAAAAAAATTACCCACGGCAAAACCTAAAAAATACAAGGTGATGGTGAGTTCAACCATGCCCATACTAACGCCAAAAAAGGTAGCCATCAATGGCATTGCGGCCAAATACGAGTCGATGGCAAAAGGTGACATGGTAACCAGTGCCGCCAAAAGCACCATTAATAAAAGCGGACGTTTAGTATGGATATTTTGCATAGAACAAATTAAGAACTAGTTGTGTATTGCACAACAAGAAAACTTTGGTATTTAAAAAATAGATGGTGCGAAATTAAGTATAAAAAGTACCCTTGCCATCGTTTTAAATAAAAATGCAAAAAATACATTTTTGAAAACACTACGCCTTTATTTGTTCTGCATTATCCGTTCGTATTTAAGCTCAATATTGTTGCTTGGATAATAAAACAATAAAGCAAATACATTAACAATGTCTTTTAACACATGATTGCCTAGCCTGTTTAAATACCCTTTAAATGAAGTTTTACGCATAGCATAAGCCACCCCCATGGCGGCTAACAAAACATATACGAGCATAGGTGCAGCACATTTTAGCAGAACAGAAAGTAGAAAAGAGACAATTAGAAATATCAAAGTTGGGTCGCTTGTGAGCATACGTTTGCGCACATATTTATTAAACATATTGTCGCGGTACAAAATAACGCGCGGATACACTTGCGAACCATCAAAAATAGAACGCCATAAGCGCTTTTTATCCTTGTAATCAATGGTATGATGATTGGCCATGAGCTCTTTTTTTCGGAGTAGGGGAATGCCATTTTTAGCCAAACGGTAGCCCAAATCCAAATCCTGACCCTTTTTGTATTTATTGCGCATTCCACCCACACTTTCCCAATGTGCACGTTTTATGGCAAACAATCCACCTGTAGTATATTGAATGGTATCCTTTTCGACGTAAATTTTACGATAAAAGTCCTTTCTTAAAAAAACACCATCATTATCGTAATAATAATTCATAAAATTACCCGAAACAAACTCATACTTTAGTTCACCGTTTTTGTCAAGAATCAAATTCAGAAAGTCAGGACTGATTTCCATGTCTCCATCCAAAAAAATCAAATTTTTACCTTGTGCTTCTTTGACTCCTATGTTACGAGCTATGGCGGCATTATATGTTCCGGTTATTAAAAAGCACTTAACCAAATCGAAATGCTTAGCAACATTTAAGCTACCATCAGTCGATTGCGAATCAACATATATAACCTCAGCCTGTAAACCACACACACTTATGGCCTTAACCGTGCTTTCTAAACAAAGCTTTAAGCGCCAACCTTCATTGCGGCCTATGATAATAAATGAAACTGCCACAGCCTTGGCATCAATCTCTATATTTGACTTTTGATCGTTTATTAACATCTTAGATTTATAATTTGATAAAGATTAATGGATTAGGAGATTAAAGGATTAATACTGATTTACTGTTAACTGATTTCCCGTCAAAAATAAATTAAATTAATGTGACGGGATGTCGCTTTGCTCCAACTGTTAACTGGTTACTGATTACTGTTAACTGATTAAAGTTTGGATACCAGATTACGTTTTTTATAAAAAGCATATACCGTACGCAATATTTGAACACCCATTGCAGGTAAAAAAACCAATATGGGTGCGTGTGATTTATAGTATTGGTAGGTCATTTTTAGGCTGGTTTGCGAATACGGGTTTAAAAACGACTTAAAGAACGTACTACTCGATTGCTTAATGAAGCTCTTACCTCCTCCTGTATCCTCTACAAACGAATATACAATCACATCATAACTTATCAAACAGCGATAGCCTGCCTTTTGTATCCTCAGCGCTAAATCGTAATCGGAAGCATACTGAACAAATTGCTCATTATAACCATCCACCTTTTTAAATATGGATACAGGAATCAGCGTTCCCCTGCCGTTTAAGCATTTGGTAGGATGCAGACCATGAAGGCCTTCGGGCAAAGGAGTAAAAGCCTTGTGATATTTTATCTCCTTGGCTTTCCACCAGACAATATTTTTGATGCCGGAAAAAAAGATATACTCCTGTTGTTTTTTTATCAAATTTAAAGAGCCAATTGCAGCATCAGGGTTTTGCTTGTGAAGATCAACCATGCGTTCAACCAGTGTGGAATCAAATAGCGTGTCATCATTTAGGGATAGTATCAACTCGGCCCCTTTTTCGATGGCGGCATAACAACCTTGGTTCATCGATTTTGTCCACCACCAATCACCTGTACCTTTAACTAGAATAACCTCGGGGAAATTTTGCTGTACATATTCATAAGTGCCGTCCTTAGATCCATCATCCACCAACACCACACCCATATTATTATACGTTTGTTTTTGAAGCTGTTGCAAGCACTGAATGGTATATGCTTTGCGGTTAAAAACGGCTATTACAACAAATATTTTCATTCTCTTTTAAGGTTAAAGTTTAGAGTTCAGAGTTTCTAAGTTACGAGTTAAAAGTTTTGGGCTACTGAGTATTGCTAACTGTCCAATGATTACCGATAACTGATTACTGTTGACTGTTGTCTGAAAAACTGTTTTCCCGTCAAAATCAAATTAAATTTATGTGACGGGATGTTGAACGAAGTGAAATCCCGATACTTTTAATTTACTTTACTTCGGGGTCGCGTTGCTCCAACTGATAACTGTGGACTGTTAACTGAGGACTGATTACCACCTACAAACAACACACTCATCATTGTTAAGGATATAAAAAACACTTTGGTGAAATATATTTGCGAAAAACCAATCAACGCTATCGTTATCAAGGCAAACAAGGCCATTTTTTTGTTGACTCCATATGCTATGCACATGCGATAAAAGCTGAGGTACACCAAATAAAAATACAATATAAAAGCGCCCCCCCCATACATAACCAACTGATTACTAACCCCGTTATTGCGATGCATGGTTCGGGCGTCAATTTGTCCCTCGTATCGGGTAGTTTGCGATCGTCCCATGCCAACAAATGGATGATGCGTAAAATCAACAAGGTCAATCATGCCACTCTTAAACCGTGTATTGTAAGTTTGATCCGTATAGTTCATCGTACTAATAACCTTATTACCCATAAAGTCTAAGCTAAAAAAACCAACAACACCTACAATCACTACCACAGGCAACAAGATGTATTTTGTTCCTCTATCACGGTTCAGCAGCAAATAAAAAACAATGAGACAGATCAAAACCAATAGTCCTGATGTGGAGAAGGTAGATACCACACCAAGCATGAGTATCCTATTTTTTTTGTTGTTAAGCTTACCAGTGATAATGATATTAAATAACAGAGCCACCATAAGGAAACCCGAAAAAGCACCAGGCTCCCAAAACGGCCCAGAGTTTCGTTTGAGCCAAACCAAACCTTCGCCCTTTGTGTTAAAAGTATAAATGATAATGCTAGGCCAATACTTATAGCCTTCATCCTCTACAAATGGATTATCGAAAATAGGCGCTATGTTACTTTCCATAAAGCGCTCTAATGCACTATTATAAGAAACCAAATAAAACACCAAGCTGGTTACCACCGAAAAAATAAGGATATTGATATAGTAAATCGGCGTTTTCTTTCCAACCGCTCGGATGGTTAAGTAGGCAAACAGCAAACGCGCATGCATTCCTAAAAAGGTTTTCAGCGGCAACTCGTAAAATTTTAGCATCTGACCCATCTGGATAACAAGTACAAACACTAAATAATAAATAAAAAAACGATCTATTTTTCGCTTACGTAAAATGAAAACTGTAGCCGGAAAAGCCAAAAAAACAATCATCATAGCGATATGCGCCCTGTAAAAAAAAGGTACACCCGAAAATGCAATGAGCAAATATACAAGTGCGTAATTCGTTATTTTACTTAGGTTGAGCATTTTTTTATAATAATTGTTTAAGTTTTGAGTTTAGGGGTTTAGAGTTAAGAGTTAAAAACTGCCAACTGTTTACTGATAATTGATAACTGTTTCATATAGCTCAATATATTGTTTTGATACATCTTCAATGTTAAATTTATCTTTTACAGATTGCCGTGCCGCTTGCGATAGTTGTTTATTTTGCTCTGCATCGCAGCAAAACTTTATTCCTCGCGCTAAATCATCCACATCTCTATCTTTTGCCAAGTAACCATTTTTACGATGGCTTATCATATCCGCATTACCTCCAATTTCAAAGGCCACCACAGGTGTTGCGCATGCTAAGCTTTCCATAATCAGGTTCGATAAATTCTCCTGCAACGAGGGCACTACCGAAATATCCACTGCAGACATATATTCAATTAACAGCGCATCGTTGTTTATCTCACCCAAAAAATACGTCTTTAACCCTCCTACCGAATCTTCGGTACTTTTTTCACCCATTACCACCAACTCATAATCCTCAGGGCTACATTGACTCAAAGCCTGACTAATGTATTTGTAACCTTTACGAGGCTCCGACAGCACATCTACGGCAGCAAACAAAATAAGCTTTTTATCCATGGGTAAACCCAGCTTTTTTCGGTATTCCAAAGTATTTAATGGGGTAAATTGCTCGGTATTGATTCCATTGGGTAAATTTACCACTTTATGACCTTGCGCAATGGCACTTTTTGCTACACAATCTCTCATCCAGGTGCTTAAGCCAATAAAAGTAAGATTAGCCACGGTGGACAGCACTTCTTTTTTCGTCTGCAAATGCTTGTAGCTTAAACCATGTTCCCCATCATTTTTTAAAGTGGGACAAAGTCCACATGCACTAAGATACTTGCCACACTCCTCGTCGTAATGGCAACCTCCGGTAAACCACCACATATCGTGTAAAGAGATAACAACTGGTATCCCTATTACCTTTAAATAATTCAGATTCATGAAACCTCTGTTGGTCCAATGCATATGAATAAGATCGGGCTTTGCTTTTTCTATTTTTTTACGAATAGAATGAGCCGGACCTCCCAACGAAAACATATTTTTGGCTCCTCCCGCAAAAAGTTTTATTTTAAGTTTTTCGAGCTTCACATATACCTTTGTCCATCTTTTATTTAGTCCGCCGGGATGCACATCAACCACCGTAGCATCGTGTGTACGTTTGGCACCAACCCACATTTCACAATCAACTCCTTCATTGCGCAAACCTTGGTGTAGGCGGTAAGCTGCACGCCCGGCCCCAAAAAAATCTTTTCCACAGAGATGAAGTATCTTCATTGGTTTTATTAGTTTTTCAACTGGTTTATGTAAATTATTGTTTCACTAAAAGAATTACTATTTAGTACAAGAATAGTAACTGACTGCTGACTTCAAACTATTCAAGTTGGAGGTAAGTCAAATCACCTACCTACCAGCAAGGCAGAGGCTACAACTCTTGAAATAAATACTATTTCGGCTACTATTTTTGCGCATTACTAGGTGTGGTTTTATTCAGTCAATCTATTTTTCAAATCCATTCTTTCGTGCAATATTCTAATAACCTCAATTTCATTTTCTGAAATTAAATGATAAAATATTATGTGTTTTCCAGATTTGAGTCCAAGTAAATTTCTGCTTATGCCAGTATATACTTTACCAAGGTTAGGATTCTCTCCGATTTCTTTACAAGCAAATTTAATTGTAGAATAATATCTATCAGCTTGGTTTTCAGACCATTTTTTGACAGTATATTCCCAAATATCATTTAAGTCGTCAATGGCTTCTTGTCTCAATATAACTTTAGCCATTCTTTTATTTTTTAGATTTTAGCTTTTTCAAATTCTCATCAAAATCAAAGCTTTCAACCCTTGGACTGTTTAATCCTTCCTGAATGGCATTTCTTAAAGCGATTACTTTGCTTTCCTCATTTTCCAAAAGTCGAAGCCCAGCTCTGATTACTTCACTAACATTTTTGTACCGTCCAGTAGAAACCTGACTGCTAACAAATTCGTCAAAATAATTCCCGAGTGATATTGATGTATTCTTCATTGTTTATTTTTTCTCAAATTTACCAATTTTTGGTAAAAACCCCAAATCTGTCTCGTTTTGCTCAAATTATATACAACTCCGTAT
>JAGXIP010000029.1 GCA_024635585.1 Saccharicrinis sp. | reverse complement strand
GGACAGAACGGAAACAGTAAAGTGATTCTGTTCGATTTAGGACTCAAATTGATTATTTCAATCAAGGAGGGCAATTAATATATACCCAAGGCCACGGCCTTTTAAAAAAAAGTAGAAATGGAAGAAGTACAGTCAAAGTGCACCACGTGCTCTGACAGGTGCGGCAAACTAGAAGTTTTTGATTGGTTGGCTGATTTACCTGAAAGTGGCAACGTTTCAGATATAGTTGAAGTACAGTTTAAAAGCACACGCAAAAGTTATTATAAAAACACCAATGGTCTGCGCCTTATTAAGGGCGATGTGGTAGCTGTTGAGGCCTCTCCGGGGCACGATATTGGAACCGTGGCCTGTACTGGAGAAATTGCTGTGATGCAAATGAAAAAAAATCGTTTGAACATCAAGGAGTATGAGTTTTTTAGGGTGTATAGACATGCCCGCCCCGTGGATTTTGAAAAGTGGGAAGAAGCAAAAAAGCTGGAGCATGAAACCATGATTGAGAGCCGCCGTCTTTCTCTGAATCTTAATTTAAACATGAAGATTGGCGACGTAGAATACCAAGGCGATAAAACCAAGGCTATTTTTTATTATATCGCCGACGAAAGGGTTGACTTTAGACAATTGATTAAGGTGTTGGCCGACCGATTTAAAGTACGCATTGAAATGCGACAGATAGGTGCCCGTCAGGAAGCAGGCCGCATTGGAGGCATTGGACCCTGTGGTCGCGAACTGTGCTGCTCTACCTGGATTACCAACTTTGTGTCGGTAACTACCAATGCGGCTCGTTATCAGGAAATATCGCTAAACCCTCAAAAGCTAGCGGGACAATGCGGAAAGCTGAAATGCTGCTTAAACTACGAGCTGGATGCTTATATCGACGCACAAAAAGATTTCCCAAAAACAAATATACCACTTGAAACAAAGGACAATACTTTTTATCATTTTAAAACGGATATATTCAAGCGTATGATGTGGTTTTCGACCGATAAGCACATGGCTGCCAATGTGGTAGAAATTTCTGTTGACCGCGTAAAAGAAGTCATCCGTTTAAATCGCAAAGCTACAAAACCCGAAACTTTGATGGATGAAAAAACCATCGCACTTAAAGAGGTGAAAGCATTAGATTACGAAAATGTAGTGGGAGAGGACAGTATATCGCGCTTTGATGAGCCTAAAAAAGAAGGTGAAAACAGAAATCGGAAAAAACGCAGAAAAAAGCCGAATACCAAAAATAACATCAGAACCAAAACCAATAATAGGGGCGATAATGCAAATAAATAAATGGACGGTATTTTCTGCAATTCTTTCGCTGACAGCACTGATGTCGTGCGGACCAAACGTTGTTTATGAAAATACTGTAAGCATACCTCAAAATGGTTGGCACAAGGATACTGTAGCAATATTTAAAAGTGAAGTTTCGGATTTAAAACAGGCCTATCATCTTTTGTTGGAAGTTGAAAACACCGATACGTATGGATATAACAACATTTGGTTTTTTGTAGATGCCATATCACCTTCGGGACATAAGCAACGCGACACCATAGATTGCCAACTGGCAAATAATGCCGGACAATGGTTCGGCAAAAATAGCTGGGGTTCCGATAATTTTACGAGTACGCATCCATACAAACTGAACATCCGTTTTCCGGAGACTGGCTTGTACAAGTATTATGTGGTACAAGGTATGCGCGATTCCGTTTTGACAGGTGTCGCAGGCGTAGGTTTAATGATAATAGAGGTTGAATAGCTTATAGCTAGTGGCTGATGGCATCTAACTAATAATTTTTAAAGAAGAATGGGTAAAAACAAATTATATAAGTTCGCAAAGCTCGAAACTTACGAACATGTATTTCAGGCTAAAATTGATGAGGCCAAGCGGGAAAACTATTATATGAAAGGCCAATGGAATAAAATATTTTTTAAAAATGATAATCCCATTGTACTTGAGCTGGGCTGTGGGAAAGGTGAGTATACCGTTGGATTGGGTGAGCTATTTCCCCACAAAAATTTTATAGGTGTAGACATTAAAGGGGCTCGAATTTATTCCGGAGCCACCCAAGCCATACAAAAGGGAATGAGTAATGTAGCTTTTATCCGCACTAAAATTGAATTGATTACTTCGTTTTTTGCTGAGGGTGAGATTGATGAAATATGGCTCACCTTCCCCGATCCGCAAATGAAAAGAACACGTAAGCGATTAACATCCGTTCGTTTTCTGAATTATTACAGACTCTTGTTAAAGCCAGATGGCATCATTCATCTTAAAACCGACAGTAATTTTTTATACACCTACACCAACGCCGTCGTTAAAGAAAACAAACTGAAGGAAGAGGTAAACACTACCAATTTATATAGCAGTACTTTCGCCGACAAAGTTTTAGGGATAAAGACATTCTACGAATCACAGTTCTTTGAGCAAGGCATACCCATCAAGTACATTCGATTTTCTGTTCCTCAAGGTATGGAGTTAGTTGAGCCGGATATCGAAATTGAGTTCGATGAGTACAGGAGCTACAACCGTGGCAGTAAAATGCCCGAAGAATCCAAAGCACCCAAAAGCTAACAATTGGTATTGTGGAACATGATTTTTTTCAGCAAGTACATCAAGTGGTCAGGTTAATTCCTTATGGAAGAGTAAGTTCCTACGGAGCTATTGCCAGATATATCGGATCGGTAGGAGCGAGCAGGATGGTGGGTTGGGCATTGCACAAAAGCGGTAACAACGCTGAATATACCCCTGCCCACCGCGTACTCAATCGCAATGGCCTACTTACGGGCAAAGCAGCCTTCCCTGGCGAAAACACCATGCAACAATTGCTCGAAAGCGAGGGTTTAACCATCGTTAACAATCAGGTAAAGGATTTTGAGAAATACTTTTGGGATCCTATGGAGTTGGGTGATTTATAACGGCATGTTCCCATGTTTTTTAGGTGGATTAGTTTCGCTTTTATTTTGTGTCATATCCAAAGCTTGTATCACTTTTTTTCGGGTGTCGCGGGGCATAATTATTTCGTCAATATAACCCAGTTCAGCAGCACGATAAGGATTGGCAAAATTATCCTTGTAATCATCCACACGTTTGGCTTTATCTTCTTGATTGTCGCCGCGAAAAATAATATTTACTGCTCCTTCAGCTCCCATTACGGCAATTTCGGCTGTGGGATAAGCCAAATTTACATCTGCCATTAAATGCTTGCTCGACATCACGTCGTAAGCGCCGCCATAGGCTTTACGGGTAATAACCGTTATTTTGGGCACTGTGGCTTCGGCATAGGCATATAACAATTTAGCTCCGTGTTTTATAATGCCTCCGTACTCTTGGGTTGTTCCCGGCAAAAATCCCGGCACATCAACAAAGGTAACTAAGGGAATGTTAAACGAATCACAGAAGCGCACGAAACGTGCCGCCTTAACGCTGGAATCTATATCGAGCACTCCGGCTAGAAAGGCCGGCTGATTGGCTACTATGCCCACCGATCGTCCATTAAAACGTGCAAAACCGGTAATCATGTTTTTTGCATACATTGGCATCACCTCAAAAAAATGTTTGTCATCCACCACCGTCGTAATTAATTCGAGCATGTTGTAGGCCTTATTGGTATCGGCCGGTATGAGCTCTTGAAGTTTATCCTCCATACGGTCCGTTTTATCACCTGTGGGCACAATGGGCGTTTCTTCCATATTGTTGGAAGGCAGAAAACTGAGCAATTCACGAATCATTAATAAAGTATGCTCATCATCATCACCTAAAAAATGCGCCACCCCACTTTTTGCATTGTGGGTAACGGCGCCACCCAAATCTTCCTTGCTCACATCTTCGTGCGTCACTGTTTTAATTACTTCGGGCCCGGTAACAAACATATAGCTTGATTCCTTTACCATAAATATAAAATCGGTAAGTGCAGGGGAGTATACGGCTCCACCTGCGCAAGGTCCCATAATGGCCGATATCTGGGGTATTACGCCAGATGCCTTCACGTTTAAATAAAAAATATTGCCATAGCCGGCTAAACTTTGCACGCCTTCCTGAATCCTGGCTCCACCGGAGTCGTTGAGTCCAATCAAGGGTGCTCCCATCTTGAGTGCAAGCTGATTCACTTTTACTATTTTTTTGGCATTGGTCATACTCAATGAACCGCCAAACACGGTAAAGTCCTGTGCAAATACATAAACCAAACGACCATCCACCTTTCCGTAACCGCTCACTACCCCATCGCCAGGAATCTGTTGGCTTTCCATACCAAAATTATTGCAGGCATGGGTTATCATCTTGTCCAACTCTACAAAAGTTCCTCTATCCAAAAAAAGATTTATCCTTTCGCGTGCCGTTAGCTTCCCCGAACTGTGCTGCTTATCAATTCGCGATTGTCCACCTCCTTGTTCTGCGGCTCTATTTTTATCTTCGTACAGTTTATATTTATCCTTTAATGATTGCATGATTTTATATTGTGTTAAGAGTTGAACAATTCTTATAATTCCAGCGGATCAATTTCAATCAGGGTAACACCGCCATCTACGGTATCGCCTTCGGCAACATATATTTTTCGTACCGTCCCGGATATGGGCGCTTTAAACTCACTTTCCATTTTCATGGCCGAAACAACCAGGGCAGTATCCCCTTCGTTTATGGTATCCCCTTCACTAACCAATATCCGCACAATCCGACCCGGCATTGGTGATATAATCACCTGATCAGTGCTCTTGTGGTTATTTCTCGAAGCCAAATTATAACGGGTAGAAGGATCGATGATTTCAACCTTAAATTGATCGTTACGGGTATTTACTTTGTAATGATTTGGATCACTATCTTCAATCATCTCCAGGTTTATAGAATTACCCTGATACAAAATGGAGTAAACCGACGATTCAACCTGCAACACATCCAGATGATATTCTCTACCATCGATGATCACATGATATAAATTACCATCCTGTTGAATTACCTCAACTTTTGCTTTTCGGTCTTTAATTTTTATCTCTAAAGGCATAATGCAAATTTTAAAATCGGAGCATATTTCGTTTTTTTCCAAATTCTTTCCATGGCGATGGTTTGTTGGTTACGTTGTCGCGCACTTTGTACTCCTGCTTTTTCATAAAATCCAGATAAGCCACAAACATGGCAATATCCTGACATTCCAGCTCGCACGGCTCACCTATCTCTAAGTATGCTTTATTTTTTTCGATAAAGTGCGTATCGTATTTGCCACTTTTGAAATCTGGTGTGTCCATAATCTTTTCCAGAAAGGGGATGGAAGTTTTTACACCCGTGATTTTATATTCGAACAAGGCTCGTTTCATGCGGGCTATGGCCTCATCGCGAGTTTTGGCCCATATAATGAGTTTAGATATCATGGGATCGTAAAAGATAGGTATCTCGTATCCCTTGTAAACGTATCCATCAGTGCGCACACCCAAACCTAAGGGTTCGGTAATGTGCTTTATTACTCCCGGATTGGGCATGAAATTATTCTGCGGATCTTCGGCATAAATACGGCATTCAATAGCGTGTCCGTGCATCACCACTTCGTCTTGAGCATAACTTAACTTTTCGCCATCGGCAATTTTTATCTGCTCCTTAACGATGTCGATACCCGTGATACGCTCCGTAATGGGATGCTCCACCTGCAAACGGGTGTTCATCTCCAAAAAGTAAAAGTTATGCTGGTCATCTACCAGAAACTCAATAGTTCCTGCGCCAACATATTCAACGGACTGGGCTGCCTTTACGGCGTATTGCCCCATCGTATGCCTTAGCTCGGGTGTCATGTGTGGCGATGGGGTTTCTTCCACTACCTTTTGATGACGTCGTTGTACAGAACATTCACGCTCAAAAAGATGAATGGTATTACCATGTTGATCGGCCAGTATTTGAAATTCGATATGATGAGGCGATTCGATATATTTTTCCATGTAAACCGTATCGTTACCAAAGGAGGATAAAGCTTCGGATTTGGCCATGTTAAATGACGACACTAATTCAGATTCCGCTTTTACCAGCCGCATCCCCTTTCCACCACCCCCGGCAGATGCTTTTATCATGATGGGATAACCAATTTCTTTGGCAACGGCGTGTAAATCATCTGTATTAGAAAGTGACTCCTTAGTTCCGGGGACAACTGGAACACCTGAGTTTTGCATTAATTCACGTGCGGTCATTTTATCGCCCATGGCCGAAATAGCATAGGGACTAGGACCTATAAATTTTATACCCGCTGCCAGTACCTTACCAGCAAAATCGGCATTTTCAGATAAAAACCCATAGCCCGGATGTATGGCATCTGCCTTTGTTTTAAGGGCTACCTCCAAAATAGTGTCCATCTTTAAATAACTCTCGTTCGAAGGAGAAGGCCCAATGCAATAGGCCTCATCAGCGTATCGCACATGCATGGATGTTCGATCAGCCTCTGAAAATACTGCTACCGAAGCAATTCCCATTTCGCGACAGGAGCGCATGATACGTACCGCTATTTCTCCCCGGTTTGCAACTAAAACTTTTTTAATCATCCCATTATTTTTAACAGTGGCTTAATATATTAACTTATTTTCAAAAATAAATACTAACTAGTCTTTAATTCCCTCTTTACACAATATATTTTCAATCATCCTACATAACAACCAATTATCATTAGGGTTTCTAACTGAATTATCTTAATTTTGATGGTTAGATAAAATAACAATCACAAAAAGATAAAATTATGTTGAAAAAATCGGTAGAAGATATTTTAGTAACGCAGATAGAGAAAGAAGCCTACTCATCGAACTTATATCTATCCATGGCTTCGTGGGCCGAAACCAACGGTTTAGAAGGCGTTTCGAAATGGATGTATGCCCAGGCTGAAGAAGAAAAAATGCACATGCTCAAGTTTATGAAATTTGTAAATGAGCGAGGTGGCAAGGCAGTTATTCCTGCAGTAAAGCAACCACCTGCAAATTACAAAAACGTACAGAATGTTTTTGAAATGACATTGGAGCACGAACGCTATATTACGGCTAGTATCAATGAAATTGTAGGTGTGTGTCTGGATGAAAAAGATTTTACTACCCATAACTGGATTCAGTGGTTTGTGACCGAACAAACAGAAGAAGAGGCATCGGTAATGGCTATTATAGACAAGCTTAAGTTGCTGGATGGACACAATCTTTACATGTTTGACCGTGACATTGTTGGACTAAGAGGAACAGTTCCAGGAAGTCAGCAATAGACAGCGAACAATTAACCGTAAACAGTGATCAGTTAACAGTTGGGACACCTGCCTGACGGCAGTCAGGAAGTGACATCCAGTCACATTAACTTAATTTATTTTTGACGGGAAAGCAGTTAGCTCAATATTAAAAGCCAAAAAGGAGAACACACTCTTTTTCGGCTTTTTTATTTATTTAATTAATGGAAACGTTTACTTTTGGCTCAATGAAAAAAATAGTGAATCCATTCGTAAACAACCCACAACATGAGCATGAGTGTTTTGGTTGTTCTCCGCTAAATAAAATTGGTTTACAATTACAGTTTTGGGATGCAGGAGAGGAGATTATTTGCAAATGGCTCCCCAAAAAACAGTTTGAAGGGTACCTTAACGTGGTGCATGGCGGCATACAAGCTACGTTGCACGACGAAATAGCCAGTTGGGCAGTTTATACTAAGTGCCAAACCATGGGTGTAACCTCCAATATTGAGGTGCGATACAAAAATCCGTTGATGATAAACGGCAAGGAAATTACCATCCGTGCAAGTATTGAAAGCCCAAATAGGCGCATGGCTGTTATGAATACCAGCATCGAAGACGGTGATGGCAAGATATGCTCGGTGGCGAAGGTGACGTACTTTTTATTTTCGCAGCAGGATTCAAAAGAGAAATACAACTATCCAGGTATAGAGGCATTTTACGAAAAACAAATTTAATGAGTCTTAAAGGTCGCCTAAAGCAAAACATACCTTTGGGTATTATCCCTTCCTTAATCTATCTGGGAAAATGGATTTTGCTATGTGGCATTGTGGGTTTGTTGGCAGGTTCGGCCTCGGCAGTTTTTTTACTTGCGCTGGAGTGGGCTACCAACTTTAGGGAATCCAACATTTGGATGATAGCGCTATTGCCCTTGGGCGGACTTGCGATTGGCTTAACCTACCATTACCTGGGCAAGTCGGTGGTGAAAGGCAACAACCAGATATTGGAAGAGTTTCACAGTCCTAAAAAAATCATCCCCTTAAAAATGGCTCCGTTGGTGTTATTTAGCACCGTGGCAACGCATTTATTTGGCGGTTCGGCAGGGCGTGAGGGTACGGCTATACAAATGGGAGGGGCTATTGCCGATCAGTTTACAAAGCTGTTCAGGTTAAATCCTGCCGACCGAAAAATATTATTGATAACCGGAGTAAGTGCTGGGTTTGCCTCCATCTTTGGCACTCCCTTGGCAGGCGCCGTATTTGCCTTAGAGGTTTTTGTGGTGGGGCGTATGCGTTACGATGCTATTGTACCCAGCTTTTTGGCCGCTATTTTTGCCAACGAGGCAGCACATCTCTGGCCCATACATCACACCGTTTATTCCATTCCTTTTGTGCCTGACTTATTGGCTCCACAGCTTTTATGGGCGTTGGTTGCTGGTATTTGTTTTGGTTTGGCAGGGATGCTTTTTTCCAATGCTACCCATTTTTGGGGCGCTCTTTTTAAAAAAATCATTAAATATCCACCTTTACGTCCGTTAGTGGGTGGTGTGGTTATCGCTGTGGCAGTTTGGGCTGTGGGTACACGTTGGATTGGTTTGGGTATTCCGGTAATTGTGGAGTCCTTTAATCACCAATTACCTTTCGGCGATTTTTTGCTAAAAATATTATTTACCTCCTTTACACTCGGTGCTGGTTTTAAAGGCGGCGAGGTAACTCCTCTATTTTTTACAGGAGCAGCACTAGGAAGCGCACTAACGCTATTTATCCCCTTACCGGTAGCCTTGCTGGCAGGTATGGGTTTCGTGGCCGTTTTTTCAGGTGCAACCAATACGCCCATCGCCTGTACTTTAATGGGTATCGAACTTTTTGGGGCCGATGCCGGCGTGTTTATTGGAATAGCCTGTGTAACGGCCTATCTCTTTTCGGGCCATACCGGAATTTATGGCGAGCAGATTATCGGAAGTCCTAAAAATTTATTGTTTGGCTCGGATAAAGGTAAGAAACTAAATCAGTTGCTTTAGAGTTAAAAGTTTGAGAGTTACGAATGTAGAGTTAGCAAGATACCAGAATAAAAATCAACATATTCTATGCTATTTTAAATTCCCCATCTAACAATTCAACATTGAAATTAACTTTGGTCTTTAGTGCTTTAAATACACGTAAGATTGTTTCAATTGTTACATTTTTGGCATTATTATCTTTTGATTTCTCATCATTACTTTCAAGTAAGTCCCAGACCTCTCCAAGCAGAATGATATCAAATTTCTGATTCATTTACTAATTCTTTATGCTTGTAAAAATAGCAAAAAGTTCTAATATATAGAAACTTAAAACAATTGCATATATGAGTTAGCTGCCTACCGCAAGCAGGGATTATAGGAAGTGCTCTTTTTTGAGGGTAAGCTGATTGCTAACTGTTAACTGATTTCCCGTCAAAAATAAAATTTTAATAAGGTGACTGGATGTCACTTCGCTCCAACTGTTAACTGACCACTGCTTACTGCTTAAAGTCCTGCTGCGGTATGGTAAATATTGGTTACATCTTCGTCTTCCTCAAATTTGGCCAGCATCTTTTCAAATACCACCGTTTCTTCTTCGCCTAATTCTTTAGTTATTGTAGGCAAGCGTTCAAACTCCGAACTTATAATATCAAAATCGTTATCCTCTAAGTAAGCTTGGATGCTGCCATAGCTTTCGAACTCGCCATAAATAATTATTTTGCCTTCTTCCTCAAATATCTCGTTAGCACCGGCATCTATCATTTCCAGCTCAAGCTCCTCTAGGTCAAGTCCTTCTTTTCCCTCCACTTGAAAGTGGCATTTGCGGTCGAACATATACTCAACGCTACCAGTAGTTCCCAGTGAGCCTCCAGCCTTGTTGAAATAACTACGTACCGCTCCCACGGTGCGCGTATTGTTATTGGTGGTGGTTTCAACCATTACGGCAATACCAAAAGGGCCATAACCTTCATAAACCACTTCCTTCCAGTCGTCATGGTTTTTCTCGGTAGCTTTTTTAATGGCCCTTTCTACGTTCTCTTTGGGCATATTGGCCGATTTGGCATTCTGGATCAACATCCTTAAACGAGGGTTAACCTCCGGATCTCCCCCACCGTCTTTAACAGCTACGGTAATCTGTCTGCCTAATTTGGTAAATATTTTTGCCATGCTTGCCCATCTTTTGAGCTTTGTGGCTTTACGGTATTCAAATGCGCGTCCCATTATTTATTTTTTATGGCTCTAAATTTTTGAGCACACAAATTTATCATTCCTAAGTAAAATAATCAATAGAGTGGACTGATTAATTTTAATGATAGCAAACAATAGTAAGTTGAGCCTCTATATTATATCTTTATGCATTGAATACCATAAAAAAATAGATCATTGTAATGAGAAAGAAATTAAAGTGGTTACCGTTGTTCAGCACTAATTTTGCCGGAGTTTTAAACGATAATTTATTGAAAACACTCATAGGCTTTGTTGGCGTGTTATGGATAGGTCCCGACAGCAAAGCCACTTTGGTATCAGCAGCGGCCGCCTTGTTGGTGCTTCCTTATATATTTTTATCGCCCTGGGCAGGAAAACTGGCCAAAGAACATCCTAAAGCTACCATAATAAAAGCAGCTAAATTGGCCGAAATACCCATTATGATACTGGCAGCTTTTGGCTTTGTTTTCACTAATATATATGTTGTAATGACCGCCATGTTTTTAATGGGCACACAAAGTTGCATTTACTCCCCTAGCAAATATGGCATCATACGCGACATAGGCGGAACAAAAGGTATCTCATTTGGAACCGGAGCCATGGAGATGCTGACCTTTGTGGCCGTGTTGACTGGCACATTTTTGGGTGGTTATATTTCGGATCTGGGTCAGTATTTCAGCAACAACACCCCTTTAATTATCCTCTGTACCTCGTTTATTGTATTGGCGCTTGTTGGCTGGTTAGCTAGTTTGCGTATACAAGTGCACGAAACGGAGCCCGAAGACGATTCATCTGACACTTTAAATCCATTTTTATTTCCATTTAGGTGGTACAAGTGGAGCAAACAAATTAAAGGGCTTAACTACACCGTTTTGGGCTTGTCTATTTTTTGGCTTATTGGCTCCATGGTTCAGATGAATTTATATATTTATTGCGAAGAAGTTTTATATTTATCCAATACCGCAACAGGTACAATTATGGCACTGGTAGCCGTTGGTATAGGTGCAGGATGTTATTTCGCTGGAGTAATTTCGAATCATAAGGTGAACACAAAACTGGTTCCGATAGGTGGTATGGGAATGGCCTTGAGCATGTTAATTATCCTCGCAGCCAAACCAGATGTCATCCTTTTTACCATTCTGATTATAATTTTTGCTTTTTTTGCAGGATTATTTAAAATACCGCTTAATGCATTTATGCAAGACAAAGTGAAAGGCAGGGAGCTGGGGCCGGTGATAGCTTACAACAATCAAATGGTATTTTTGGCTATTTTATTTTCTGCCGGTATATTTTCGCTGGTAGAGGCGGCCTTTGATGCACGTATGGTATTCGTGGCTGTATTGCTCATCACCCTCGCGATTACAGCGATAGTTTATATTAAGCTTCCGGGGGTGCGTAACAATTATTAGTAAACAGTAAGCGGTTGGAATGAAGTGACCCCGAAGAAAATAAATTGGAAGCATCGGGATTTGACCATGTCGATTTCCGCTTTGCTCCAATTCGTTTCACTAAACATCCCGTCCCCTTATTAAAATTTATTTTTTGACGGAAAAGCAGTGATCTGTAATCGGTGTTCGGTGTGTCGGACGGAGTGAATCCATTCCTATGGGGTTTAATATTAGGCAGCTGGATATCGCTTAATTCGATATTGCATTGCGCGAAATTTTGATTTAGTGAGAACCTTAAACTATGAACTCAAATGAAATGACATCCGGTCGTATAAGATTTAATTAGGCGAGAACTCTAAACTTAAAAACTTTGAACCCAAAAAATGAAAGAAAAAAATCCCATTATAAAAGGTATTGCTCGGTTGATATTTTTATTGGGTAGGCTTATATTATCCTTGCGTTATAAGGTGCAGCTATCACAGCTGGATTGCATTGATAAAAGCAAGCCAGTTTTATTTTTACCCAACCATCAGGCGGTGGTGGATCCCATGCTGTTGGTAAGCTCAATTTATCCGCACAAAAATGTGGTTCCGGTAATTACCTCGACTTACTATGATATGCCTGTGCTTCATTTATTTTTTAAACGTTGGGGGGCTGTGCGAGTAAGCGATTTGAGTGCTGGCAGCCGAAACGTTGATGTGCTAAACGACATTAAACAAGCTACTATTAATGCTTTTAAACACAACCGAAGTATTGTTATTTATCCTTCGGGCAAAATTGCAGAACAAGGATTGGAACGTATCCAGAATAAAAAGTCCGCCTACGAAATTATTAACCAGTTGCCTGATAATGTTCAGGTTATAGGGGTGAGGATAAGCGGTTTGTGGGGTAGCATGTGGTCTAAAGCCTATACCGGCAAGTCACCTGATTTTCTGCGTTCTTTGTTAAAAGGATTGGGTTTTACCTTTGCAAACTTATTTTTTTTTATGCCCCGAAGAAAGGTAAACATGGTGTTTGAAGATATAACCCAAACGTGTAAGCAAAATGTACGTGTAATGAGC
>JAGXIP010000028.1 GCA_024635585.1 Saccharicrinis sp. | reverse complement strand
CTGACATTAAGTAATTTTCCAGCATGTGTTTTTGTAATTAATCCGTTTTCAGCAAATGTTAAAACCATTGCTTTAAGTTGATCCTTATTCTTTTTTAAAATAAAAATATCTGTTTCGTTTATCGAAATTTTATATTGGTTAGTTTGTTCACTAATTTCAATATTCCCCATTGGAGAAGACTTTTTATCTGTTTCTTTTATCACCTCCATTGGCTTTTTACGCAAAAAAAACAATGCCATTACGCCGTTTTTTGAAATGGTTTTAAGCATTGTGCGCACGGTGTTTTCAGGTAGATTTATCGTTTGGGATATCTCTGTTCTTCGCACTCCCATAATGTATAAGCTGAATACTAAAATTCTTTTTAGAACCTTTTCCCCAAACACTAACTTTGCTTTACTTAGCCTATTTTCCGAAACATCAAGCGAAAAGGAAAGGTTGCGGCAATCTATACTATCAAGTGCACTCATTTTCAGACCCTGTAATTTGGTTGGTAAACAGCATTAATGCCGTATATATGCACAAATATAGTGTTTAAAATTTAGTATAAGGGTTTAAATAATATATTTATATAATATTATACATTGCCGTATTTAGAGGTGAATTTACAGGACGTAGTACTAGTCATGAAAGTATAAAAAGGTTGTCCGAAATTTTGGACAACTTTTTTTTTATCACCATTGTTATTATTCCTTTAAAAACATAGCTCGTAGTTTACTATCGGCAGTTGTTAAGATAATAAAATAAAACCTTCCGACAGCATTTCTACATTCAAATTAACATCTTGATCAAATCCGTCCGTCATATGGATGTAACCCCTACCGCTTAAACCAATAACTTCAATTGATTTAACTTTTGAATAATCAGGTAATACAATATTAAGCATGTTTTTAACCGGGTTGGGATAGGTTTTGATTCCCGAACTGTCGTCAATTTTATCTACTGCGGTTCTAAAGCCACTGGCGGTGGTAACAAATTGGATGAAATTAAAAGAAAATTTAAGTATCAAGGCTATTTAAAAGAAGTATTTAAGACTAAGGAACTAAAGTGAGACTCTGAGATTTGAAAAATTAGAATAATTGCTGCTGATGGCAATAAGTAATTTGTAAATTCGAAAATTGTTTTTCCTACATTTTTGCAGCAATTTCCCATACTTTTTGGTCCATGCCTTCAATTAATACATTACCGTTTTCGAGAGTTACAACAACGCCAGAGTGTATTTTTTAATCATGCAATGGTGGGGTAAAGAACGAACCGTTTCGTTTACTTTAATCTATTTACCCTCGTAGACTCTAATCTTATAGTATCTTGTCTCTTAGTCTTCGAATCTTAAAACAGCCCATTTACATGCACGTCAACCTTGTCGATTATGGAGCTTAAATCCGATTGGTTTTTCATGAAGTTATACTCATCCACATTAATAATCAAAATTTTACCTTGTGTGTAATGTGTGGCCCATGCTTCGTAGCGTTCGTTAAGGCGTTTTAGATAATCTAAGCGTATATTGCTCTCGTAGTCTCTCCCCCGACATTGTATCTGTTCCACCAATTTGGGCACCGAAGCTCTAAGGTAAATCAGCAAGTCAGGCGCCTGCACCAAGCTACTCATCAGCTTAAATAACGAAGTGTAGTTATCGAAATCGCGTTGGCTCATCAGACCCATATCGTAAAGGTTGGGTGCAAAAATATGGGCATCCTCGTAAATGGTTCTGTCCTGAATAACTGTTTTGCCAGTTTTGCGAATATCGTTGATTTGCGAAAATCGACTGTTTAAAAAATATACTTGTAGGCTAAATGACCATCGTTGCATATCTTCATAAAAATCGGCTAAATAAGGATTGGTATCTACTTCTTCGTAATGGGGCTTCCATCCGTAATGCTTCGAAAGTAAGGTGGTAAGGGTTGTTTTTCCTGATCCTATATTTCCGGCAATGGCTATGTGCATAAAAAACTGTTTTGAGGTTTATATGGGTTTTTAAACCAAATGAAAAACGAGGGTTAGGTTAATTTTCTTTTTCGTTTAGTTTAAGGAGTTCTTCCATTAAATCGCGGTTGTTAGCTAAGCGTGGCACCTTATTTTGACCACCTAATTTGTCATGTTTTTTTAGCCAATCGAAAAAAAGATTTTTTTTAGCCACTTCAATTTTAGGGAATTCAAGCGTTATATCTTTATATCGTTTCGCTTCGTAGTCGGAGTTGATCTCTTGGAGTTTTTTATCCAGTTCAGTAGCAAAACGATGTATGTCGTCAGGGAATTTTTCAAACTCCACCATCCACTGATGTTTACCTTTTTCTTCGGTACTCATGTACATGGGTGCTGCTGAGTACTCTTTTATAACGGCGCCAGTAACGTTGCAGGCATGGTCAATGGCTTTATTTGAGTTGTCGATTATAAGTTCTTCGCCAAAAGCATTGATAAAGTGCTTGGTGCGGCCTGTAATAATTATTTTATGCGGATGTTTTGAAGTGAACTTTACTGTGTCGCCTACGGCATAACGCCACAGTCCGCCGTTGGTAGAAATTACAATGGCATAATTGGTGTTTAGCTCAACATCTTCAATGGTTAAGGCCTTTGGATAATCTTTGCCCCACTCCTCCATGGGCACAAATTCGTAAAAAATTCCATAATCCAACATGAGTAGCATGGATGAATCTTGTGGGTCATTCTGGATGGCAAAGAAGCCCTCTGAAGCATTGTAGGTTTCCAAGTAATGCATCTTATCCGAAGGGATAAGTTTTTTGTATTGTTCGCGATATGGACCAAAATCAATTCCACCATGTATAAAAAGTTCCAGATTAGGCCATATTTCTAATAAATTTTGTTTGCCTGTATGTTCAATCAAGTGCTTTAGCAGCACCAAAAACCACGATGGCACACCCGATAATGAGGTTACGTTTTCATTTAAAGTTGCCTCCGTCATTTTAACCAACTTTTCTTCCCATTTATCCATAAGTGCTATGGATTGATCTGGTGTTCGAATAAAATTGACCCAAAAAGGTAAATTACCTATTAATATGGCCGAAAGATCGCCGTAAAAACTATCATTGTTGAACTGATTAAGTTGCTGACTTCCGCCCAGGGTAAGTCCCTTTCCGCTAAATATTTCATTTTCGGGATAAAGATTGTTATAAATAGCCAACACATCTTTACCACCTCTAAAATGGCAGTCTTCTAATGATTCTCTCGAGACGGGTATAAACTTACTCTTAGAAGAAGTTGTTCCGGAGGATTTAGCAAACCATTTTATTTCGCCGGGCCATAGTATATTTTTTTCGCCTCTTTTTATGATATCGATAAGAGGTTCCACTTGCTCATATTTTTGCACGGGCACACGCTCCTGAAAATCTTTTATCGTTTTTATGCTAGCAAAGTCGTACTTTTTACCATGTTGGGTTCCGCTTGCCTTTTTAACCAAATCCATGAGCTGTCCTTTTTGAACATCTTCGGGGTTTGATTTAAAATGGTCTATCTGCGACAAGCGCCGCATATTTACTAAGGATATAATAGAGTTAAGAATTGGCATATATGCTAAGGTTTAAAAAAGATAAATATAAAATTTTTTTCAGAATAAATAAGATTAGCAATTAGGCAATAATAAACGACTGTTTTGTTATTTTAGCCCAAAAGAAATCACTTTGATGAATTATTTTGATATTATAATAGGTATCCTATTAATTTTTGCTTTGATTAAAGGCTTTAAAAATGGACTAATCATTGAGTTTGCTTCATTGGCTGCACTAGTGTTGGGTGTTTTCGGTGCCATTAAATTCTCTGCTTTAACCCAGGAATGGTTATTACGTTATTGGCAAAACGACTATATTAACATAGTTGCTTTTTTTATCACCTTTATACTTATTGTTATTGCAGTACATTTGCTGGCAAAGATACTAGATAGCTTGGTTAAGGCTGTGGCTTTGGGTTTTATTAACCGGGTACTTGGTGCAGCTTTTGCCCTGCTTAAGTACGGATTTATATTAAGTGTACTACTCGCTGTTTTTGCGTCGTTCGATAAAACATGGAATATAATTCCTCAAGAAACCAAGGACAGTTCCTATTTGTATCAACCCTTATCCAATTTTGCGCCAAAAATTTTCCCCTATCTTAATTTTAATGAGTATCTATTGCAGAATAAAGAAGGTGTGATAGCCGTTATATTGCCTTAATGAGTTGCAAATTAGCGAAATATCACATTATATCGAGTTAAATTCATTGTCTAAATGGATGGCTCGTCATTATCCCTCATTTATTGATGCTTGTAACAAAGCTGGTCAGTTGCCCCAACATCTAACTTTTACGTTGGCAGCTATGTTGGTTTTGTACCGGGGATATTATAATGACTTACATTTTGAAATTAGAGATACTGCCGAACAGGTAAAGTTTATTCGCGATCAGTGGAAAAATGACAGCTCAGTGCATTCAAAAGTCAAAGCAATTCTGAATAATAAAAGTATCTGGGGTAAAGATCTGGAAGCCATGGAGGGACTTAGCAACAAAGTAGCAGGTTATATCACTTCTATTCTCGATATGGGTATCCGTGAGGCAATGCAACAGTTAAAAGATAAACCAATGTCAAGCGGTTCATAGCAATCACATAAAATTCTTCCCTACTAGGTTTTGGTAGGGAAGAATCTAATATTTCAAATTATGCTTTAGTTAATAAAAAAGCATAAGCTTATTACACATTGATATGCCAGCCTACTCAACCGTAACCGATTTGGCCAGGTTACGTGGTTGATCCACGTTACAACCTCTCATAACAGCGATGTAATAGGATATTATTTGCAATGGAATAACGGTAAGTAGGGGAGCGATAGCCTCATGCGAATCCGGCACCTCAATCACATGGTCGGCCAAATTTTTAATGGTTTCGTCGCCTTCGGTAACAATAGCTATCACTTTACCACTGCGGGCTTTCACTTCTTGTATGTTACTCACAATTTTTTCGTACGATTTATCTTTTGTGGCCAAAACAAATACCGGCATATTCTCGTCGATAAGGGCAATTGGGCCATGTTTCATTTCGGCAGCCGGGTAACCTTCGGCATGTATGTACGAAATTTCTTTTAGCTTAAGTGCACCTTCCAATGCCACCGGAAATAGGTATCCTCTTCCTAAATATAAGGCGTTGGTGGCATCTTTGTATTTTTCGGCTATTTCTTTAATATAGGATTCTGATTTTAATATGGTTCTAATTTTTTCGGGAACTAAGGTAAGTTCCTGCACCAGTTCTTTATACTGTTGGTCGTAAATTGAACCCCGTTTGCGACCTAACATAAAGGCCATCATGGTTAAAACGGTTACTTGTGAAGTGAAGGCCTTGGTAGAGGCAACACCAATTTCGGGACCCGCATGGGTATATACCCCGGCATGGGTTTCGCGTGGAATGGAAGAACCAACTACGTTACAAATTCCGATGATGGTGGCACCTTTTTCTTTGGCCATTTTAATAGCAGCCAGCGTATCGGCTGTTTCGCCACTTTGCGAAATAGCTATCAGCACATCGTCGGGAGTAATCACCGGGTTTCTATATCTAAATTCCGAAGCATACTCCACTTCAACGGGTACACGGGCAAACTCCTCAAACAGGTATTCGCCTACCATAGCAGCATGCCACGAAGTTCCACAAGCTACTATTATAATCCGTTTAGCCTGCGTTAATTTAGGCATCACATCAATGATACCACCCAAAAATATTTTTGATTTATCTATGGATATTCTACCTCTAAAAGTATCGCCAATGGATGATGGTTGCTCGTGTATCTCTTTGAGCATAAAATGCTCATAATCACCTTTGTCTATTTTATCGATGGTAAGCTCAATCTTTTGTATTTTGGGTTTAAGGGCATCGTTCTGGATATTCTTTAATATCAAATCGTCCTTTGTTATGATGGCCACATCCTCGTCGTTCATATAAATTACCCTATCGGTATATTCTATAATGGGCGAGGCATCCGAACCTAAAAAATATTCTTTATCGCCAACACCAATTACCAGTGGGCTCCCTTTGCGTGCAGCAATTAGCTGGTCGTGCTCATCGCTACACGAAATAACCAATCCGTATGCACCTACTACTTTTGATAGGGCAAGTCTAACGGCTATTTCGGCATTTACCTTTTGCTCCAGATAAATGTTTTCAATTAAATTCACCAGCACTTCAGTATCAGTTTCGCTCTGGAAAATGTATCCTCTTGTAATGAGTTCTTTTTTTAGATGGGCATAGTTTTCAATAATACCGTTGTGCACCAGAGTAAATTTGCCGTTCATCGAGGTATGTGGATGCGCATTGGCATCGCTGGGTTCGCCATGGGTAGCCCAACGGGTATGTCCCATACCAATACTGCCCACAAGGGATTGTCCTTTGGCATGATTTTCAAGATCGTTTACTTTACCAAGGCATTTATAGGTATGTGTGCCCGAGTTTAACAGGGCTATACCCGCCGAGTCGTAACCTCTATATTCCAAACGTTGTAATCCTTTAATTAAGATGGGGTAGGCTAATTTATCTCCTACATAGGCAACTATTCCGCACATAATAAGTGTTTGATTTTAAACTCAATAAATAAAAATAAACTGGCATTTCTGTTTATACAGATATATACAATAAGTACGACAAATTAATTAGTTTGTACACGTATTGTTATTGGCCAATTGGTTAATAAAACTGCGTATATTCTGATTTAAATTTTCATATTCTAAGGTTATTTCTTCCATAAACGGTTGGCTGTTAATGCTTCCACGCACCGCTTCAAAATCCATGTCCTGTAATTCATTATCGCCATCTATTCCAAAACTAATTTTACTTTTTACGCTAAATTCTTTTTTGGCATCGGTTAAAATGGCATTTTTAATTTTGGTATTGTTTTCTATATAATCCTCCAAAAAGCTGGTAATATCTTGTAACGGACAGGATGATATGTCGATATGGAAGTAGTTTTTTAACACCTGTAGCGCATGAGCTTGTTTTAAGCTGGGGTACGCTGCAAACTGAGCCTTATAAAAGCTATCCCACTGGTTTATGTTAATTTCACTATCCTCTATATCTGTCATAAACATTCCAAGCGAAGCTTTGTTGCAGATTAGACCGGCTAAATCGAGCCATGTTTGTTTATCCGTGATAGACGAACCTCTGACTTCTTCAAAATTTCCCTTCTCAAAAAACTTAATCAACTCATCACCCACGTATTTATTTAAGGCTTGTTCGTACAGTTTAATTCCTCGGTTTATGGAGCCTAAAGATAATTGGGTGTTTTTGTACATCATATTTTTGGCTTCGGGATTTGCTTTTTGCTTAAGCTGCTCTAAAATATGTTTGCCTTCAATTATTTTGTCAATGGTATAGGGGTTGAGGGCATCAGTAACAATATAATCCAAATGATACGTACCCATGCGTTTATCGCGCTTGGGCCATTTTTTTACGTCGCGAGCGGTGCCCACATTAAATAGGTTTTGCCCGGGTATCAGTACACTTTTACCCTCTTCTTCAATTAAATAAGAGAAGGGGAGGGATGAGATGTTTGGATTGCTATAATGATTACCTAATATCATAGAGAATGCACCAATTTGTGCTGGCCATAGTACATAGGCATTGCTTCCTGTGCGTCCACCTCGCTCTATTACGCCCTGGTGCACGGGGCCCAACTTGTACATGTGGTTGCTTTGGTTGGTACCACTGCCCGCATTAAAAAAGGAATAATAGCCAGCAATTAATAGAGTCGATTTATGGTGCGTAACTGTATAGGGGCCTGCAAATATATTACAAGCCTCACCTTGCAAACATTGGCTATTTGAAAAAAACAAGGAATTGTCGGCTGTAAATGAATTGGCTATTTCGCAGCCTTGACCCACAAAACAATGGCGTAAATAAGCTCCATCTCTCACCCGCGAACCCGACGAAATAATAAAGTCGCCCGCATTTACGCCTTGACCAATATAGGAGGGTGCTTCGGGGTTGCTTTGTATAGTGCCGTTACTTAAAAGCGCTACGCCATTAAGTTGGGCTGAACTGCCAATCTTTACATTTTTAAGTGTTCCGCAATTGATAAGTATTGAATTTCTACCAATATTCCCCTGTGAGGATGTTTGCAGATTCACATAGTCTTGTATAGACTTCTGGATGGCTTGAATCATTTTAATGCGGTCGCGATAAAATGCCATCAGATAGGCCGTATGTGCCGATAGTTCATCATAAATAAGCACCTCGCGTCCTCCGCCTTCGTTAACTGGCGAAACCTCAACACCGTTTCCAAAGCTGCATTCACCATCTACCATTAAAGTTCCGGTATTTTGGATGATTACCTTTTCGTGGATGATGTAATTGGAAATAGAAGTTCCAATATTTTTGATATAACACTGGTTGCCTATGGTACAATTATGAAGGTGGGCATTGTAAATGCCAGCCATATCTAAAGCACCCGATGGGAGTGTTATTTTTTCGGAAAACAAACCCAAGTAACTGACACCTGAAAAAGTAACGTTTTTAATGTGGGTGGTTACAAAGTCATCCGTAATCCATACTTTGTCCCAACCATCCATAGCTCGGCAGTTCTGATTTTCAAGTGATTTTATTTCTTCCTCAGTTAGTTTTCTGTGCAATATCATTGAATTAGTGTTGATAGGATTTTGTAAAGGCTAAAAGTAAGAAAACTAATAATATGATGGTTGTTAAATTTGATCATAAAAAAAAAACTGCCGCTTTTTTAAGGAGGGGCAGTTTTTTTTTCAGATACGTTTATGTTTTAGAATACATAGTCTTTTTTACAACTAAATGATAAATAAACATCTGCCATAATGCGCACTAAGTTACTCTACAGTTACATATTTAACTGTGATGTTAGATGGTTTTATACTCTTGTTAGGATTATCTTTTGCAATGTTCATGCCATGTAAAATTACCCTATTAAAATTAAATTTAGGATCGGAGATGCCTACAAAAAGTTCGCGGTAATTTTTTTGA
This sequence comes from Saccharicrinis sp., assembly GCA_024635585.1. Classification (GTDB taxonomy): domain Bacteria; phylum Bacteroidota; class Bacteroidia; order Bacteroidales; family Marinilabiliaceae; genus Saccharicrinis. The sequence continues at coordinate 3,393 of JAGXIP010000028.1, read as the reverse complement.
CTATTGCCCAAATTGGAAGGATTAATAAACTCTTCAAAAAAACTGTTTTGCATGGTAAAGGTATATTTTATGGCACCGTCATTTGTTAGCTTAGCTGTTCCACCATTAAAATCGGATGGGTTGGTTGCGGTTTGGGAGCTAACGGTTACGTATTTCCCATCGCTGTTCAATACATATAGGTTTAGCGCTGAGGGTAAGGTGTTTCTAAAATCACCCTTGAGTGTATCTACATAAAAGCTTATTTCAACCGAGGCAATGCTATTTATTGGGGCATTGTTATCGGTATCGAGTATCGCTTGCCATTCATTTATAAAATCTTCGGTAATATTTACCTTGCCCTTTGTGCCACCCATACCTTGCAGATATAATTTGTCGGCGTTATCATCGGCAAAGTTAATGATGGAATTTTCATCGCTATGCTTATATCGGATTATTTTGGTGGCTTCCTTGTTTATAGGGAATTGCATTGAAGTAGTATCATAGGCGATACTATCTTTATTGGCGATATCTTTTAGAATTTTCTTTTTTCGATAGATAACAGCAAGTTCCTGAGATAGATTTGATGCCACCGTATAGGGAAGGCGTAGCAAAGAACCAGGTTCATTGTTCGGTAGTAGTTCGGTGGTAACATACAGGCCATTCAACAGGCTTTTAAAGCTTTCTATATTGTTAATGGTAACCGAGTCGGCATCGAACAATCTTTGGCCAACCTCATCGTTAATTTTAATTGCAAGGGTATGCTGATAACCTGATACCTGCCACATGGTATCGATAGTGCCATTTTTAACTTCAAATGTATCCGTACCAATGGGTTCAAGGTAATATGTTCCTGTTGGGTCAAAATCCGATTTGTAATTAAGCTCAGTATTTAAAACTGAGTTTAGTTCGTACACGGATATTTTATGCTCTGCTATGGTGTCGCCAATCCAAGAGTTAACTTGATATTGCAACCTAAGTTCGGTGCCCACATACTCAATGGTGTCATGATGCACGTTTGGTTTCGGAAACCCTACCGAAAGTTCGCTTAAAAAATCTGCTTTTATGCTACCATAAATAGGGTCGTTGTACTCGCCAAGCATCAAATAGTTTACGCTACTAAAATCAGCAGCATCCGAAGTAAAGTCAACAGCTTCCGAATGAACGTTCGTGGCTTTTAACGCATCTCCCGAGCTAACATATATTTTGGTGTCAATTAGGTTGCCTCCAAATATTTCTTCTCCAATTTGGGCTGGTTCGTCATCACACGACCATGAAGTTAGCATTATGAGGGCAAGCGAGAGTATTTGACCTACTCGCATATAAGTGAAATTTGGTATCTGCACTTTTTAAATTTTAAAGGATTATTTGTTCATTAAATCGTCGTAGAACGAGTTATAGGCATCAATATACGTTTCTTCGTCCTGAAAATTTAAGAAGGGTTTGCCAGAAGACTTTGCATAATCTATAACATTCTGATTCGTATCGGGAGCACCTTCTATAATTCCATCGCTAAAATTGATGGCTAATTTACTTAGGTTTTCGTAATTAAATGGGCTTAGTTCGGTATAATCATTCTTTTCAATACCGTCCATCATAAATTTATCCGGAAATGTATCAGGGAATGTACTGTTAAAGTCATCATTATAAATGCTATACACTAATTTAGACTTGATAAAATGAGGATCTTCGTTCATGGCCTTTTTAATATACAAAGGCACCAATCCGGTAAACCATCCGTGGCAGTGAATAATATCAGGCGCCCATCGCAGCTTTTTTGTAGTTTCTAATACGCCCCTGGCAAAAAAGATGGCTCTTTCGTCGTTATCTTTAAATTCTTTGCCGTCCTTACCTGTAAATATTTGTTTTCTGTGAAAGTAATCTTCATTGTCGATAAAATAAACCTGCATACGCGCAGCCTGTATCGAGGCAACTTTGATAATAAGGGGATGGTCGGTGTCATCAATAATTAAATTCATCCCCGATAAACGAATTACTTCATGTAATTGGTTTCTGCGCTCATTGATGCAACCAAAACGTGGCATAAATGTTCTTATTTCTTTCCCCTTCTCTTGTATTCCTTGGGGTAGAAACCGACCTTTTTTCGACATGGGTGTTTCGGGAAGATAGGGTGTGATTTCTTGAGAAATAAATAAAACCTTTGTTTTTTGCTTCATATTTTGTTGATGATAATTGCTCTGTGAAAACTGTAACAGAGTACAAAATTAGCAAAAATAATGTTCTGAAACAACGACATGTTTTTTTATTGTTTTTTCGATCTCCCATTTAACTGCTGTAAGTCAGGCAAAAAGCATTTGATTTATAGCAAATTCGATCTTTCTAACTCAACGTACGGTGAAGGTGTAAAATCTTGTGCTTTTATGGTATGGATTTTATTATTTACTTTGTGCGTTTTTTTAACATGTTTTTATTTTTTGAAAAAATTATTTGCGGATGAAGATTGTTACTAAGTCGGCGGAACTTAAACAGTTAGTTGGGGAGCACAAAGCGGCTGGCCGAACAATTGGGTTTGTGCCTACCATGGGAGCTTTGCACCATGGACATTTAAGTTTGGTGAAGAAAGCCGGGGCATGTACCGATGTGGTAGTGGTTAGCATTTTTGTAAACCCCACCCAATTCAACAATCCCGATGATCTTAAAAATTATCCTCGAACTATTGAGGAGGATACTTTGTTACTAAGTAATACGGCTTGTAAAATTTTGTATCACCCCGAGGTAAATGAAGTTTATCCTGATAAAGATAACCGAGTGTTTGATTTTGGTAGCTTGGATAAGGTGATGGAAGGCGAATTTCGACCGGGGCATTTTAATGGAGTGGCACAAGTTGTGAGCAGGTTTTTTGAACTGGTGCAACCCGACAAGGCTTTTTTTGGCGAAAAGGATTTTCAGCAACTGGCTATTATTAAAGCCATGACTAAAATGCTTGATTACCCAATTGATATTGTGGCAGGCGAAATAATTAGAGAAGTCGATGGACTGGCCTTGAGCTCGCGTAACGTAAGGCTCAGCGAAGCACAGCGCAAAGAAGCAACCCTGATTTCCAGAACCTTATTTGAGTCGAAACAACTCATAAAAACGGGAAATATAAAAGAAGTTGCTAATTTTGTAGTCGAAAATATAAATAGATCCAGCTTATTAAATGTAGAATATTTTAATATTGTGGACGGGAACACACTGCAAGTTGTTGATAATTGGAGCCAAAGTGACTATATTGTAGGATGTATTGCGGTGTTTGCAGATAAAGTAAGATTAATTGATAATTTGATTTACAAAAACTTTTATGATGCACATTCAAGTTGTAAAGTCTAAACTACACAATGTTTCGGTTACCGAAGCAAACCTTAATTATGTGGGCAGCATTACCATTGACGAAGATTTAATGGATGAGGCCAATAT
>JAGXIP010000027.1 GCA_024635585.1 Saccharicrinis sp. | reverse complement strand
TGCTTAAAGTGAACAAAAGAAATACCGAAGCTATTTTAAACGGTAAATGCTTTGTCACAACCCGACCCTATGGTAAATCGACTGAGCTGGCCGAAATATTAAATGGATATGGTGCAAAGTTGATGGAATTACCCATGATTGAACTTTCGGAAGTGGAATGTGACGAGGAAGAATGTGAATTGTTGAATGGCTATAAAAATTACACACATATCGTTTTTACCAGTGCCTATGGTTTTCGGTTTTTTTATAAAAAGATGAGCAGGTACGGTTTTTTTGAAGATATGATTGTGTCCTTAAAAATTGTTTCCATCGGATATAAAACCTCCAAACTTATCAGAAGTTATGACTTGCCCATTGCGTTTGATGCCAAAGCAAAAACCGGAAGTGAGTTTACCGAAAAGTTTGTAACTTATCTTGAAGGGAGAAACGCTAAGGTAATATGGGCAACCGGAACTTTGTCGCCAAATAAATTAACAAAGCGTATAGGAGGGGTGGCCGAGGTAACACGTGTAAACCTGTATAAAAATACGGTGCCCGAAGAGATGAATAATCAGCTTCTTGAAAAAATAAAACAGGGTGATTATGATATGCTTATACTGGCTAGCCCGTCGGCTTTTAATAATTTATATACCATGGTTGAATCAAAAGAGTTAAAAACGGTGTGTATTGGTCAAACAACAGCACTAGCTTTAAAAGAGCAGGGAATAACTCCCTTGGCCATTGCCAAAGAGCCAACATCGGAAGGTATCTTTCAGGCCATTGTAAATTATTATCGTGATAAAGGTTGATTTGCTTAACCTCTAACCTCTAACTTCTAATCTCTAACTTCTAACCTCTAATTTTCATCAACATCTAAAATCTAAAATATGGCTTTTCCAATAACACGACTTCGACGATTGCGTCAAAATGAGGTGACGCGTAATATGATCAGAGAAACCCGCCTGACCAAAGATGATTTAATTATGCCCTTGTTTGTGCGACCCGGAAAAGGCGTGCAGAACCCTATTAAATCCATGCCGGGCAATTATCAGCTATCAGTGGATATGTTGGTGGAAAAATGCAAGGAGTTACATGGTTTGGGAGTACAATCAATTTTGTTATTTGGCATTCCGGAGCATAAAGATGAGCATGGATTGGTGGCGTGCCAAGATAATGGCATAGTACAGCAGGCTACCCGTGCCATAAAAAAAGCATTACCCGATCTTTTTGTGATAGCCGATGTTTGCAACTGCGAATATACAACTCACGGCCATTGCGGAACAATAATAGATGGTGACGTAGATAATGATTCCACCTTGATAACCTTAGGCAAACAGTCGGTTTCGCTGGCGCAAGCCGGTGTTGATATGATTGCCCCCAGCGACATGATGGACGGACGCGTAGGTTCTATACGCAAGGCACTGGACGATAATAAATTCACCAACATGCCTATCATGGCCTATTCGGCGAAGTATGCCTCGGCTTTTTACGGCCCTTTTCGCGATGCTGCCGAAAGTGCACCTCAATTTGGCAACAGGGCCACCTACCAGATGGATCCGGCCAACAGCAATGAGGCTATGCGCGAGGTGCAGCAAGACATTATTGAGGGAGCAGATATAGTGATGGTGAAACCCGCCCTCAGCTACCTTGATATTATAAATAGAGTAAAAACTGAATTTAACATGCCCGTGTGCGCCTATAACGTGAGCGGTGAGTTTTCGATGGTTAAAGCCGCAGCAGCCAACGGCTGGGTGGACGAAGAAAGAATAACCCTGGAAATCCTAACTTCCATCAAACGTGCCGGTGCCGATATGATTATCTCCTACCATACACAAGATGTGATGGGATTGTTGTAAATGAAGTATTAAGATAAAAGTATCAAGTATCAAGTATCAAGACAAAAGACAAAAGATGAAAGGATAAAGTACAAAGTTATCTTACCACATAATGTCTTGATACTAATATCTTGATACTTGATTCTAATTTAATTTAAAAAAAATGAACACACAAAAAAGCATAGCAGCCTTCAAAGAAGCCATAAAACATATACCCGGAGGGGTTAATTCGCCGGTTAGGGCATTTAATTCCGTGGGTGGAAACCCCTTGTTTATCCAAAAAGCCAAAGGATCTAAAATTACCGATATCGATAACAATGAGTATATCGACTATGTAGGTTCCTGGGGGCCAATGATATTGGGTCATGCCCATCCTGAAGTGGTGGAGGCATTGCACCACACGGCCGAAAACGGAACCAGCTTTGGCGCACCAACATTGATGGAAACAGAGATGGCGGAACTGATTTGCGAGATGATGCCTTCCATCCAAAGTGTCCGCATGGTAAATTCAGGTACGGAAGCTACCATGAGTGCACTGCGACTGGCACGAGGATATACCAAGCGCGACCTTGTTATCAAGTTCGAGGGATGTTACCACGGACATGGCGATAGCTTTCTGATTAAAGCCGGCTCCGGAGCGCTTACTTTCGGCACCCCCAACTCGCCCGGTGTTACCAAAGGAACGGCCAGCGATACGCTGACTGCCACCTATAACGATTTGGATTCGGTGCTCAGCTTACTGGAGCAATATAAAAACCAGGTGGCTGCCGTTATTTTAGAGCCCGTTACGGGGAATATGGGCGTGATTAAGCCTAGCGACCATTTTATAAAAGGACTTCGCAAAGCTTGTACCGACCATGGTACTTTATTGATTTTTGATGAGGTGATGACCGGATTCAGAGTAGCTAAAGGTGGTGCACAAGAGCTGCTGGGCATAACACCCGACCTGACCACCTTAGGGAAAATAATTGGTGGAGGACTGCCCGTGGGTGCCTATGGCGGTAAAAAAGAAATTATGGATATGCTCGCTCCCAATGGACCAGTTTACCAGGCTGGAACGCTATCCGGAAATCCTATGGCCATGGCTGCCGGACTAACTACCTTACGACTTCTGAATACAACAGAAGGTTTTTACGAAGAGCTGGAAGAAAAATCCGCCTTTTTAGCTGCCGGACTGCAAAAGAACTTGGACGAACTAAACTTTCCGGGTGTCATCAATAGGGTAGGAGCCATGTTTACCCTATTTTTTACCAAAGAAAAAGAAGTAAATACTTTTTCGGATGTAATGAAATGTGATACGCAGCTGTTTGCCAAATACTTTAGTTTGGGTTTAGAGGGAGGTATTTACAGTGCACCATCGCAGTTTGAAGCTAGTTTTGTTTCCATTGCACATACCACCGAAGATTTACAAAAAACAATAGACAAAAGTCGCAAAGCGCTGAGACAGTTAACGGTTAACAGTTAACAGTTCAGTTGGAAGTTGGCTCCACGTAACAGCCTAATAACCTATTAACCTATCGATCTTGATACTTAATACTTGATTCTTGATACTTGATTCTTTTTCTTGATACTTGATTCTTTATACTAACAAAATGAACAACTCTATATTACTTCAAACACTGGCGGGAGAAAAAACCGAGCGACCGCCCTTTTGGTTTATGCGTCAGGCAGGACGTGTATTGCCCTCGTATTTAAAATTAAAAGAAAAGCATACTTTTTGGGAGATGATGCAAAAACCCGAGATGGGCGCTCAGGTTACGCTGCTTCCTGTGGACGATTTGGGCGTTGATGCCGCCATTCTTTTCTCCGACATCCTGGTGATTCCTTACGCCATGGGCATGGGGCTCGAATTCACCGACAGAGGGCCGGAATTTGATGTACCGCTTATAGAACGCGACAATGTACTGGAAGCTTTACATCCCGACCCCGAAAAGTTGAATTATATTTATGAGGTCATCAAGCAGATAGTGGCTACCAAGCCGGCGCATATTCCCTTGATAGGTTTCTGCGGTGCACCCCTAACGGTTTTGTGCTATATGCTCGAAGGCATTGGTCGAAGCAAAGATTTTCCCAAGGCCATAAAATATATCTATCAGCATAAAGAAACCATTAAAAAACTGGTAGATGCCATCACCGAATTATCTATTATTTATGCCAAAAATCAAATAAAGCATGGCGTAAAAGTCTTTCAGCTTTTCGAAACACATGCCGGACTTATTCCTTTTGAACTGTATAAAGAATTGTTTTTTCCGGCCGTTAAAAAAATTGCAGCAGCAGTGCGTGAGGAGAATATTCCATTTATCTATTTCCCGAAAGATTTAGGAACAGGGATTGCCCAGGTTACACCTGATATGTGCGATTACCTGAGTATCGACTGGCAAACACCTTTGGATGTGGCTCGTAAAATGGTGGATCCCAATATCGGTCTGCAAGGTAATATCGACCCCAGGTTGTTGTATTCCGACCAGGCCACCATTGAAAAAACACTTAATACCTACATCGACTTTGGTAGTAAAAACCATAACTGGATAATAAACCTTGGCCATGGCTTTTTACCTGATGTACCTTACGAAAATGCCAAGTTTTTGGCCGATTGGATTAAAAGAACCGATTGGAAACGGTAAAATAAATTCGCGGATGAAAAAAGAATTGCGCAGCAATTACAAAAAATATAAATAATTTAGTGGATAACACCTATGCTTAAAAAACTAAAAACACGTTGGAGAATAAAATCAAACTTTCAGGTAGTTCTAATCCTGATTGTGTTTTCGGTTACCGGAAGTGCCGCTGTGTACGTTAGAAAATACATCTTCGCTTTTCTAGGCATAGATGCCGACACGTCGCTCTGGATAAAAATACCTATGTACGTGTTGACCATTGTACCATCGTATCAGGTTTTACTTTTGGTTATTGGGGCGCTATTCGGTCAGTTTACATTTTTTTATAACTTCCAAAAAAAGACCTTTGGCCGTTTTATACCAAAAAAGAAGAAGGTAGCTGATACTAACTCCTAACCCCTAATACCTAATGGGCGAAACTTTAAACTCTAAACTCTGAAATTCTAACCCCTAACTCTAACCTCTAAACCCCTAACTCCTAATGGGCGGGAACTCTAAACTTAAACTCTAAAACTCTAAACTCTAAACTTCTAACTCCTAACCCCTAACCCCTAACTCCTAACCCCTAACTCCTAACCCCTAATACCTAACCTCTAAAAATCATGCTCCATACCCAAAAAATAGCCTCCCTCTATCAGAAACTACAACAGGATATGTGCCTTCAGTTGGAACAAGGCGACGGAAAAGCTATGTTTGAGCAAATACCGTGGACAAAGGATATAGGTTCGGGTTTGACCTGCGTAATGCGCAACGGAAATGTAATTGAAAAAGCCGGGCTTAACTTTTCGCATGTGGAGGCTGATTTTTCGGATAAGATGGAAGCCATATTGGGCACTAAAGCCAATAGATATTCAGCTACCGGCATATCTTCTATTATCCACCCATACAATCCGTTTATGCCCATCATACATATGAACGTGCGCTTTTTTGAGCTCGACAATGGCGCATGCTGGTTTGGTGGCGGAATAGACCTGACTCCACATTACATTGATAAAACAGAAGCAGCATGGTTTCATCAAACACTGCGCAATATCTGCGACAAGTACGACACAAGCTATTACCCGCATTATAAAACCTGGGCCGATGATTACTTTTTTATCAAGCACCGCAACGAAACCCGTGGGGTGGGAGGTATCTTCTTCGATCGTGTAGAAACCGATGGGGAGGAAGCATTCGAGAAGTTTTTGGAATTTACCGTAGAGTTGGCCAAAGCTTATCCACAAATATATTGTGCCATCATGGATAAAAAACGCCATGCTGCCTTTGATGAATCGAACAAACAATGGCAAAACATGCGCAGAAGCCGTTATGTGGAGTATAACTTAATATACGACAGGGGAACAAGGTTTGGCTTGGAATCCAACGGCAATACAGAATCAATATTGGTAAGCATGCCGCCCATAGCACAATGGGAATACGACTTTAAACCCAAAGAAAACTCACCGGAACAAAACACCCTCCATTGGCTTAAAAAAGGAATTGATTGGGTGAACCAGTAAAGACGCTTATTGGATGGATGATGTACAACTCCTAGATCAAAGAGAGTTATAATAAAAGGCACACACTATTTTTAAAGTCCTATTAATTCCTCAAATTTGGACTGTTTGTCCACCAGTTTTATTAAACTCAATGATGCGAAACAAAACTTACGACATAAAACCAATTTTATTTATAACAGGACTTTTATTCCTAATTTTTGTTTTTTACATCGCTTCAAAAATGCAATCAACGGACAGACTACTGATTTCGTTAAACGTGTTGGCTTTACTTGCAGGAGTGTTTTTTGAAGCTAAACGACTTTATGAGAATTGGAACACGCTTTTCATTGTTGCTTTGGGTTCATTTGCTTTTAGTCTCTTTGCTTTTATGCCGGGCGAACACGAACAAGTTTACATTTTTGAAAATCACATTCAAATATGGCCATATTGCTTCCTTTTCATTTTTATCATTTTTACAGTAGCCTTTAACAAAAATAAGACAATTGTAAGATTAACTGAAGGGATAACGCTTATGCAATCTATTGCAGTTGTGTATTGGGTTATTGACCTTCACCTATACGAAACAAATAGTTTGTTTGTGAAAGCTTTAATGGCAATTGGATTATTATTTTCAGCTTTCAGCTTATTTAATGCTTTCACTCCTTTTATTCTTTCACGTACAAACCGTTTGACGCTGAGTATTTGGAGTTGCATAATCATGGTTCTATTCGCAGCAGACAATATTTATCATACATATCAGACAGAAGATATTGATGCAGTTAGCAGTATTCCTTACGGATTGCTAATCGGACTTCAATTCTTTCTTCTTGGCATTTGTAGCATCTATATTGCACAAAATTTTTTAATGCTCGTAGGTTTTCTTCCCGGACGAGGAACTTTTTTTAATGCACAATATTTTAAAGACCTAAAAGAACTTAAAGACGACCACATCAAAAGATATTCAGATAGGCAAGTGAGTTTTTTTTATTCATTATTTTGCCTTATAATAACAGGTGGTGTTTTTTATTTAAACTATCAATATCAAGTTTTAACAAGGAATCTAGCAATATGGATGGTGTTTTTAGTTTTCCCTTTCTTGCTTTACATTTTTCAGGAAATTACCACCAAAAAATTATGACCAGTTACTTTTGTTTTATCTAAAATAAAACGAACATGTTTGCGGAGAAACACAACCACCTTTGAAAATTGCAAATATGGAGTTCCATCTGACCTTAGAAAAAATTATTTACGGATGAAAAAACAATTTAATATCTCAGTGCTTTCTATTCTTTTGGTTCTCTTATGCGCCTCGTGTTATCAAGAAAAGTTAAAAGATGGAACGTATAATTTAGAAGTGTATGCAACAAACGATCTTCATGGAAGATTTTTTGATTCGCTTTATATTAGTAACGAGTCTCACGCCGTTCATCCCTATTCTTTAGCTTCGGTATCTACAAAGATAAAAGAAGCCAGAGCCAATAAAGGCCAGGGTAATGTGGTGTTGCTCGATACTGGAGATCATCTGCAAGGAGATAACGCTGTATTTTATTATAATTTTATTGATACCGTTTCGGAGCATGTATTTTCAAAGGTGATGAATTATCTTAAGTACGATGCTGTTGTAGTGGGAAATCATGATATTGAGCCCGGTCACAGGGTATATGATAAAGTTGCCGGTGAGCTTACCATGCCATATCTTGCGGCCAATGCCATAAATACAAAAACCGGGAAGCCTTATTTTGAACCTTACACTATTTTGAATAAAAATGGAGTTAAGATTGCTGTGATCGGATTAACAAATCCTAATATTCCCAATTGGCTTTCTCCTCATTTGTGGGAGAATATTGAATTTAAAGAGATAATTCCAACGTTGGAACATTGGGTTAAAGAGCTGCACGAAAATGAAAACGTACACTTTGTAATAGTTGCCATGCATGCCGGATTGGGGCATGAAGATAGTTATAGCATGGAGGATCCTGCTCGATTTGTTGCTGAAAATGTAAAAGGTATCGACCTTATATTTGCAGCCCACGACCATAAAGTGACGGCCGAAAAAATTCAGAATGGAGATAAAGAAATATGGCTGTTGGAGGGGGGGGCACGAGCTTCTACACTCTCGAAAGCGACCTTGGAATTAACGATAAAGGATGGTGATGTAGTTTTGTCAAAGGTTGAAGGAGAGAGCATTAGCATGAGGGGGATAGAGCCTGATGGGGATTATGCCAAATTCTGTAGAGAAGAATTTCTTCAAGTAAAAGAATTTACAAACCGTCGGGTTGGAATGCTTATTAACGACATTGCTTCACGCGATGGCTATTTTGGTCCTTCGGCTTATATTGATATGATCCACACGCTTCAGCTCAAAGCATCAGGAGCCGATATATCTTTTGCAGCACCACTCTCCTTTGATACCAAAATTGAAAAAGGTGAGCTGAACTATCAAAACCTATTGGATATATATCCTTATGAAAATCAACTGAATGTAATTGAGATGACCGGACGTGAAATAAAAAATTACTTAGCGTATTCTTATTCTGCTTGGGTTAATTCAAATCCTGTACAAAACGGTCATTTGCTCAATATTAAAACCGATAGTTTAAGCGGTAGGGTGCGCTTTCAGAATCAAAGTTTTAATTTTGATTCTGCAGCTGGAATTATCTATGAAGTAGATATCACCAAGTCCGAAGGCGAAAGAATACATATTTTATCACTGTCTGATGGAACTGCTTTTAATCTGGAAGCATCATATAAAGTAGCACTCACTTCGTACAGAGCTAGTGGAGGAGGTTATTTGCTAGAGAAAGGAGCAGGTATTCCAAAAGTACAGATGGAAGATAGGATTGTGGCAAGGTTAGCCGATGTCAGGGAGATTTTGTACGGGCAAATAAAAGCCGAAGGGTATATTGAGGCAGAAAAACTAAATCAATGGAAATTTGTACCCTAGGAGCTTGCAACTAAACTGGCAAAAAAGGACTATAAGCTGTTGTTTAATTAGTTTTTATGGGATAAGGAACCGTAATCAAATAACTTGACACTATTTTTTCTTCGACTCTGAAAATAGATTCCTCATCCAAGGATTCGGAATAACAGGGCAGTTTAGGGGGGAGGGTTGCCCTGTCATGTCGAACCTAGTGAGACATCTACTTTAAAAGAGTCATTTTATTTTGCAACAACGCCTTAGTCTAAAAAATAGTGAATAAATAAAAGGTGTGGGACAACCAAAATAATACCAATGTTTAAATTATTTCTCGATCATTATCATGTAATAAAAAACGCCATGCTGACTTTGATGAATCGAACAAACAATGGCAAAACATGCGCCGAAGCCGTTATGTGGAGTATAATTTAATATACGACAGAGGAACTAGGTTTGGCTTGGAATCCAACGGCAACACAGAATCAATATTGGTAAGCATGCCGCCCATAGCACAATGGGAATACGCTTTAAACCCAAAGAAAACTCACCGGAACAAAACACCCTCCATTGGCTTAAAAAAGGAATTGATTGGGCAAACCAGTAACAAACGAGGTTCAAGATTGAAGAAACGAGGATCAAGGTTCGTTAAACGAGGTACAAAGTTCAATTAACAAGGTACAAGGTTCGTTAAACGAGGTTCACAGTACAATTAACGAGGTGCAAGGTTTGTTAAACGAGGTTCATAGTTCAATTAACGAGGTACAAGGTTCGTTAAACGAGGTTCATAGTTCAATAAACGAGGTACAAGGTTCGTTAAATGAGGTTCACAGTTCAATTAATGAGGTGCGTGATTCAAGAAACGACAGTTGCGATGTAACTTTTAACAATAAGTATTATGATATTTAAATTTATTCTTGTTACATTCGATTCGTCAATATCATAGTACTAACTAATATTCAAACAGATGAACAAAGTGCAAGCCAATGAAAACATGGAAGCCCTGACAGAGTTTGGAATTACCCCCGACGTGATTACCGAACTTACCACCAGCGTTGACGACTATAACGCCCTCATTGGTAAGCCCCGCACCATATTAAGCCAAAAATATGCTGCCCTGAGCAATATCGAAGAACTATTCGACGAAGGCAACCAGATACTTAAATTAAACCTCGACAACTCCATGCTGATTTACAGGGAAACGCAAACCGAGTTTTACCAGGGATACCAGAATGCACGAAAAATTATCGACAATTAGTATCAAACCCCAACAACTGCCTTGGCACAAAAAACCAAGGCAGTTTTTTTATGGAATAAAGCAACAGAAAAAATAAAGTAAGATCCGTATACCATCCCATATAGGGCGTATATACGTTATAAAACAAAATACAATAAAGATATATACGGAATCATTTGTTTACCTTTATGTTAGGGGGCATTAAAATAATTCGCAAGAAGTTCCCATACTGATTAATCAAACATAAATGAAAGTTAGAGAAAATGAACAAACTTGATGAAATAAGAATGCATTATTATGTCAAGCAAGATGAAATTCTTGAATCATACCCAAGATGTTTAGGTCATGGAATAACTATAAAAAACATACATGACCTTTCTCCAATCGAAATCCGTGTATACGATATGATTAAGGCATATAATTTACCTTTACTCCCTCAATATCCTGTCAAGAATTTTTTTCTCGACTTTGGTGACCCAGTTAAGAAAATTGCCATTGAAGTTGACAGCAAAACATATCACCTAGATAAATTGAAAGATGAAGTTAGGCAAAAGGAAATTGAACGTGAAGGTTGGACTTTTTATCGAATAGAAGGAAAATATACATATTTAGAGATACATGAATATTTTGAAATAAAGACAGGTGGAAAATTTGAAGAAGCTCAAGAAGATGAGAAAAATGAATTCATACATAATAATATGTACAAAAATTCAGACTGTTTAATACTCTATTTGAAAGACCAATATTATAATTTTAACTATCAGGAAAATTCCGCAAAAGAGGAATTGAGTTCATATTCGGAATTAGTGGAAGATAGTGAATATAGACTCCAACGACGGATTAAGAGGAGAATTGAATGGGAAAAAATGTATGGAAAGAAAGAATAACGACCCCCTAACAATGTACAAAAATAACAGCCGGCATTGTAGTAATTTCAGGGGTTGTAGCCCGCACCAACGTTTGTTTAGGCTGAAAAGTTCGCAGCCCGCAGTCGGCTGCTATTCTTGTACCAACCGTTCTCTTGCATTAAAAAAACGAAGTCATTATAATTAAAACACAATATGAAAACGATAAATATAGTATTATTTCTCATCGCAATAAGTCAACTAGTATTTGCACAAATCCCATCTCTTAGCGTGCCTAGTGAAAGTGGAAATGAGAATCTTGAAATTTCCGAGCTCAATATTGATGTTGAAATTTTAGGAAATACAGCCACAACCACTTTTGATATTGTTTTCTTTAATCCGTATGATAAAATATTAGAGGGAGAATTATCAATGCCCCTGAAAAATGGACAAGAGATCTGTCGCTATGCCTTAGATATAAATGGAAAATTACGCGAAGGGGTAATTGTTGAAAAAATAAAAGCACGACAAACATTTGAAGCTGTTGTTCGTCGCCAAATTGACCCAGGAATTATAAATAAAACCAAAGGCAATACTTTTAAAACAAAAATTTATCCCGTTCCTGCTAAAGGGAGCAAACGAGTTGTTTTAGCTCTTATAGAAACGCTTTCTGGCGATGCTGAAAATATACACTACTCACTTCCTTTGCAAAATATGCAAGAGGTAAAACAGTTTTCTCTCAATGTGAAAGCGATAAAAAGCAGTATAAAATCGAAGACAATAAGTTCTAGTTTTAAAAATATAGAATTCGACAATCAAGAGGATGCTTATGTATTTCATTTAGAACGTGAAAATTTCACAGCAAAAGAACAGTTAAATTTTACTATTCCTCGTTTTTCAAAAGATAACTATCAACTTTTCACCTACGATTACGATGGAGAAACCTATTTTTATCTGAATATAAAACCCGATGAATTAGAAAATAAAAAGAAAGCATCTCCTAAAAATATTGCTATATTCTGGGATAACTCATTTTCGGCAACAACGCGAAAAATTGCAGAAGAACTAAGTCTTTTACAATCCTATTTAAATACATTAAATTCAAAAGTAAATATCTCTGTTACAGTATTTAATCAGGCCGCTTCTGAACCTAAAAACTTTTCCTCTACCAATGAAGTAATAAGTTACCTTAAGAGTTTTGAAAATGATGGTGCATCCTTATTTGAAAACATAAAACTGCCTAATAATGTAGATGAGATTTTACTTTTCTCGGATGGTGTAAATACAATTGGGAAAGATGAAATGGCATTGACAAAAACACCTATATATGCAATAACATCAAGTGCTGGTAGTAATTACTCCTTTTTAAAACAGATTTGTACTAAAACAAATGGTGAATTTATTGATTTAAGTACCGTGTCAAATGATAGAGCATTGCAGCTATTAATGTATGATGAAGAGAAATTTTTATCGTTCGATTACGATTCAAAATCAATCAAAGAAATTTACCCCAAAGGACCCAAAAGAGTTGATGATTACTTTGAAATAGCGGGAATACTTACTGGCAATGAGACAGAATTAAAGTTGAATTTTGGAGGTAAAAGCGGTGTTTCACAAACAAAATCGTACACAATCACGAAAAAAACAGGTTCTCAAACGATTGCTCGACTGTGGACGGTAAAAAAAATAGCTGCTCTTAATGTTAATTATGAGCAAAATAAAGATGAGATATTTATTTTGAGCCAAAGGCACAACATCATAACAAGGAATACATCATTATTGGTGTTAGATCGAGTTGAGGATTATGTATCGCACAAGATAACACCTCCCGCTGAATTGCTGGATGAATATAACAGACTTTTGGCATTACAAAAAGATAGAGAACCACAAAAGCCATCTATTAAAGACATAGTGGCTAAAAATACCAATCGCATTAAAAGATTAGAACAATGGTATGAAGAACCTTTAAAAGCGAACATTGAGAAAAAGTCTGAAGATGTATCCGACGCTCTATCGGGGATAGTATCTGGATTAGCCGAAGAAGAAATCATTCCTATTACAAGACAAGAAGCTGTCGCACCACCACCACCTCCTCCTAATGTTTCAGAGGTGTTGAATATTGTTGACAATGATGTTGAGTTAAATGAAGATCTTACAATAGATTATGAAGAAGAAGTAAGTGATGATGTGGAATTTATGATTGTAGGTTCAGCTTCTTCTGCCTCCCAACATACAACACCAGAATCTTCAATTAAGATACTATCCTGGATTCCTGATGCGCCTTATATTAAAGAATTAAGAGCTGCTAAAGAGGAAGAACTACTTCCGCTTTATTACAAACTGAAAGATAAAAACAGAACCCGTCCTGCATTTTATATTCAAGTATCCGACTTGTTCTTTTCAAAAGGAAGGAAAAGCGAAGCAATCAGAATTTTATCAAATGCAATTGAATTGGATTTAGAAAATCCCGAATTACTTAAAGTTGTTGCACGACGACTTTTAGATGAAGGAGAATCGGACCTCGCCATCAAAATATTGATGGAAATTAGAGATTTACGTCCTGAAGAACCACAATCATACAGGGATTTAGCAATGGCCTATCGTTCAAAAAATGATTATAACAAAGCTTTAGAAATGTATCTGCACATTTTGGATAATGAATGGGAACGCTTTGATGAAATTAAAGATGTAGTATTTAATGAATTTAACTGTCTTGTAGCATTACACAAAGATGATTTGGATTTATCTAAAATAAATAAGAATTACCTCAAATCGATGCCCTTAGATGTTCGTATCACTATAGATTGGAGTAGTAATGAAAATGATATTGATTTATGGGTAATAGATCCTAATGGTGAAAAATGCTTTTACAAAAATATGCGCACAAGTATTGGTGGAAAAATAACAAAGGATTTTACACGAGGATATGGCCCCGAGGAGTTTTCATTGAAAAATGCTAAACGCGGTTTTTATACTGTTTATGTAAACTATTATAGCGAATCTCGACAAACAATAACTGGTCCGGTAACTGTTTATGCTGAATTAACTACACACTACGGAACAGAGAAAAAGGAAACAAAGAGGATAGCCGTTCAATTGGAAAATGATAATAACAAAAAAACAATGCAAATAGGACAATTGGAATTTAAAGACTAATAAATGAATAAAAACGCAAGAGAATCGAATAGACGGCTGAAGGTCAGTTGACCGCCATTGCGCCTCTCACTATCTATTCCGATACTTTGCTTGCGACCAGCGAACGCATGGGTAGCTGTGCTTGCCTCTAAATACAATGATAAGGTCACCCTTGGCGACTACGTTTTTTCATTCGAAAAAAGTGCAGCTAACTAACTGGCTTCCCCAACTTGCCAGTAAAGGACTTTTACCTTGTGGAATATTAGCAAGCTATTCCACGGGGTGAACCCTCTGGATTATTTTGAGTACTTTAGTACTCGTGCTCATGCTGGGCACACACACGCGGTATAAAACATTGGGGGGTAAGTGGATATTCAAGGATTCTACCACACATCAAGTTCTGTGTAACTTGACAGGAAAGTACCACGCAATCCCTTACTGGCCATATTGTCAAACGTGTGTCAACTAAAACAAGACACTGGAAAATTGAATTTAACGAAAATGAATATCTCCCAGAACATAAGAATACAAAGTAATAGATTTTTGCTAAGGCCATTTGTTGACAGTGATATTGAATGTGTATTCAAAGGACTTTCCCATCCTGATATAATTAAACATTACGGAGTTAGCTTTGACAGTTTGGAAGCAACAAAAGAGCAAATGAATTGGTTTGCCGACCTTGAGAAAAATGGAACGGGAATATGGTTTGCCGTATGTTCATTAGATAATAAAACTTTTTACGGTGCAGGTGGACTGAATGATTTAAGTAAAGAACATAAAAAAGCGGAAATCGGATTCTGGTTACTGACCGACTTCTGGGAAAAGGAATTATGACCGAAGCCATGCCACTAATATGTAACTACGGATTTGATAAATTAGGACTCCATAGAATTGAAGGTTTTGTCGAGTCGGATAACACAAATTGTAAAAATGCAATGGCAAAACTTGATTTTCAACACGAAGGAACAATGAAAGACTGTGAAATTAAAAATGGGAAATTTATTAGTTTGGATATATACTCAAAAATTAAAATAGAATAAAAAAAGCCGAACACACAACATCGCGTATAGCTTATGGCGGGTGGAAAATGCTTTGCTTGAAGTTCCCATAGGTAAAGCCGCCTTTGCATATTCTGGAAGCATTCGGACACCCATTCTGAAAACATCCGGACAGGCATTCCGGGATTAGCCTTCGTCCAACATAATTCTATCCTTTATATCTCGCACTTTATCCCTACAATAATTTTTAATATTAAATCAATACTCAACTTTTTCAGTGTCTTGGTCGAACAAAAGATATAATACTTATACGTTGTGCCGCAAAATCATAATTCTTAGGCATGTTCATATTCTAACTTATTAACAGCGCATTAGGCTATGATACTGCAACATTGTCTAAGATTCTTTGCTTGAATTATACGATACTCAATTTAATTGAACAATTTCCTTCATCTAAATTTTTTGGTTTGAAATAAATCAATACATTTGCAGTCCATGTTATTA
>JAGXIP010000026.1 GCA_024635585.1 Saccharicrinis sp. | reverse complement strand
GGGGTATCCACATCTGTAAGTCGATGTTGGCCTGGAAAAAATGGGGCGAAGGCGTTACTCCGCAATCGTCGGGCAAAAAAGGCGATCATCTGGTGGGTGATTTTTATGTGAAATTCGATAAAGAATACAAAGCCGAGATAAATACCATCATTCAGGAAAAACTTGCAGACTATCCTTTACTAAAGGATGTGAGGGATTTTAAAGCGACTTTATCGGGCTTAAAGAATAAAAAGAAAACTAAGGAAGGACTTAACGAACAGGAAATAGCCCAACTTAAAGCCTGCGAAGAGCTGAGCAAATACGCCGAGAACAGTGCACCTTTAATTTTGGAAGCCCGTGATATGCTATTGAAATGGGAAGCCAAAGACGAAGAGGTTTATAGTGATTGGAAAATGATGAACCAATGGGTGTACGAAGGTTTTGATGTAAGTTACAAAAAGCTGGGTGTTGATTTTGATAAAATCTATTACGAATCGGATACCTATACTGTAGGCCGCGACATGGTGCTAGAGGGCATCGAAAAAGGCGTATTCTACCGCAAAGAGGATGGCAGTGTTTGGTGCGATCTTTCGGATGTAGGACTGGACGAAAAATTATTGCTGCGTAAAGACGGCACCTCAGTTTATATGACTCAGGACATCGGCACCGCCAAACTACGCTTCGACGATTTTGATGTGGATAAGATGGTTTACGTTGTGGGCAATGAGCAGGATTATCATTTTCAGGTATTATCGCTGTTACTGGATAAAATCGGGTTCAAATGGGGCAAAGGGCTGGTTCACTTTTCTTATGGAATGGTTGAGTTGCCGCAAGGCAAAATGAAATCGCGCGAAGGTACCGTAGTAGATGCCGACGATTTGGTGGACGAGATGGTAAATACTGCCCGTGAGATGTCGCAACAACTGGGTAAACTGGAGGGTTATACTACTGAAGAAGCCGAAGAAGTGTATCAAATGATTGCCTTGGGCGCCCTAAAGTATTTTATCCTAAAGGTGGATCCTAAAAAAAATATGGTTTTCAATCCGGAAGAGTCCATCGACTTTAACGGCAACACCGGGCCATTTATTCAATATACCCATGCCCGTATCCAATCCATATTCCGCAAGGCAGCCGAAAAAGGCATTCATGTTGGCACGGAAGCTCCAACACACGTTGAAGTTGGCGAAAAGGAGAACAACCTTATCCGTACCATTGCCAACTTCCCCAATGCGGTAGCCGAGGCAGGCAAGGTTTTTTCTCCTGCCATTATTGCCAACTTTGTTTATGACTTAGCCAAAGAGTACAACCAGTTTTATCACGATTGCCCCATACTTTTTGAGGAAGACGAAGATAAGCGCATGATGCGTTTGACATTGTGCAAAACGGTGGGCAAAACCATAAAAAATGCCATGTGGCTGTTAGGAATAGATGTTCCCGATAAAATGTAGGTTGGCGGATGGCTAGTGGCTGATAGCTGTTGGCGAATAGCTCCCCGCCGATACTAATTATTAAGTGGCGGGATGTCGCTTCCTACCTACCTAGGCAGGCAAGCGCTCCAGATGGAGGATAGCTGTTAGCTAGTGGCCGATGGCTAATAGTAGATGGAGGATGTTTCTATCCTAATTAGTTGAGTAAGGTTTTAAAGGCTAAGCAAACAATACATAGCAATATCAAAAAAATAAAATTACCTTTGAAGTCTTAATTTTTATCAGAATAAACGCAAAATAGTTAACCACAAATGAATACATTTCGGACCGTTCTTTTTTTAGGATTCATAGTTGTAATATCAGCCTGCACTAGCAGAAATCAAATGAAGGTGAGCGGTAAAATTTCCGCAGGTGAGGATAAAATATTATTCTTTCAGCAACTTAATTTGGATGGAACTATTACGCTCGACTCCGCAGAGCTAAGCAAAAAAGGAACTTTTAAGTTTTCTATACCTAGACTCGAGCATCCTACCTTTTTACTGTTAAAATTATCCGACAATAACCTGATAACTTTACTTGCTGATTCAACCGAAAAAATTGAAGTACTTGGCGAAGCCACTAATTTGGAATCAACTTATACTGTCTCGGGTTCCATGGGCTCATCGTATATTAAAACCTTAAACCTTAAGCTCGAAAGCACCAAGAAAAACGTGGACAGTTTGGTAGTTATGCACAACCAACTATCTGAAAGTGATACCGAAGGAAGAGATAAAATACGTGAAAATATGCTACAAATAGTAAACAAGCAAAAAAGCTTTGTCTATGATTTTGTATTGAATAATCCACGTTCATTTGCCAGTTACTACGCCGTTTTTCAGCGTTTCGATGATGGCACGCTCGTTCTGGATCCTAATGTTAAAAAAGACATGAACATGTTTGCCACAGTTGCTACCAGCTTAAATTTACTATACCCCGAAGCCCCAAGAGTAAAGCAACTTAAAAACTTTGTACTTGCAGTTCAAAAAGAACAACGCTCACAGCTATTGTCCCAAAAAATGCTATCCGAAGTGAAGAGTACAAGCTCCATCCCTGAAATTGAGGAGGAAAATCTACAAGGTGTAAAAGTAAAACTATCGTCACTAAAAGGTAAGCTTGTACTACTTTCGTTTTGGGCATCGTGGGATGCCAAATCAGTGCAGGAAAATAAATCACTTTTGAAAATTTATGACAAGTACAAATCAAAGGGCTTCGAAATTTATCAAGTATCCTTAGATCAAAGCAAGATATTATGGGAAGATGCCATAAAAAAGGATAAACTACCTTGGATTAACGTAAGCGATTTGCAATATACCAGCTCCTATCCTGCACGAGTTTATAATATTCAACAGCTGCCTGCCAACTACCTAATAAGCCGTGATGGTGATATTATTGGTAAAGATCTGTTTGGACGTATTTTGGACGAAAAGCTGAACGATTTGCTTAAATAGAACTGATGTTACAGGAGTCAAGTTTTCAATACTCTAATTACAGGTTGACCGCATATACCTCATAAGTTTTTATGGAAAATACCTGTAAATATCTTTTCTGTGGGCAATTATAATAAGCCGAGTGATATTATTTTGAAATTCAAAGCCAACTCTATAATCCCCAATTTTCTTTCTATACGAAATCGAGTCTCCTTTAAGTTTCTTAATCTCTGATAAGTCCGTGAGCTTTTCCACTTTTTCTAATTGTTCTATAAATCTTATAGTGCGCTCTTTTATATTTTGGTTGCGAACTTTATCAATACTTTTCAGAAATGACTTATCAAATTCTACATTCATTTTCTCAATTTTTCCATCACCTCATCCCTGTTTGCATTTTCTCCAGTTTTCACTTTCTTCATCATCGCTAGAAGCTTAAATTCTTCTGCATCTTCTTCCGAAAACGCAACTACTTTACTCCCTAGCTTTTTTGCTAACTCTATTAGCAGTTCAGAATTACTTTTGTTACTCGGTTCTATTAAAATCATATCGTTTACTTTTTATCCCTGTTAATATTAAAAACACCTAACATCACTTACTTCCCAACTTTCTTTTTAAACTCAGGGCGCATCACCAAACTAGCCAAAATACGCGGTGCTACCTCGTAGCCATAGCGTTTAATTTTATCCATCACATCCACAAAGGTAACATCTTTCTTTTTCAACAATTCAACCAGCTCATCCAGTTGTGATTGGCTCAATTCTTTCCGTATGGCATCTTCTATTACTGACACCTCTCCGCTTTTTACTTCCTTTTTAACGCTTATGTTTTTTTCGGCCAAACCAAAGGTTTCAATTTCCATGATAATGGTTTCGAGCACATCGGCACAGGTTTTCTTTATCGAATCCACATCACCCGTAGTATCGCGCAACGACCAACTGTTATTTTGAAAATCCACATCTTCAATCAGTTTTCGTTTCATGTTCCCTGTACCTAATATGGAATCTAACACGGCAATAGTGCCTTGTTTCCAGCTATGCAAATCAAAATTCCGTTCTTCTACCTTACGAAGTCGGCTATAAAGGAGTTGTAATTCTTTTTCCATGATACAAAGTTATGATGACCGGTAACGGGATTTTTTCTGTTTCAAAAACATGTATAAAGCTTGGTTTAAACCCCACTAAATATAAACAATTTAATTTAGTCAAACTCTGCAAAAGATTTTTTTATAATAGACAATGCCTCATGCAATTGTTTTTCTGTAATTATTAAGGGTGGCGCAAAACGTATGATATGGCCGTGGGTGGGTTTGGCAAGCAGTCCGTTTTCCTTCATGCACATGCAAACGTCCCAAGCTGTTTTGCCATTTTTAGGTTTGATAACAACCGCATTCAAAAGTCCTTTGCCACGAACCAACTCAATCATATCCGATGGAATTTTGCGCAGCTCTTCTCGGAATATTTCACCTAACCGGGCAGCATTCTCTTCCAACTTTTCGTCCTTGATTACCTGAAGGGCTGCAATGGCTACCTTACAAGCCAGCGGGTTGCCACCGAAGGTTGAACCGTGCTCACCGGGCTTTATGCACAGCATAATATCATCATCGGCCAAAACGCCAGATACCGGAAACACCCCGCCAGAAACAGCTTTACCGAGTATCAGAATATCCGGTCGTACACCTTCATGGTCGCAGGCGAGCATTTTGCCAGTACGTGCTATGCCCGTCTGCACCTCATCTGCAATAAATAACACATTGTTGGCTTTGCACAGGTCGTAGGCTTTTTTCAAATAGCCCTCATCGGGTACGTAAACACCAGCTTCACCCTGGATTGGTTCCACCAAAAAACCCGCCACATTAGGGTCGCACAAAGCTTCTTCTAATGCAGTAATATCATTGTACGGCACCACCTGAAATCCGGGGGTATATGGTCCAAAACCCTTATACGAATCCGGGTCAGTTGACATGGAAATAATGGTGATGGTACGGCCATGAAAGTTCCCTTCGCAAACTATTATCTTGGCTTGGTTATCGGCGATGCCTTTTTTAGTGTACCCCCACTTGCGACAAAGCTTAAGAGCAGTTTCATCGGCCTCGGCACCTGTGTTCATAGGCAATACCTTGTCGTAGCCAAAGTAACGTGTGATGTATTCCTCAAACTCGCCCAACACATCGTTGTAAAACGCACGGGAAGTTAAGGTTAACTTTGAGGCCTGTTGAGTAAGCGCTTCTATAATTTTAGGATGGCAATGTCCTTGGTTTACTGCGGAGTAGGCCGACAGAAAGTCGTAATACTTTTTGCCGTTGACATCCCATACATAAACTCCTTGTCCTCTGCTTAAAACTACGGGTAGCGGATGATAGTTATGGGCTCCATATTTATTTTCTCTTTCAATATAATCTTGCTGGGTCAATTTAATATCACTCATTTGTAGTCCATATTTTAGATTAAACAACAACGAGTGCTAATATAGCTAAATACAATGGTGATTTGAATGAGATAAATCAGTGAGAAAATTGAAAACTATAAATCCTGTTGCTTATCAGAAATCATGGTTTCCAACAATTTCAAAAACATCAATACTTTAGGATAAAAAATCATAACAATAACTTCGTCGTAATCAAAAAAATCATCATAGTCTCCCTTTTGTCTTTTCTCAAATAAATCTGAAAACAATTTTCCCATTTCCTTTTCAATCAGACCCGATTTAACATACAGTTGTCCGAACTTTAGTTTGACACCTGCATGGGTTGACACCTTAATATTATCCAACACCAACAGGGCACAAACAGCATAATAACATGCGTAATACATTCTATTTATTGCGGTATTCCAAAAGTGGTTATCTATCAAAACTTTTAACTCAAGAATGGTTTCCTTAGCTTTAGACAATCTATATTTAGAATACTCCATTTTATCAGGCAACTCTATACTCATAACTCAAGTCCCTCGTTCATAACATTCTGATAAAACCAAGTAACTGGATACTTAGAGAACCAATCTTTTTTCGAGTATATCATTGGACTTATTACCTCCCCCGAATCTAATTCAAAATCGTAAAGTGGATTTGTTATTTTTTGCTCTTCATTATAGTTGATTTTATTTTTATCCAATAAAATAAGCAAATCCCAATCCGAATCAGATTTAGCAGTACCTCTTGCTCGAGAACCATACAGATAAATCTTCGCTGTTGGCTCCTGCTCCAAAACGATTTTTTTAATTTGGCTTAATATTTTATCGGAATGTGTCATGAATCAAATATACGAAATTTCATTATCAGATGAAACACCCCTAAAACCTTGTTATCAGCTTAACATTTAATCTGCGCGATGTTAAATAATTGGGCACAGCATACTGACGATTGCTTACATCAGTTACCCAAAAATAGGATATAGTATTATTAATATCGAAAAGGTTGAAAACCTCCACGCCAATCCATATATTTTTAAAGGCGCCTGTTTTTTTGTTAGGGTTCAACTGCGTTCCGGTTATTTCTTTGGAAAAACCTATATCCACCCTGCGGTAGGCTGGCATCCGGTTTATAGCTTTATACCGCTCACTGCGTGGCGGACCAAATGGCAAGCCTGTACCATATAAAAAATTCAGATTCACTTTAAACGATGGATTGTTACGGAAATAATCCTGGAACATCAAACTAAAATTCAATCGTTGGTCCGATGGGCGAGGAATATAACCGGGGAAAATAGTTTCGTTACTTTGGCTGTCCACATAGGAATCATCACTCAAATCTTCCTCGGTGCTCATGAGCGAAAGCGTAGCCCACGATTCAACACCTTTTACAAATTCCCCGTTTAGCTTCATATCTATACCGGCAGCATATCCCT
Organism: Saccharicrinis sp.; assembly: GCA_024635585.1. Lineage (GTDB taxonomy): Bacteria > Bacteroidota > Bacteroidia > Bacteroidales > Marinilabiliaceae > Saccharicrinis. Next base: position 6,610 of record JAGXIP010000026.1, on the reverse strand, counting down.
CGGCATTATTTTGAGCCGAATACCTGATGCGCACATTGTCAATCCGATAGGGAATAAGGTTCTTCATACTTTTATAGTACAATTCGGTAGAGAATTTAAAAGGCCGTTCTCCACGCATAAAATAATAATCAAAACCACCTACAAAATGGATAGATTGTTGAGCCTTAATGGTGTAATTGATATCCCCACCTTGCATACGATATTCCTTATAAAAAGGCGATTGATAATAGAGGCCTGTAGAAAATCTAAACCTGAAATCCTTCTTCCACTCAGGTATTAAACTAACGCCCAGCCTGGGACTTATAAGTAGCTCATCGTTAAAATCCCAATAATTGGCACGTATCCCAGCGGAAACATCCAGAATACCGTTCGACAACTCAAAGCGTCTGTTTTCTTGCACAAAGGCCGTATAACGGTTGGTAGAGATATCGTTTTCGGCATTATAAGCATAAACCATTTCTAACTGATTTTGGGTGAAATCTGCCGAATCCCGCATCTCCCAATTATTAGGGTTGATGGGAATGTTAAAATCTGCCGAATCCCGCATCTCCCATTCGTTAATGATATCCGAGAAACGCTCGTACTGATATTTCACTTCCCACTCAATATTGTTATCGCCTAAACGATGGGCGCCGCGCAATGCTACGTTAGTAATGGCTCCAAATAAGTAGTTACGAGCATGTTCGAGGTACGAGCCTACACCAATACCACTGGCAATTCGGTCGGCATCGGTCATCTGTGGTTCCTCGCCTTCCAGCTCCTGCAACCAATATTGCCCCAGAATATCGTAATTCTCATCTTCCGATGTCCGGTATCCCGAAACAGTAAATTTTAAGTTGTGCATGGGATTGGGTGAAAAATTCAGCACACCAGCACCAAAGCCCGTCAAAAACTCATCTCTTTCCTGGCCTTCAAAATACATCTTTAACTTTTTGGCCTCATTGATAGTTCCAAAACTGGTCTCCCTGTCCACGGGGGCAAAATTGTATTGGTTTTGCGATATATTTCCCAGAAAGCCCAAACGCCATTTGTCGTTAAAACGGTAGGTTAGATAAGTCTGCACATCGAAGAAAGAGGGTTTATAATCGCCTGAAACATCGGTGCTCGATACCAAATATTTATTGGTTTTATATCGCAGTCCGGTGATATGCGTAAATTTTCCGTTGGCATTAGTCCCTTCTACATGGGCATGGGCACCGAGCAAACTGGCGGAAGCACTTCCTCCAAACTCCGTGGGGCGCTTATACCTGATATCCAATACCGACGACATTTTATCGCCATAGCGGGCATCAAATCCTCCAGCCGAAAACTGTACATCGGAAACCATTTCAGGGTTCACAAAGCTCAAGCCTTCCTGCTGGCCTGCACGTATTAGCAAGGGTCTGTACACCTCAATATCATTCACATAAACCAGGTTCTCGTCAAAATTTCCCCCTCGCACCCTGTATTGCGAACTTAACTCGTTATTAGAGCTTACGCCCATTTGTGTTTTTACCAACCCCTCGATGCCTCCTCCCGAAGCATCAGGAAGTGAAGCTGATAATTTTGAATCGATGTAAGTAAAGTTTTCCTTGTTCCTACGCTTGGCTCTAATATCCACCGTTTCCACCGTTTCTGTTTTCACTATCAAAACAACAGCAAGAGGTTTAGACGATGCCATGCTATCTAAAGGCAATTCCTGCAATTGATAACCAATACGACTAAATACTAGCGTTATTGGCCATTGGGCATTTATATTTAGCACAAATTCCCCCTCTGGGTTGGTTACCGCTCCTCCCGGATTATCCTTAACCGAAACATTAACCAAATCCAAAGCCAAGCCTTCGGCTGATTTAACCGTACCACGAATAACGAAAGGCTGTTGGGCATGCATTTGCAAGACACTCAACAAAAAAAGGAATAGAAGTATTAACTTATTAAGCATGAAAATATTTTATAAAGTCCTTTGTAACCTGTGCAAAGAATAAAAGGCAAAAGTAAAAATATGCAAGACAAAACGACGCATATGAGAAGATTATACAGAAATATACTTTTATAATCATCATAAAAACGATAGATTTACTTTTTTATTACTTGAATATGATGAAGAAAAAAGTTTTGATTATGGGTCAAATACCCAAAGTTGGTTTTGACAGTCTGGGGGATAATTTTGCAGTTATCTTCCCAAAAGGCGATGTAATAGACGATGAGGAAATTGACCTTCATATTGAAACAGCAGATGCTATTGTTTCGGTTTTCGACCATCAACTGACCAACCAACTCATTGATAGAGCTAAAAATCTAAAGCTGATAGCCAATTATGGTGTAGGTTACGATAATATTGATATCGATTACGTGAGTAAAAAAGGTATTACAGTTACTAATACACCCGATCCTGTTACGGAGCCCACTGCAGAACTTGCCATGGGTTTAATGGTTGCATTGGCACGGCAAATTGGCTCCCTTAACATCAAACTCCGAACCCCCGAAGGTGTTAAAACAGGTGTTATGAAAAATTTAAGCACTACTTTATCGGGCAAAACCCTGGGCATCATAGGTATGGGTGCCATAGGCCAAGCTTTAGCCCGAAGAGCCTTGGCTTTTAATATGCATATCATCTATCATAATCGAAAGCAACTGCACCCTGATATTGAAGAGCGGTACAAAACCAAAAAGGTTACTCTGGAAGAATTACTTAAAACTGCCGATGTGGTATCCTTGAACACACCCTTGACACCGGAGACCAAACACATGTTGGGAAAAGAGGAATTTAAGACCATGAAAGAAACAGCCATTATAATTAATACCGCCAGAGGCAGCGTTATTAATCAGCCCGATCTAATTACGGCTTTGCAAAATAAAGATATTGCCGGTGCCGGATTGGATGTATATGAAAACGAACCCCACATTCCCAAAGAACTGTTGGCGATGGATAATGTGGTGCTAACCCCCCATGTGGGAACAGCTACCCAAGAAACACGAGAAGAAATGAGTAAATTTATCAGTAATATTATCGATCAGTTTTTCAAAGGAACGTTAAAAAAATATATTGTGAATGAAAATATTTTGAGACATTAGACTGCTAGATTTTAGACTGCTAGACATTAGACTATGAGACGTTAGACCGTTAGTCGTTAAACAATGAGACATTAAAAAATCTCTCATCACAACCTGTCGCCTGCTCGTCTAGGTAGGGTTGGCAGGTATTGATCTATTGTCTATTTATCTCTTATCTATGTGTCTCTTATCTCTTATCTAAAAAGCTATGAAAAAAATACTAATCTACACCGAAAAAAATGCCGCCCGCTCGCAGATGCTTCAAGGCTGGTTAAATTATTATTTAAAGGAGCAGGCTGAAGTATTTAGTGCCGGAACACACATTGAACCCATACACATGCTCGCACAAAAAGCAATGATGGAATCTGTTATCGACATCAACAAAAACACCTCGTCGAATATTTCGGATTTTAATCAGCACCAGTTTTATTTTGTTATTATTGCCGACAACTCCTCTCCCACCGATTTGATTTTCATCCACGAGCCGGGCGAAATCATAAGCCATCCTTTTAAAGATCCACGCCTTGCCGAAGGTACCGATCAGGAAAAACTGTTGGCCTATCGAGAGATATGCAACGAAATTGAAGACTATGCCCTGGAGTTTGCCATGAGGCACTTTAACATTATGCAATAAACGTTGCGCTTAGCACAAAAAAGCATTTTATGATACAACAAAAACAATTACGACTACCAGAACAACGCAGGGGATTCCATTTAATCACCACGTTTATTGAATCGCATCTGGATTTGCCCGAAACCGGACTACTCAACCTATTTATCCAGCACACCTCGGCGGGTCTCACCATCAATGAAAATGCCGATCCTTCGGTGCGTGTTGACTTCGAAACTATCCTAACTAATATGGTACCCGAAAACCGCCCCGAATACACCCACACCCTTGAAGGTAGCGACGATATGCCATCGCATATAAAATCGAGTTTGGTAGGCTGCTCCTTGAATATCCCCATCACCAACGGACGTTTAAATCTGGGCACTTGGCAAGGAATTTATTTATGTGAATTCCGGAATTTTGGAGGGCATAGGAATATTGTGGCCACGGTTTATTCGTAGAGATTAATTTCACATTGGATTATTTAATACACTATGCATACACCTTATGGATTTCACTATAATATTGGGGTTAACCACATTTTTTCAACATCGGTGCTATGAAAACGACTATAAAAAAGATTGGTAACAATTTTGGGGTAATTATTCCCCCTGCATTTTTGGCTCAATTTAATCTGGATAAGGACTCCGATATCAATTTCGAGATAACCCCAGTGGTGAACCCTAGAGAAAAATGGAAGGCAGCCTTTCAAGAAGCTTTTGAAAATGGAGATAAACCTGAAAGTGACTATTTCGCCAATATTAAAAACGAATTTGATGAAGCAGAATGGACATGGTAAAAAGGTTTGAAGCCGTCTTTAAATATTAATTTACAGCTTCAAAATATGCAAGCACATAAGAATATAAACTTGTGGTATCGCGCAGTACAATGTCGGCACCTTCGCGCGATAGCACCTCATTTTCCAAAACACCTGTATTAACGGCAATGGTAATAATTCCGGCTGCTTTTGCCGAGCGCACTCCCAAAGGAGCGTTTTCAATCACCATGCATTGGGCAGCATTAAACCCAGATCCTTCCATTGCCTTTAAATAAGGTTCGGGATGCGGCTTCCCTTTGCTTACATCCTTGGCACTTATTATATTTGCATCCTCAATATTAAAATCACGATTCAATCTACTTAAAAGCGTGGGTTGCCCCGAGCCTGTTACAACCCAAACAGCTATTCCCTTCTTCCTCAACATTTCAATAAGCTCCTCTATCATGGGCATTTTTTCTGCCAGTGGTGCTTTCGCCATTAACCGCACTTTTTCGGCATAAACCCTGTCCATATCCTGTTGCGATGCCTCCTTATTTATATAATTTTTAAATACATAGGCAATCGTTTCATGTCCGGGTCGGCCTTCATGCATATAGGCTTCGTAACCAGGAAATTCAATTCCTTCCGCGGCAAAGGCCTGTTTCCAAGTAATTTCATGGTTTTTCATAGAATCATACAAAACGCCGTCCATATCAAATATCACACATTTTAAATCATTGGGAATTACCATATTGTCTTTAATCATTAATTTAACTTTTAGAAAATCAGTTACAGGAATCTGATTTAATAACTAAAGAAAACAAAAAATCAATGAATAACAACAAAAATTAAACTTAGACCCAACTTAGACAAGCCAAAACCGAATATCAATTGAACAAAATGAGAAACTTGCAGGTATATTTTGAGCTTAAATATTAACTTTGCGACGCATAAAAAATAAAGGAACTTATGGCATCCATAAACCTACACCCCAATATAAAAAATATTTTACCACAAATACAGTTGGCGGTTATTGAAGCTTCGGTATGCATAGCAACCAGTTCGGAGAAGCAAACCTGTTGGATACAACAACAGTTGGAACAGATACAGATTTCACTCACGCCAGAAAGCATTAGGCAAACTGCAACTGTAAAAGCCACCAAAGATGCCTATAGGGCATTGGGCAAAGATCCAAACCGCTACCGACCTGCAGCAGAATCGCTTATGCGCAGAATTGCCAATGACAAAGGTTTGTACGAGATTTCAAATGCCGTAGATGTATTAAACTACATCTCCATTAAAACAGGGTTTTCGATATGCGGATACGATGCCGACTTAATCCAGGGCGATTTAGTTTTAGGCATAGGCGAAGCCGCAGAGCCTTACCAAGGCATTGGCCGAGGAGAGCTGAACATTGAACGTTTGCCCGTTTTCAGAGATGAGCTGGGCGCATTCGGCACCCCCACAAGCGATTCGACCAGAACCATGATAAGCGACCAAACCACTAAAATATTGTTTATATTTATAGGCTTTAATGCGATGGATGAACTTGAAGCAGCCCGTAATGAAACCGCTGATTTATTAATGAAATATGCGGATGCAAGGGACGTAGAGATGAGTTTTGTGTGAATACGCTAAGCGCAGGAAGCGAAGGGCAGGGAGCGTGGGGCTAAGGGCAGGGAGCGAGGAGCGTGGGCATGGAGAAAAAAGCGTACAGCATACAGCGAAAAGTAAAAACCGCAGGGAGGCAACAGAAAAAAAACGTAAAGCGAAGAGCGTAAAGAAATGAAGTGGGAATGAAATATTATTAGCTCCAAGGCCTGTTAGCGTCCATAGACCTGTCAGCGCCGATAAAAAACGGAAAGAGAAAAAAGAAAAGTAAACCTCGGTCTGCGACTTTTATCACACTGTAAATGTGGCATTCTGATTCGTTCAAATCCATCCTCATTAATCTTTTAATCTCTTATCTAAAAGTCTAAAAAAATATGATAAAAATTTGTGCGCTAGCATCGGGAAGCAATGGTAATTGCTACTACATTGGCAATGAAGATGAAGCCATTATTATTGATGCAGGGATAAGCCGACGAAAAATTGTGGAACGAATGAAATCCAGAGGCATCAACCCCGCCAAAGTAAAAGCTGGGTTTATCACTCACGAACACCAGGATCATTATCGCGGCGCCAGGGTATTTGGACAAAAGCATGGT
>JAGXIP010000025.1 GCA_024635585.1 Saccharicrinis sp. | reverse complement strand
CATATTTTCAACCCATAATATGAGCTCGGTAGAAGAACTTTGCGACAATATTTGCCTCATCAACAAATCAAAAAGCATATTAAAGGGAAATGTAGAAGAAGTAAAGCATGCTTTTAAAAATAACGAGGTGATGATTGAGTTTGTTGGCGACGAACTTCTCTTTAAAGATAAGTTGAACGGTACTTACCAAATAAAATCGCTGGTTAAAAGTCATGGTGGTTTTATGGCAAAAATAAAAATGAACGAAAGCGACGATATCAATAAATTGATAGCACAACTACTCCCCTACTTTAAAATCAGCTCGTTTCAGGAAATACTTCCAAGTATGGATCAGGTATTCATCAAAGCCGTTGAAAAATCAAACGCCGACCAAATAACCCTTTAAACCCATTGTTATGAATAAGATAGGACTAATTATACAGCGCGAATATTGGACTCGTGTAAAAAAGAAAAGCTTTATTATCATGACTTTTTTAAGTCCGGTAATATTTGCAGCCATGATGGTTGTTCCGGCATGGATAAGCACACAAGAAGATACCAAAGAAAAAGTGATAGCCGTTGACGATGCCTCGGGAATATATGCCCCGGCTCTTCAAAACAGCACCTACATACGTTACCAAGCTATTGAGGATATCGGCAAAAGCAATAACAAACAACAGTTGGCAAAAGAGTTTGATGCCTTATTGGTTATTGACACAGATTTGTTACAAAATGAACCTCAGGTTCAGCTCTATTCCGATGGGCAGGTAACTATGGATATAATTGACAATATCAAAAGTAACCTAAAAAGTCATATGAGGCAGCTAAAGCTGGAGAGTTACGATATAGAAGGCCTTGGTGCTAAAATAAAAGAAATAAATAGCATAGAAGTAAATATTAAAACCATTCGTTTTGATGAGGATGGAACGGAAAAACAAAGCAGTGCCGAGTTTGCTATGGTTATCGGAATAATATCGGCCTTTCTTATTTATATCATCATGATAATGTACGGAACTCAAGTTATGCGGGGCGTAATAGAGGAAAAAACCAGCCGCATTGTGGAGGTAATGATCTCATCGGTTAAACCTTTCCAATTAATGATGGGAAAAATATTAGGTATTGGTATGGTAGCACTGACCCAGTTTTTTTTATGGATAATACTCACCGTTGGCGTGGTGGCTGCTGTTCAAACCGTTTTTTTTAGCACAGGCGAAAAAGTACAAGTAACGCAAAATATGGACGATGGCAGCGAAACTCAGGTTGATGAATCCATTGATGTACCCGTTGATGCGAAGGATACGAAGGCTCAAAATATGGAGGCCAGTGTCAATAAAGTTATCAGCATGTTAAAAGATGCCAATTTACCTTTGATATTGGGCATGTTTGTGTTTTACTTTATTGGCGGATATTTGGTTTATTCGGCACTTTTTGCCGCCATAGGCTCCGCCATCGACAACGAAACAGAAACACAGCAGTTTGTAATGCCTGTGATGATACCTTTGATTCTCTCCATTTACGTAGCCATGGCCGTAATGCGAAACCCACATGGCGACATTGCCTTTTGGTTTTCCATGATTCCGCTCACCTCGCCTATTGTAATGATGTCCAGGATACCCTTCGATGTTCCCGTCTGGGAGCTACTTCTATCCATGCTAATTTTGGTGACATCGTTTATATTTTTCACGTGGTTTGCCGCACGGGTATATCGTACCGGAATTTTGATGTACGGTAAAAAAGTGAGTTATAAAGAAATTTGGAAATGGTTTATACAAGCCGGAAATTAAAACACCTATGCATATTGCTATTATAGATTTGGGCACCAACACATTTAACCTGTTGGTGGTAAAGGTTAATCAGGATAACAGGTATACCATTCTTTTCGAGAACAAGCATCCCACGAAGTTGGGAAAAGGCGGCATCAATAAAAAAACCATAACGCCCGAGGCTTTTGAACGAGGTTTTGTAGCCTTGCAAACACATCTAGATACCATAAAAAAATATGATGTAGAACAAATCCATTGTTTCGCCACCTCAGCCATCCGCTCCTCAGATAATGGGCAGCAGTTTGTGTCTGCCGTAAAGGAGAAGTTCGGTCTGGTCATAAAAGTAATTTCCGGCTCCGAAGAGGCTGAAATGATTTACGATGGTGTTAAGCAGGTTTTCCCCATAGGTCGGGATAATGTATTGATAATGGATATAGGCGGCGGAAGCACCGAATTTATTATCGCTAACTCAAAAGGAGTAGTATGGAAACAAAGTTTTGAACTTGGCTTGGCGCGGCTATTCGATCAGGTAAACCCATCGGCACCTATGAAAAAGGAGGAGGTGGAGCAGGTGAATAAAACCATGGCAGACAAACTTCAGCCTTTATTTCAGCAGCTTCAAGTAAGCCCCATAAGCAAGCTGGTGGGGTCTTCGGGCTCTTTTGATATCATTGCCGAAATGGTAGCTGCAGTTGAACATCCTCATCTGGATATGAGTAAACTGACTAGCTACAAGATTGAAAAGCCTAATTTTGAATTACTCAACAATACTTTTATCAACACCAGTATTGAAGAACGTATAAAGCTAAAAGCAATGGATGAGAGCCGGGTTGAAATTATTGTTTTAGCTTCTATTATTATTAAGTTTATGGTGGATCATTTAAAGATAGATCACTTTTATCAATGCGATTACGCTTTAAAGGAAGGGGCTATATATCAGATATTAAATAAAAATCAGAAGCAATAGATTAAATATTATTCGACATGGCAAAGATATTGGTTATCGACGATCAAAAAAGCATACGTAATACTTTAAAAGAAATTCTTGAATACGAAAAACATGAGGTACAACTGGCCGAGGATGGCGAGATGGGTATTAAACTTTTTGAGAAGGATAAATTCGATTTGGTTTTATGCGACATCAAAATGCCCAATATGGACGGCATTGAAGTCTTGGATGCCATTATGGCCACAAGCCCCGATACCCCAGTAGTGATGATTTCGGGTCATGGCAATATTGATACAGCCGTTGAGGCCATTAAAAAAGGAGCTTACGATTTCATCGAAAAACCCCTGGACTTGAACCGTTTGCTGGTGACTATCCGTAATGCATGGGAACGTAAAGAGTTGGTGATCGAAACCAAAGTACTAAAACGAAAGGTAAGCAAGACCTATGAAATGATTGGTGAATCGCCAGCTATAAACTTGGTTAAGAGTATGATTGACAAGGTAGCCCCCACCGATGCTCGCGTACTTATTACCGGCGACAACGGAACGGGAAAGGAGCTGGTAGCCCGCTGGCTGCACGAAAAAAGCAACCGTGCTGGGCAGCCATTCATCGAGGTAAACTGCGCAGCAATACCATCCGAGCTTATTGAAAGTGAACTCTTTGGCCACGAAAAGGGAGCATTTACCTCTGCCCATAAACAACGTAAAGGAAAATTTGAACAAGCCGACGGAGGAACAATCTTTTTGGACGAGATAGGCGATATGAGCCTTAACGCGCAAGCCAAAGTTTTAAGGGCACTTCAAGAAAATATTATTAGCCGTGTAGGTAGCGACAAGGATATTAAAGTGAATGTTCGCATATTGGCTGCTACCAATAAAAACTTAAAAGAAGAGATACAGAAAAACACCTTCCGCGAAGATTTATACCATCGCCTTAGCGTTATCTTGATTCATGTTCCGGCATTGAACGATCGCATGGAGGATATCCCATTGCTGGCAGCACATTTTAACAAAGTAATTTGTGGCGAGCATGGCATAGCCGAAAAACGGATTGACGATTCAGCCATCCAGCAATTGCAAACGCTTAACTGGACTGGCAATATCCGCGAATTCCGCAACGTGATAGAGCGCTTGATTATCCTTAGTCCCGAAACTATTACCGCCGACGAGGTAAAGCTTTATGCGGTGCATCAAGGATAATAAAATGTAGCGAAGTCTCGAAAAATAGTTAAACGATTATTGACAATCATATTAGACGACCTTATTCAAACAACATCAAAGCCCTGATAGCCCATGCGCCTAGAAAATGATTTTATCGGTTCTTGTGAAATTCCAAAGGATGCACTCTATGGGATAAATTCAGTAAGGGCACGGCAAAACTTCCCGGATTCTACCGCTTTTCATATCGAATGGTACAAAGCTGTTGGAACTGTGAAGCAGGCCTGTTATCAAACCTACCAGAAATTTAAACAGGCAGCGCAACACAAATACCCGCAAAAAAACCTGGACTATATCTCTGATGAAATCATCTCTGCGTTAATCGTTTCGGCTGCAGAAGTTGGCAAGGGTTGTTATTTCGAACACTTTATCGTGCCAGCCGTGCAGGGAGGTGCGGGAACCAGCATCAACCTAAACGTGAACGAGATAATCGCCAACTTATCTTTGCAAAAATTGGGTAAAGATTTGGGGGATTACGCAACCGTCGATCCCATCGAACATGCCAATATCTATCAATCTACCAACGATGTCATACCTACAGCTTTAAAAGTAGCCGTTATTTCCCTTTTTAAGGAGCTGGACGAACGGATCAACGAAGTTCTTTTGGCGCTGGAAAAAATGGAGGGACAAACCCGAAATGCGCTACGCCAGGGATATACCCAAATGCAGGCTGCCGTTCCCTCGTCGTACGACAAGCTTATTAGTGGGTACAGCAATGCGCTGTCGCGCGATTGGTGGCGGGTGAGCAAGAGCTTTGAACGGATAAAGGAAGTTAACCTGGGAGGAGGAGCCCTCGGGACAGGAATGGCCATACCCGGCTTTTTTATCATGGAGGTGGTAAGCCAGCTTCAGCGCTTGACAGGCCTCCCCATTACACGTTCCGAAAACTTATCGGACAATACGGCCAACCTCGACAGTTTGGTGGAAGTGCATGCCATACTTAAAGCACACGCCGTTAACCTTGAAAAAATAGCTTCAGATCTGAGGCTGATGGGGTCGGATCTGTTTAAAAACAGAGAAATCCATTTACCCAAAAAACAAGTGGGTAGCTCTATCATGCCCGGCAAAGTGAACCCTGTGATCCCGGAATTCATCATCTCCTCTGCACATAAAATATACGCCAACGACGTGCTTGTTACCAGTTTGAGCGCCCAAGGCTGCTTAGACTTAAACGCCTACCTCCCCACCATTGGCCATGCTTTGCTGGAAAGCGTAAAGCTGCTTATATCCTGTAATCGAACGTTAAAGGACAATCTATTGACCGGATTGGAATTTAAAAAATTGCCTGACCACGAATCCGTTCTTTTGAACCCATCGGTCACCACTGCATTGTCGCCGTACATAGGCTACCATAATGCGGCCAAACTGGCCCAATTGATGAACAGGGAAAAATGCACTATTTTTGAAGCCAACAATAGGCTGCATTTAATTGATGGCGAAGCGTTAAAAAAATTATTAACGCCAGAGGAATTATTAAAATTAGGTTTCCGGTTGAATGATGTCGCCGACAACGAATAAGTAATTGTAGGTAATTGTTAATTATTAAGATCCTTAGCCTTTTCAACCTTTATCACAGTTTGACAGGAAAGTACTACATAACCTACAGCTGCTCATACAAATTGCCGTTATAGCCAATACGAAAAAGTGACGAGCTACCTTGATAATTACTTTACATGAAAAAGATAATTATTATAGCAATTGGAATTTTGATTGAATTCAATTCATTTGGACAGGGTTTGACTGTTAAAATGGAAATTGATACTTTAAAAATAATTCGGACAGAAAATATTCCAACAAAAGAAATAAGTATAGGAATTCCTTATGGAATAGTTTACGTAAGTAAAGCATCTTTATTTGAAAAGTGGGATAACGAACTAGCATTATGGGATGCAGAGTTTGAGAAAAAATCAAGAAATAAAGAGTGGCAGGTTGAAAATTACAAACAATCCGAGTTATACCTTGAATTCGTTAAAAGAGAAGATAAACTTTTTTTCGAGTATGTTAATTCTGATTATGCCTTAGTTTCTCGAATTCCACAAATTGAAGAACAAGGATCTGAGAAAGACACTTTGTTTTGCATAGAGAACCAACTAAAAAAGATTGTGTGTAATCTTCTTGATATTGGTGAATTTGAAGTTCAGATTCAAAATAAGAAGGTTAACAAAGTAGTTAAGGCGAAAGTCAAAAGGACTTTAAAATATTCAGAAACAATTACAATAGAATATATAGTTAATGACACGATACATTTTTGGATTTGTCCACCGATTATCCATTCGGACTTTGCAACTGATGAAGAATGATTAGATAATTCAAAATGAATGGAGAAGCACTTGCTACACTTAACCCCTCTTTCTTATCAGCCGAAAATCGGTATACTTCGCAGTATCTTTAAAGATAATCCTCCGAAATATCTTTCATCTGAACAAAAGGCGCAACTGCCCTATTGTAAATCCCCAACACGTAGGCAATGGCCATGCCGTAGTTGGTAACGGGTATACCCGCATCTATTGCAGGCTTCAGCCTGTTAATCAATTGCTTACGCGAGATCACACAACCTCCGCACTGTATAACCAAAGCATAGCTTTCTATGGGGTGCGGCAAATTATCAAAGCCCGAAACCACATCATATTCATGTTGTTTGCCAGTAAAGTTTGCTATCCATCGTGGTATCTTACTTCCTCCAATGTCGTTGCACGAAACGTGGTGCGTACACGATTCCAATAGCAATATCCTATCGCCATTTTGCAAGCGGGATAGTTTTGGTGTGCCTTGCAGGTAACTGGCAAAATCGCCCTTAAAACGGGCCAACATAATGCTGAAACTCGTTAGCGGCACATCCTTCGGTATAGATGCGTCGGCTTTTAAAAATACCTGACTGTCGGTGATAACCAAGGCGGGTTTGATTTTTGTCTTCAATAAAAACGTATCTACCTCGCGTTCCTTGAGCACAACACAAACCGCATCATTGTCAATTACATCTCGGATCGCCTGCACCTGAGGCAGGATTAAGCGTCCCTCTGGTGCTTCAATATCGATTGGTGTGATCAACATAACAATGTCGCCATGCTTGACCACATCGCCCAACAAGCTAGGATTGGAATAGGCCGATTCGGGGATACACCGGGTAATGGAATGTGTCAAATCGCTTACGTCCATATCTTTATTAAACACAACAAAGTCGGAGCATCCTAAGGATATTATTTTTTCTTTTATAGTTTCCTGGGGTTCGGATAAATCACTTTTACTATAAACAACTATGAATGGCACATCATAGTCTTTAAACTTTTCAATAATTCGTAATTCTTGTTCTCCAAGCAGATTATCGCAGATCAATAGCAAAGCCAAATCAACGCGTTGAATTGTATTATCCGTTTTTTCCATCCGCTTAAGCCCTAATTCGCCCACATCGTCAAAGCCTGCGGTATCAATGAGCACCACCGGGCCAAAGCCTAATATTTCGAGTGATTTTTTAACCGGGTCGGTAGTGGTGCCGGGCACCTCAGATACAATGGCAATTTGCTGTCCGGCCAACTTATTTATCATAGTGCTTTTACCATAATTTCGTCTGCCAAAAATTCCAATATGAGCTTGCCTATCTTTTGCCATTTTTATTTGCAAGGTAAATAATTATACGATTATTTTTAATGTACGAAATTAAAACATCCATACTATAAATTACGCATTTCGCATATTTTTATCTTTTTTTTAATCCTGACAATCATAACATATTGGAGGAGCTGAATAAATTCACGTTATTGTATATAAATATCTGTTGCCACACACAACAAAATGTATGATTCAACTGGACGAACTTCAATTAGCTATAAATGAACTGCAAACTATTGTGGTTGTTACCGACCTAAAAAGTAGGATACGATACGTTAATAATGCTTTTGAAGTAAAGTACGGTTATAAACGTGATGAAGTAATTGGGCAGAATCCCCGAATTTTAAAAAGCGATTACCAAAGCAAAGCTTTTTACAAAGAGATGTGGAAAACCATTTTAGAAGGCGAAACATGGGAAGGTATTTTTTTAAATAAAACAAAATCTGGCAGGTTAGTATGGGAGGAAGCAAAAATATCCCCCATAAAAAAAGACGGAAAGGTTGAAGGTTTTATTGCGATAAAAGAGGATATAACCTACAAAAAGGAATTGGAGGAACAGTTTCGCAAAGAAAAATTTTTATTGGATGAATTGTTCGACAATGCCCCCGTTGGGGTAATTTTATTTGAACCCATATTTATTGATAATATCATTACCGACCTTAAAGTTGTTAAAGCCAATGCTGTGGCGGCCGAAATATTTTATCGCTCCGAACTAGTGGACTTGTCGTTACGGCAGTTCCTGCACGATTTTCCCGAATTGGAAATTAGAGCTAAGGAGATGCTCGCCGAAAAACAAGACTTTGAACTGTATTTTGCAAGCATTAACAAACATTTGAACATGCGCAGTTTTCCGTTGGAGAACGAGCAGTTTTGCATGTATGTAAATGATGTTACGCCATATAAAAACAGTATTACTGCGCTGGAAAAAAGCGAACATCGTTACTCAAGCCTTGTGGAAGATTCCCCGGCCTTAATTAGGCGTTTTAATAAAGACGGAATAATTAGCTATGTAAATCAATATTACGCCGATTACTTTAATAAGACACCCGAACAATTTATAGGTGCCAACCTTTTTAATTTGCTCAGCAAAGATAAAAAGAACCAACTTAAAGAAAGCTTAGAAGACTTATCCATTGACAACCCTATCGCAGAATATCAACAAGATATTTTACTTCCGGATGGAAACATTCGATGGCAAAAATGGGTAGATCGAGTGCTTACAGATTCAGAAGGCAACATAGAAGAATTTCAATCGGTGGGGATGGACTTCACTCTGCTTATGCAAGCTGAAAAAACCTTGGCAGAGCAAAACAATAGGCTCGATGCTATTTTTGACAATGCTATTTTGGGTATTGGTGTTATGGATAATCGTGGTGTATTTACAATGGCCAATGCAAGATTTAAAGAAATGTTTGAGTTTGCTTCAGACGATAAACCCGACAGCCACAATTATTTCGATCATATTTTTGATGACGAAGTTGAAACGGCTAAAATTAACTTTGCTAAACTTTTTGATGGAGTTATAAAAAAATTTAACGTTCAACGAAAATTTATTACCCACACAGGAAAAGAGTTTTGGGGCGATATATTTGCTTCGCCCATCTCCAAGGTTAATGGAAAATATACCGAGGCAGTAGGTCTGATTATCGATATTACTGAAAAATATAAAATGGAGGTAGAGTTAAAGGATAGTGAACAAAAACTAAAAAAACTGAACAACACCAAAGACAAGCTTTTTAGTGTGATCGCCCACGATATTAGAAATCCGTTTAATGCCATACTGGGTTTTTCAACCTTATTAAACAAAAAAGTAAACGAATTTAGTAACCAGGAAATAAAAGAATTTACCAAACGAATACTTGAAGCAAGTGAGCAAACGTATAAGCTACTGGAAGATTTACTTACTTGGGCCAAATCACAATTGGGGCAACTCACTGCCCGAAAGATGATCTTTGATGCTAAGGGTATTGTTAACGAATGTATCAATTCATTGCTCACTACGGCTCAGGATAAAAACATACAACTAATAAACAAAATCACTGGCCCTTCTATGGTTGCTGCTGACATAGAGATGTTTAAGTTTATGATTAGAAATTTAATGCACAACGGCATTAAGTTCTCTCACCGCGATAGCATTGTTGAGTGCGGAATTATCCCATCCACAAATACAAATAAAGTTACCTTTTATATTAAGGATTACGGCATAGGCATACATGCTGATAAATTAAAGGTTCTGTTTAATTTGGATGAATTTTTATCTACCAATGGAACCTCACAAGAAAAGGGTACAGGCCTAGGCCTTTCATTGTCAAAAGAAATGGTTGAACTAAACGGAGGTACAATTGAAGTTAGCAGCCAAGAAAAAATCGGATCGGAATTTAGAATTACACTGCCTGCAAAGTAAATTCATCCCCAAAAGTAACCTGCTTATCTCCTACTAGGAAATCCAGTCAAAGACGATGCACAAACTCCAATAGGTGTATTAAATTAGGCAATCCCATATCTATGATTCTATATGGAAATAAATCTACTCCCAAACCCCAGCCACTTTAAGTCCGCATTGCGTACACTTCTGCGCATCCAATCCTTGTATAATCATCTGATAACCTATACGTTCAACCAATAAGTTATGACAATTACTGCATAATGTTTTCGCATAATTGGAATCTGCCACATTTCCCAAATAAACATATTTTATTCCCATATCCTTGGCCAATTGATAGGCCTGTTCTAAAACAACCAACCGAGTTGATTCTGCATCGTTAAGTTTATAAGTAGGATAAAACTTGCTAAAATGGAGCGGCACATGCGCAAATCCGTTATCTACTAGCCATCTGCACATTTTTTCAATCATAGCCATATCGTCGCTATAACCGGGCACTATTAGGTTGGTGATTTCTAACCATACTTTCTCCTCTAACAATACTTGCAGCGTATCCAGTACATTGTTCAATCGCGCTCCCGACATGCGTTGATAAACATCGTCATCGAAACATTTTAAGTCGATGTTGGCTGCATCTATAAACTCACAAAGTTGGCGCAGGGGTTTTTTATGGATATAGCCAGCCGACACAAAAATATTTTTCAAGCCCCGCTCTTTTGCTATTTGGGCAATGTCCATCATATACTCGTAATACACCACTGGATCGGTATAAGTGTATGAAATGGATTGGCAGTTTTGTGAAATGGCAGAGCTTACTATTTGCTTAGGCGAAACATATTCATCCCTTATAAAATCAGCCTGTGAGATATTGTAATTCTGACAGTTGAGACAGCGGAGGTTACAGCCCACTGTTGAAATGGAGTAGGTGGTACTGCCCGGCAAAAAATGATACAAGGGCTTCTTTTCAACCGGATCCACATGCCTGGCGCACGGATATCCATAAGATAAGGCAATGAGCTCGCCAGTTTTATTGGCACGGGTGCGACATATACCTACTTCGCCTTCTCTTAAAAAACAATTGTGAGGACATAAGACACAGCTAATCCCATCGCCCTTGAAAACCCAATGTTGCGCTATCTTATCGACATGTAAATTGCCTTTGTTGGTACCTGTATTCATTTTCTAAATCTATTTGTTCATTCTAATTAAAACTCATCATACTTAGCTTTAATCTGAAAATACAATTGCTTCAAAAACCGACAAATCTGCTTTGCGCCACCCCTCCCATCCAACATGGGCTTTATCGCGTGCCAAATGACCTAAAAATTCTTCCAGATTCCATGCAGTTTTCAGGGCTACCTGAGGCAGAAAAGTTCCCTTTTTGCCATCCACCTCAAGGTGAACACCATGTTTACCCAGCTCAATATCATCGATGCTATTAATTTTTCGCATAGGTGTGAGTACCGAAATCTCAATGCTCATTTTTTTTAATTCCTTGATGGAGATTGGCGGAAATCTATCATCGTTAAAAGCCGAAGTCACCGCCAAGGATGAAATTAAATCGGGCAACTCCTTTTCAGAAGCAAACTGGCCTATACAACCGCGCAGCTTGCCATCCACATAAATGGATACAAAAGCACTGTCGAACTGCTTCAAATCATCTGTGTTACTAATCTTAGCGGATTCGTCTTTAAGCCCCAAATGTCTTTGTATAGCATTATGGGCAACCTTTAATAGTATGCTCTTATTATCCTCGCTAATAACATCCGTTTTACGGTCGTCATTCTCAACCAATATTGATTGATAACCTACAACCCTATTTTTGCGCATACTCATGGCCTCTGAGGAATTCATATACTTTATTCTTCTGTATTTATATGTGTTGCTATCCTTTGTAAGATAAAGCAATGTAAGCACCGAACTCCAGCCACACAGACTGGTGTATAAATTTGACACATTACTGCTATTATTCTCCTCTAATTGTATAATCAACCTTTCTGCATTATTTTGACATATGGCATTCGCCGTTTTTTCGTCAATCGCTCTTGCATCTTCATCCGATGGATAATGCGAAAAATCCGAACTGAAAACAAAGAGGTTTTTGCTGTTGAAATATGGCCGCAAAACTTCGGCGATACGTCTGCAACTATCGTAATCTTTTACGCCAATAACAATCGGCACAATTTGATTTATTTGTTTGATCCGATATTGTAGAAAGGGCAACTGAACCTCAACGGTATGTTCTTCGGCATGTGCTTCTCGCTTAAAAACAAAATCCTTATTCTTGCGGATTAGAGCATTGGTGAGCTCCAAATTTACAGGGACCACTCCCAACGGTGTTTTGTAATGCCCCCTATTATAAACCGAAGCGCCATGAAATGACACATGGTGACTTGAGCCAATAACAAATATATTTTCATACGCTGCATCGGGATCAATATGTGCATAGGCACTCGCTGCAACAATACCGGAATAGGAATATCCGGCATGAGGAACCACCAAAGCAGAAATATGATTCGTAATTATGTTCTCAGCCTTGTCAAAACAACTTTTCAATTGTTTAATCAATTCAGCAGGATCTGAACTGTAAAACGTACCTGCCACCGCAGGTTCTCTTTCGACACTAAGCATGATTTAAGATTTTTATTAAAGCTAACCATTATTTTTTTATTTACACTTTTATCCATGCAACTTATTCACCTTAAAACACTTGTTGCATGCAAAGAACCTATCACTATAAAAATACTTCCAAAAAGACTAAAATATATTTGGAGTTTATGAAAAAACCCGTACTTTTGCAACCGCAATAACGAAATGACGTTAGCGCAAAATGATGATTCAGTAGCTCAGCTGGTAGAGCACATCCCTTTTAAGGATGGGGTCCTGGGTTCGAACCCCAGCTGAATCACTTTTAAGGGAGACCATTTTATGGTTCTCCCTTTTTTTTGTAACTTTTAGTGCAAAAGAAGGATCACGCACAATATGGATCACGCACAATATTTGGGTCTGAGGAAAAAAAATGTCACTTATACAGAATTGGTGGGGTGGAAGATCATATCCATATTGTAACACATATTCATCCCTCCGTTGCACCAGCGATGCTTGTCAAAGATATAAAGCTTTCAACATCAGAATTAATTAAAAATGCAAATCTGTTTTCTCACTTTAACGGCTGGCAAAATGGTTACAGAGCTTTTACATATCATATAAATAGCAAAGAGCAATTGATTCAATATGTTAGAGATCAAGCTAATCATCACAAAACCATGACCTTTAGAGAGTTAGTATGCGGCATTGCTGCAAGAACACGGTATTGAGTTTGATGAAAAGTACCTTTTTTGAAAATGTTCAACCCCGTTAGGGTTGAGATGCTGCTCTATTAAACACCACGGGTTGCTACCCGTGGCTATTAATATTAAACCACTTTGTGGTTGTTAGCAAAGCTATAAATCAATACTGTTGCCGAATATTTCAATGCCAAAATCAAGGAATTTAGACGTCGGGTTAGGGGTGTGTGGATGTTAAATCCTTCCTGTTCAGGTCAACAAAGATTTTCGCATGAAAATAAGAAACAACATTTGGACCCAGGTTTTGGATATGATCCGAAGGTACTATGTTACTATGTGAACTTTGTGGTTAAAATGATACTATAAGCAGGTCTCATACAGTATTTAAATCTGCAAAAAACAACGAATAAATATCAAATAAATAAAGGGAGACACCTTGGACTCCCCTTATTTATAAATTACGATGCACGATCCTTTTTGAAGAATACCAAACTACTACTTCGATCTTCTTATCTGCTTAAAGCTAATACCCAATGTTTTCTCGAACCATCGGATTTGTTTTATCTCAGGCGAAGTAATTAGCGCAAGGGATATGCCACGCTTTCCGGCACGTGCAGTACGGCCACTTCTGTGCGTGTAATATTCGTCTTTGTCGGGCAATTGGTAATGCACTACAAATGATAGGGCTTCGATGTCTATCCCACGGGCAGCAAGGTCGGTAGCAACCAATATACGAAGGCTCTCATTTTTAAAGGCACGCATTACTTTATCGCGCTCAACCTGTTTTAAGTCGCCTTGTATGGCATCGGCCGCCATGTTTTTTGCTTGCAATTGTTTGGCCAGCGTTTGTGCCACAACTTTGGTTTTGCAAAATACCACGCCACGTGCTTTAGGGTCGGAGTTAAGCATCTGAATCAGTACAGGTAGCTTCTCCTTTTCTTCGCATATCAAAAACTGATGATCGATATTGCGATTTACCTGACGTTTTTTGTTTATTTCAATTTTAACGGCCTTGTTGGATAGATGGCGTTTCACTATTTTTTCTATACCATCGGGCATGGTGGCCGAAAATAACCATTTGTTCTCTACTGCCGGCAGCATACTTAATATTTCGTCCAGTTCCTTTTTAAAACCCATGCTCAGCATTTCGTCGGCTTCGTCCAAAATAACTGTTTTAACCTTTCGTAGGTCAATGGCTTTCCGCTTTACCAAATCAATCAGACGGCCCGGTGTGGCCACTACAATGTGAGTTGGACGACGGAGAGCACTTATCTGAGGCTCTATTTGTGCACCGCCAAAAACTGCTTCAACAAATATTTTGTCGGAGTACTTGGTAAATTTGAACAGTTGCTTGGCTATTTGCTGGCCTAGTTCGCGCGTTGGGCAAAGTATCAAGCCTTGTATCTCTATGTTTTTTGCTATGATGCGATGCAATAAAGGAAGACCAAATGCGGCCGTTTTTCCTGTACCGGTTTGCGCTTGTGCTACCATATCCATGTTGCCTTGCAGCAATAAAGGTATAACTTGATTTTGTATTTCGGTAGGTTGAATAATGTTGAGCTCGCTGATGGCTTTCACAAAATTATCTTTAACACCTAATTGTTTAAAGTTTTCCATAATGTTATGTATCTATTTTTTTTGCAAAAGAACAACGTTTTCAACATGGTGCGTATGCGGAAACATATCCACGGGTTGAATTTTTGTTACTTTATATTTTTCGTCCAATATATTTAAGTCCCGTGCTTGTGTGGCCGAGTTACAACTCACATATACAATTTTTGTAGCAGCAGCCTTTAGCAAAGTTTTTACCACATCTTCGTGCATTCCTGCACGTGGTGGATCAACAATAATAACATCGGGCTGACCATTTTCGCGGATAAAATCGTCATTGAGTATGTCCTTCATGTCGCCAGCAAAAAAGTGCGTGTTACCTATGTTGTTGTTGGCAGAGTTTACCTTGGCATCTTCAATGGCTTCGGGAACATACTCTATGCCCACCACTTTTTGCGCTTTGGAAGCCACAAAGTTGGCAATGGTACCCGTACCTGTGTAAAGATCGTACACCACTTCGTTGCCGGTGAGCCCTGCAAAATCACGTGTTATTTTATATAGCTCATACGCTTGTTCCGAGTTGGTTTGGTAAAATGATTTAGGGCCAATCCTAAATTTGAGGCCTTCCATTTCTTCCTCAATATAATCCCGACCGCTAAAACATACAATTTCCTGATCGGAGATGGTGTCGTTGCCCTTTTCGTTAATCACATACATTAACGAAGTGAGTTGAGGAAACTGCGCTTTCAAATGATTAAGTAAACCCTCTCTTTTTTCTTCATCCTCATGATAAAAGGCCACAATAACCATCACTTCGCCGGTTGAAGAGGTTCGTATGATCAGGGTTCTCAGTAAGCCTTCCTGCTTGCGGATATCAAAAAAGGAGAGCCCGTTTTCCAATGCATATTTTTTTATAGCCAGGCGGATGCTGTTCGACGGTTCTTCCTGCAAATAGCATTTCTGTATATCAATCACCTTATCGAACATGCGAGGTATGTGAAAACCCAAACCGTAGCGCTCCAAAGAATCTTCTTCGAGTTGCATTTCCTCAGGCTCTAACCAGCGCTTGTTCGAAAAAGTATATTCGAGCTTGTTGCGATAGTATTGTGTTTTTTTCGACGGAATAATGGTAGCTATTTCAGGTAGCTCCACTTTGCCAATGCGCTTGAGGTTGTTCTCAATCTCGCGTTGTTTGTACCGTAGCTGTTCGGCATAGGGTAGGGCCTGCCATTTGCAACCGCCGCAGGTGCCAAAGTGCGAGCAAAAAGGCTCTATCCGGATGTCGGATAATTTATGGTATTGCGTTACGTAGCCCTCGTAATAATTTTTACGTCTTTTATTTACTTGTACATCTACGATGTCGCCAGGTACTGCATTTTGTACAAATAGCACTTTATCATCAATCTTAGCCAACGCTTTTCCTTCAGCAGCCACATCTATAATTTCCACTTGTTCAAACAGTGGCTTTCTATTTCTTGATTTTCCCACGGTGATTTATTTCGATTTAATATAGTATCAAGTATCAAGACACAAGATATAAGACACAATTAGTTGGGCATACGATCTGTGTAATATTTGATAGTTGCACCAATTTTTAATCAGCCTGCAAAGATAAAAAAAAAGGCCGTCAATTGCTTGACGGCCTTTTTTATATTTATTCCCCAAAGGGGTTGTCTTCAAAATTGCTTTTTTGGGTAGGATTTGGTTCCTGACTTTTAGCCGCAGTTGGAAAAGGTGGTGGATCCTCCCCCTCAAAAGTCATCATCACCAACGAAATCTCTTTATCGATGCGATGCGCTGAAACTTCAGGCTTAGTATAGGTTTTTTTGATAATCGTATCCATTTGCTACAAAATTAGCAGAAACATTCCTATTTCGCTAATTAATAATAACTTTTTTTGATGTAGTACTTCTATCCCCAATTACTTTAACTATAAAGATTCCGGTGGTCTCGTTCAATAAAATCTCATTACGTGAATGTTCATCTAATTTCCCTGCTTTTATAAGCTTACCGTTTGTATCGTAAATTTTGTATTCGGGACTTTTTAAATCATATGCGTTAATATAGATATTTTTATTTACTGCATAGATTTCTATCAAATCTTTTGTTGTTAATTTAGGTACATCTGTATTCACATCTTCAATCAGTTCTAGACTAAAACGATCGCTGGTATTTACAGCTGCTGAGTTAAATTCGTACGATTCTACGTTCGTCAAATCAACCGTTATGTCTTTCTGGTGGTCGGTCAATAGCACTCGAAGTCCTTCTTCCATCTTAACTAAATTTTGAAGTTTGATGAAGAACGTACCTGCCATTTGGGTTTTATAACCCAATGGAATTATCATGTTGTTTATTAATGCAGGATAGGTGTTTATGGCTAACTTTTTATTATCCACAACAGTATATAACTCAATAGCCTCTGCGGTAAGTCCAAAGAATCTTTCGGTATCGTATTTATCAAAATTTTCGGATGCTTCCGGTGTAAATCCAATGGCCTTTTCGCACTTGATACCATTGTGTATTCCGGCTAGCTTAATATGCGGGATAGATCTATCGTTGCTACCCGTTGATTTTAAATAGGATGTATGGTTGTGTACTAGTTGCGATTTTTTAAAATTTAAAGTTCCGGTAACAGTCCCTCCCGGTGTCCAACCTGTTGCTTTAACCCAAATGGCATGGCTACTGGGTA
The DNA here is from genome assembly GCA_024635585.1 of Saccharicrinis sp. Classification (GTDB taxonomy): domain Bacteria; phylum Bacteroidota; class Bacteroidia; order Bacteroidales; family Marinilabiliaceae; genus Saccharicrinis. The sequence goes on along the minus strand of JAGXIP010000025.1, from coordinate 4,171 downwards.
TAAGAGACTCGTCAGCGACCAAGTTTGTATTGATACCGGAAAGGGGGTCATAAATACCGTAAATACCGTCGATATACATCCAAAACTTATTATCTACGTTTAAACGGTCACTTTCGATAATCAGATCCCAGTCGATGGCAGCCGTGTAAGGGTTACCGACCAATGTAAAACCCGAGTTTTTTGGGGTTCCTTTTACTTCCGTTGTATACTCTGAGCTGTTTAAAGCACCTTTGTACAAGAGGTTGTGGGAGCTTTTGGCAATATACCCAGTCATCGGTGTTAAACTGCTTGCCGCACTTACGCTGATCCAGTTGCCATAAACATTGTCCCAACTATAAAAAACTCCATCAGCTCCTATGCTGGCTGGCGTAGCAGATACAACAGGTGAACTAATTACTTCATATTGATTGGCATCCGAGATGTGTTGTTCCACATTTATTTTGGAGTTGGTCATAGAAATCGCCCCGTTTATAATAAGGGAACCTGTTCCTGTTGCATCGCTTTTTAAGGTTAATTCTTCACCTATTGTTACGGTAGCCCCGGTTTCAATGGTAACTTTTGCCAAGGGTTCGATGATCAGGTTGGGCATGGTGGCATTGGCGCTGATTGTCATCAAGGGACTACCGGCTGTTGCCAATACACTGGCTCCGGCAGAGTAGTCGCCCGAATAGTTGCTCTGGTTTGTAAAACTATTGTCAGTAGTTCCTACCCAGGTATTAAAGTTGGCGGTAGTAAAACCAATAGATGTTAATGCAGCTTGCTCGTTGCCCGACATATCCTCAACGGGGTTTACCGTTAAAGTGTATAATGTACTTGGCGATAGGTATGAATTTGGATTAACAGTGACTATGGTATTGGCAGCATTGATGGTGGCCGTAAAAGTTACCGCAGGGCTAAAGCTAATGAGCGTAAGTAAATCGGTATCGGTTATAGCTGTTCCATTAACCTTCTGTACTGCTTCGTCAAAGCTTATTACGATGGGTGAACCTATGGAACGATTGGTGGCACCATCTCCTGGATTCGTAAATATGGTTGTGGGCGGGGTAACATCCTGCGTGGTGAAAGTAGAATTCTGCACAGTAATGGTATTTCCTGTGGCATCCTTTAATGCAAGTAGGTTGATGTTGTAAACCTGCAACTCCTTTAAGTTACTAGAAGGGTCTATACTGATGATAAAATTAACTTCATCAAAGGTAACCGTATTAGGGACAGGCGTGCCGATAGAGCTGTTTTCGCGCAAGCTCACGATACTGCCCACGTTGGCGTTTGTAATGAGTTCTCCGGCTGCATTGTACACCTCTTCGCTTAAGGTGATGGTAATGGTTTTGTCCAACAGAACATCCACCTCCATGTTTGTCGGGTCAAAAGTGGCTACCGGTGCAGTAATATCAAGTGTTGTAAAAGGCACTTCCCTAGGTGTTGTTGTTTCTACGTAATTTCCATTGTTGTCGCGCGTAACCAGGTAGGCGACATAGCTTGTTTGGGAGACGTAATCGCTAGCGGTTATCTGCGCCAAATTATTGGCAGCAAGAATTCTGTTACCAGCGTTGGTCACTGTTACGTCATTGGCATCTGTTCCGGCCAATACCTGAGCAATGGATGGAGCAGTGGCTGAGGAGACTAATATAACGTAATTCACTATACCTGCTTCATTAATCTTAACTTCTACGGTAGCTGCAGTACCACTAATGTTGGTTACATTGGGTGTGGGAGCAGTATATGTTGGTGCTTCGGTATCCTGCTGTGTAAATGGAAGTGTGGCAATGGGTGAATATTTTCCAAATTCATCTACCACAAGCATGTGTATCCAGTAATTGGTCAATGAACTTAAACTTGTTAAATCGAGGTTAGTTGTAAACTCTGAGTTTGCGGTTGCTGCTCCTGTTGCTGCCAACAGGGCAGGAACATCTGCTTCGTTTTGTGCAGCAATGATTTGAGCCTCAGTGGGTACAGTGCCACTTGCGGTTACAACCAGGCGGTAAGTGCCTCCTGCATCCACTTGACCGAGTACATCCATGCTGGTTTTGCTTTGGTTTTGTACTTTAGGATAAGTAGCGGCCCATGAGGTTTGTACCGTGGTGAAAGTAAGCTGCTCAACGGTGGAGAATTTATCCAACGTTGTTTCCGCCACCACATATACATAATATGGTGTTTGTGTTTCTAAGGCTGATATGTCCAAAGTAGGGCTAAAAGTGATACCAGCGGTTGATACATCGCTTGCATCTATCAAAGCGGCTGCACCTGTTTCGTCCTGTCCCAATTTTACTTGGGCTGCTGTAGGGGCGCTTGCACTTTGGGTAACAACCATATAATAATTGCCACTTTTGCTTACGCGGCCATTTACCACTACAGATGTTTTAGTGGGGATTCCTATCGTTGGGAAGCCCGATACCCATTGTGCTGGCAGGGTTTCGGTAGTAAAAGTCCAAAAAGAGGATCCGGAAAAACCTGTAAACACTCCGCTTGTAGCTGCTGATTCTACAAACCTATCCTCCATAGTTATATAGTAAGACCTGTTTTCAACTAAAGGACTACTAGGAGTTACCGTAAGTACATCGTCTGTAATAGTTACATTTTCACTAGTAATGTCATAGGATGCAAACAAACCATTGTCGCTTACTCTTCGTATGCTTAGCATTGCTACAGAACCTGCAACAAACTGAATATTCTCGTTAAAAGTAATTTGCAAGTTCTGGCCAATAGGCACATCTGTGGCATTTTGTAAAGGCAAGAAGCTTGTTACGGTCGGTGGAGGTCCAGGTGTGGTAAAAGGTATGGATGTGGCAGTGCTTGTTTCTATATCATTGTTATTATCGTCGGTAGAAACAATATAGGCTGTGTATGCGGTGCCGTATGCTAAGCCAGTTGCAGTGGCTTGCCCTGCAATGTTGGCGGTTAAGGCAGTGTTGCCGAAAATTGAGGCAGCGCTGCCGCTGGCGTCTTGTCCGCCTTTAACTTGTGTTGCTGTTGGTGCGGTGTCCGCTACGGGTAAAACTACCCAGAAAAACTGTCCGTTGTCGTTGATGGAAACGTTGAGCGTGGCACCTGTTCCTGTTATAGCACTGACGCTCGGATAGGTGGCGTTGTAGGTGGGTACTTGTGTGTCTTGCGTGGTAAAGGCAAGGGATTGGACAGTAGAAAATTTATCCACCGTGGTTTCGGTTACCAAATGAACCCAATATGCTGTTTCCGAACTTAGGCTGGTAATATCTAAAGACGGGCTGAAAGTGGTATTGGCCGTAGCTGCATCTGTGGCAGTTAGCAATGCCGGCAAGTCATTTTCATTATTTCCCAATTTAATTTGGGCGGCTGAAGGGGCTATGGCGCTTTGAGTTAATACCAGATAATAGGTTCCATCTTTATCTACCTCACCGTTAACTACCACATCTGTTTTTGTGGGTGGGGTAATATTGGGGAAAGTGGCAATCCATTGTGGAGCTAATACTTCCGTGGTAAAAGTCCATTGGGTGGTAGATGAGATACCACCAAAATCAACACCGGAGGCCACAGATTCCAAAAATCCATCACCTATGGTTACGTAATATTCCGTGTTTTGCTCGAAAGGAGTAGCATGGTTTAGTGTAAGTGTAGAACCTGAAATAGTTTTATTGGGGTTACTCACACCATAGGATACAAATTCAGAATCATCGATACTGCGCATAATATATACCCTTGCTGTAGAGCCCGAAACAATCTGAATATTTTCGTTAAAGGTTATTTGTAGGCTTTGACTAACAAGAACGTCCGTAGCATCATCGGTAGGCAGATAACTTACAATGGATGGAGGTGCTGCCAAGGTGGTAAAATCTAGATCGGTGGGTATGCTTGTTTCTATATCATTGTTATTATCGTCGGTAGAAACAATATAGGCTGTGTATGCCGTGCCGTATGCTAAGCCGGTTACAGGGGCTTGCGTTGTAACATTTGCGGTTAAGGCAGGGTTACCGCTAAATGGGGCAGGGCTGTCGTCGGCGTCTAGTCCGCCTTTAACTTGTGCTGCTGTTGGCGCGGTGTCTCCAATCGGCAAAATTACCCAGTAAAATTGTCCGTTGTCGTTGATGGCAACGTTGAGCTTGACGCCTGTGCCCGTAATTTCGCTGACGCTGGGATAGGTGGCCAGGTAAGCTGGCCCCTGGGTGTCTTGCGTGGTAAATGTCATCTGCTCAACCGT
>JAGXIP010000024.1 GCA_024635585.1 Saccharicrinis sp. | reverse complement strand
AGATGTGTATAAGAGACAGGGAAGTGCTGTACGGTGAAGCTCCTACTACTGTCCTTTCAAGACCTGTTTGTGGGTCGATACCAGTATATGTTTTATTGGTATAATGATAACCTTGAGAATAACTACCTATTGGTTGCCCTGATATGCTAGCTGTCTGTTCGTTATGATAAACTGGCAAATACCTTGGCGTACGTACAAAATCTGTAAATGGATTCGTAGGTTTAGCTCTTTTTGTATAGCTCGGAGACATAGTAATACCAATTTTAGCAATTGGCGATAATTCAGCCTCAATCTTAGAGCGCACACTCAGCTTATCATATTTATTCTGAAGCATGATACCTTCGTCGCCCAAGTATGACGAGGAAATGTAATAATTCATGCCTTTCTTTCCACCCGATACATTAAATTGTGCATTAAACACACCTGCCAGTCTTAAAGCTTCTTCCTGCCAGTTAGTATCACCAGTTTCTAATACAGACATTGCGAAATACATATCACCTAGGGTTGTTCCAGAAAGATTGGCCTCATTCACCTTCATATCAATGAATTCGTTCTGAGTCATCATGGGGTGCAACTCATAAAAGTCCTTTACTCCATACGATGCACGTACATTATATTTTGGCTTATCTTCTTTACCACTCTTTGTTGTAATAATGATTACCCCGTTAGCAGCTCTCGATCCGTAAATGGCTGCAGAAGCAGCATCCTTTAACACCTCCATCGATTCAATGTCAGCAACATCAACCATGCTAAGACCGTCAGAGATAGGAAAACCATCAACAATTACAAGTGGTTGTCCGTTTGCACTGATCGAACCGTTACCTCTAACTGTAATATTGGGAGACTCGCCTACCTGCGAAGTAGTATTTTGAATTTGCACCCCAGCTACACGTCCCTGCAATAACTGATCAGCCCTACCACCTGGTATGTCTTCAAGTCCTTCTGTTTCTAATTTGGCAATGGCACCTGTCAAATGCGATTTTTTCATCGTACCGTAACCTACTACCACAACCTCATCAAGATCTGCCATGTCACTCCGCAAAACAACACTTATGACCGATTGCGTTCCCACAACGATTTCTTGCGATGCATATCCTATAAATGAAAATACCAGTGTGGCGTTTTCGCCTTGGGGTATTAATGAGTATTTACCTTCAAAATCGGTAATAACTCCGTTTGTAGTTCCTTTTTCCACTACGTTTACCCCAAAAATGGGCGATCCGTCAGTACCGTCTGTTACCGCACCTGTAACTGCCTGCGCAAATACTTGAGTGAACAACCCTGCACATAATAATAATGATAATACAAATTTTCTTTTCATTGCATTTTGATTTTAATATTTAAGATTTTTATCACTTACACTTCCATATTTCTATAATAAGGGGCATTACGAACCATCTGTCCGACCAAATATTGGTTGACCAAAAGTATCTGTTTATTTATAATTATCCAATTTTTTTTAAATGTTTTTAACGAAAAAGAAGCTGTAAATTAAAAAAGCACATGTTGAAAATACGTAATCATCTCTACAACAGACACGTACAACAACTGCAATATTTCGTTTTAAATGAAGTGTTCGCAAATGCAAAAAAATGCTATAGCAACTACATACTGGACAAAACACGAGCAACATTAAATAGCCTATTCATCCATCCGGCAAACAACTTAGCACCCTTAATTATAAACTATTAATGAGCCTATTGCCATAACAACTACAAATAGCAATCTGAGTATGAAAAAAATACTGTTAAAAATGACAAGAATTATTTAAAATATTTATATTTGACCCACACGAATTGGCACACCAATTATTTTTTTAAAAATTACTTCAGTTTCTAACGCAATACTCTTAGCAATGAAAAACACTATTTTATCAGATTTAAAAAGCACAGTGAATGTAAAACGTATGTTATTCACATTTCTGTCTATACTGTTTATACTCGTTTGCTCGTTTACAATGGTTTCTCAAACATATATTACATCCGGAAGTCAGTTGTCAACACTCACAAGCACAGCTGAACCAGGATCTGTTTTTATTATTCTCAATGGTAGCTATCCCGACTTTAGTTCCACCGTAAAAGGATTGGGAACTGCTGATAACCCTATTATCATTAGAGCTGAAACCATTGGAGGTGTAACGCTTACCGGGAGTTCAAGAATTACTTTTAATAAAGCAGCTCATTTTATCCTAGAAGGGCTTACGTTTAATTGCACAGGGACCAGTACTATGGTTAAATTAGAAGGATGCAATAATATAAGACTAACAAGGAATGTGTTTGAATTGGCTCAAACAGGATCTTCAAAATGGGTTTACATTGGCGGTGTTTATGATGACACCACTGAACCCTATCAATATTTAAGTCATGATAACAGAATAGATCATAATATATTTAAAAACAAAACCTTACCTGGGCACTACATTACTATTGACGGTACAAATGAGATTATACAATCTCAAAACGACCGAATTGACCACAACTATTTCAAAAACAATAGTCCACGAGCTGAAAATGAACAAGAATCAATACGAATTGGCTGGAGCAATATGTCTATGTCCAGCGGCTATACAACAGTGGAATATAACTTGTTTGAAGATTGTGATGGCGACCCGGAAATAGTATCCGTTAAATCGTGCGACAATGTTATACGTCATAACACATTCCTAAGAAGTTACGGTACGCTATCCCTTCGTCATGGAAATAGAAATCGGGTTGAAGGGAATTACTTTTTGGGAGGCAATAAAGAAACTGAAACCTTATCAGATGGCACAATACTTTACACAGGTGGGATAAGAATATATGGCACCGATCACGTAATAATCAACAATTATATGGAGGGTTTGAACGGCACTAAATGGGATGCCCCTATCACACTCACACAAGGTGATGTAATTGATGGTCAGAGCACCAATTACAGTTCTCATTTTAGAGCCGAAAGAATAACCATTGCCTACAACACATTAGTTAATAACAGCCATGGTATCGAAATTGGTTTCGACAATAATGACAAATATAAAAAAGCTTTAAGCGAGATAACAATAGCCAACAATCTAATAACCGGATCTGAAAACGGATTGGTTGAAATCATAGATAATAACGACCAAGGCGCCAACATTACATGGGCAAATAATTTATTTTATCCTACCGGCGATGCTCAAACTATATTAGGTGCTTCCTCTACCATATTTAACACGGATATGGCAACAAACCAAAACCCGCACCTAACTTTTGATGAAGATGCGGGAATATGGCGAACAAGCGAATCATCGCCCTTATATAGCAACGCAGTAGAGGGCATCAGCATAGACATAGACGGTCAGTTAAGGCCTGCAACTAACAACCCAGGAGCGGATCATTACAGTTTGGAATCCGTTAGGTATGCTCCCATGACACCAATTACAGTGGGGCCAGAAGCTTATGAGATAGACGATGATTCCGAAAGCCTATACCTCTCTTCAATAAGCCCCTTCGCTTCCTCCGGTGGCATACAAACCGTAACCGTAACATCCAACGTGAATTGGAGTGTTTCCAATGATGATTCATGGATTTCTATCCTATCCAATTCCGGAAACAACAATGGAACGTTTGAAGTTATGACCATTGAAAATACTTCGTTTAACGAACGCACTGGGGTTATTACTATCACAGGCGGTGCATTAATGCGTACCTTAAATATTACCCAGGCTGCCGCTGACCCACGCCAAGGTTTGAATTTAATTAATGACGGATCTGTAAATGATAAAGTTACAGCTGTATATGCTTTTCATGAAGAAGTGACAGATACAAAAAAAAACATTAAAGAACACACTTTAGATAAAGATTTCAATACCCAATGGGCAGGTAATGGCAAAGGAAATATGGATGGTCTTGTATTTGATTTGGGAGGAACATTCGACCTGAAATTAATAGATATTGCAACCACCAATGGCAAAACTTATGAGCTAGAGATATGGGTATCTACGACAGGAACAAATACCGAAGACTTCGTAAATGCATTTCCCGGTGAAGGAAACCTGGTTAGCAATACCGATGCATCTTTTAAAGCTTATGTTTTACCAGCAGAAACAGCCAATACTAAATACGTTAAAATAATTGGGTACGGGCAAGCGTCCAGTGATTGGAACACCATTCAGGAAATAGAGTTTTATGGTAATCCTGTTTCAGTTTCTGTAAAGAAAAATGATGCATCTGATCAAATAAAGCTGCACCCAAATCCTGCCAAGGATATAATCACCATAAGCAACCTAAAAACATCAATTAGGTCTATTCAACTATTTAGTACTAACGCCACAAAAGTAATAGAAAAAAAAGCCAAATCCTCTAAGGTAGAGCTGGATGTCTCATCTCTTCCGAACGGCATATATATGATAGTGATTATTGATAATGATGCATCTAGCCAAGTTAAAAAAGTTATTGTATCACATTAAATCTCCATATTTAAGGATAATTCTTCATCCAGTATATCTGTTTAAGTGCAGCCTTAGCTCCAAATGTTGTAACAACATTTGGAGCTAAGGCTTACCAATAGACGACCAATGCGCAACAATCTATCAGATACCCTCACTCACAAGCACGTTGCTAAAGCTATTATGTAACTGCAGAAAAGTGTCAAATGCGGAAAGCTACTTACCTACCGCAAGCAAGCATCAGAGCATTAAAACAAATTTCAATCAGATATAAATGCTTATTTTTTTATTCAGCTCTCCTTATCCACCCATCGTAAAATTATATTTTTTTTATTTTTCTCATTGAATATTAATGAAACTTAAGCGCTACCAGAAGCCTGCATACCACTTTAGCTTAAGTAGCTAAACACCTAAGAGCGCAATATTTCATAATCCTCGGTCAAAAAAAACCTCTTAAAATTTGTTAATTAAAAAATCATCCGTAAATTGGTACACCAATCAATTGGGACATCAATTGGTTTATTTTAAAAATTTTATTGATTAATCAATTTTACAAAGGGTGGCGCTAAATTTAATCATATTATCAATGACTTATAAGCTAAATATAAGCCAAAAATAGCAAGATAGAACAGCTTGGTTAATGTGTAAATATTTTAACTAATAAGTTTTTGGCATTGTATAAAGAGCACAAAATGACTACAATTAGTTTTGGTTAACCAAATTAAACAGCTTGTCGAAATACGAAATTGGGTATAAAGATGGAATTATTAGAAAACTTTAAGGCTATAGAGCTCGAAACACCTGTCGATAAAATTATCGCACAAATTAGAGGCTTGATTGTGTCAGGATTTTTAAAGCCGGGCGATAAGCTGCCTTCGGAGAGAAAGCTATCCGACAAGTTAGGGGTAAGTAGATCCTATATCCGCGATGCAATAAAAAAACTCGAGTTCGTTGGAATCCTAAACAGCCTACCGCAAAGTGGAGTTGTGGTAAACGGAATGGACATCGCGGTTATGGAAGGCCTGCTTTCTAATATCATGAAGATAGAAAAACCAGATTTTTACGCACTGGTAGAAACAAAGGGAATGATGGAGAAGTTTTCGGTGCAGCAGGCCGCCCTCCGAAGAACAGATAGCGATATTAAGGCCATCCGAGGAGCCTTAGATAAATACCAAGAGTGTGTTGGAAAAAATTTACCAGCTGAAAATGAAGACTTTATTTTTCACCTCCGCATTGCTGAGGCGGGTCATAATGCGGTAATAAAAACCATGCTTTTAATTATCCTGCCCGAAATCATGAAAATTTACATTCATGAAAATGTGTGCGGCACGGAGGTACAATCAAAACGCATAAACGAACACCATGCGATATTACAGGCCATCATCGATAAGGACGGAGATCAGGCTCGTAAATACATGAGCCAGCATCTTCAGGAGGTATTGGAGTTTAGCAAAACTACATATAAATAAAGTAAATAATCTCAATAGGTAAAAAAGCAAACGTCGCATATTGGTCAACAGGATAAAATATATTGAGTCCCAAGTAATGCATTAGTCAACCTTTAACGAACTTACGGTAAATGCTTAGTATTAATCAAAGATAATGCTATAGTTAAGCATGAAGCCGCTCTGTAAATACAATTAAAATTAAATTATTTAAATTCTTAAATTGAAAAAAATGAAAAAAGTCTTTAACGTATTTTTATTAATGCTGGCTTTTGCAACTGGTGTTGTAGCTCAGGTTCAAGTAACCGGGCATATTGTTGATGAACAAACAGGTGAAGCATTAATAGGGGCTACAGTTCTTGAAAAAGGAACAAAGAATGGAACAATTTCCGATTTTAATGGAAATTTTACCTTTACGGCGCAAAGTGAAGAAGGGACACTGGCTGTTTCCTTCATTGGTTATCTGAGTCAGGAAATAGAATATGCAGGTGATACTGAATTAAACGTGAGTCTGAGACCAGACATTGCCGGATTAGACGAAGTAGTGGTTGTAGGTTATGGAGCTCGTAAAAAAAGTGATGTAACTGGCTCTGTATCTTCGGTTAAGGCGAGTGAGCTAACTGCATTCCCAGTATTAGATGCCATGCAAGCGGTACAAGGACGTGCCGCCGGTGTAGAAATTCAATCGAATAATGGTGGTGAGCCCGGTGCACCCATTAGCATTACTATTAGAGGAAATACCTCCATTAATGCAAGTAGCGCCCCACTTATCGTGGTAGATGGTTTTGTAGGCGCTAATATGCCACAGGCAGGCGACATTGAATCTATGCAGATTTTGAAAGATGCATCAGCCACCGCAATATATGGTTCACAAGGAGCAAACGGTGTTATTTTGGTAACTACTAAAAAAGGTAAAAGCGGCAAACTAAATGTTGACTTTAATGCTACCTATTCAGTTCAAAGCACCTCAAATGAATTAGATTTATTAAATGCAGATGATTTTGCAGATTATCAAAATCGGATAAGGGTTAATCAGGGAAATACAGCTCCATATATCCAGGGAGATCACAACACCGATTGGCAAGATATGATTTACAAAACAGGTAGTACTCAAAATTACCAGTTGTCTATGTCAGGAGGCTCTAAAAAAGTAAACTATTATGCCTCAGGAACATATTTTAACCAAGATGGTATTTTGGTTAATTCCGGTTACGAAAGAGTATCTTTTTTATCAAACTTAGATGCCCAAATAACCGACAATTTAAAAGTGGGCCTTAATTTAACCGGAGGCCTAAGTCAAAAGAATGGGATACCAACTCAATCGGACGGTTCGGTTACGGTAGGTGGCGACGACGTTGTTTCTTTGGCCATGCGATTTGCGCCGGATAAAGGGATATACAATAGCGATGGTAGCTTTACAACAAATGATAAAATTGGCGATGAAGTAGATAACCCGTATGGCGTTGCTACAGCACGAGATGATGATACGGAAATAGAAAATTTCAGAGCAAACTTTTATGCCAATTATGAAATTTTAAAAGGTCTGACTTTTAAAACAACTTTTGGTTTAAGTACCGAAAATGAATTTAGGGGAATTTATATGCCTCGATCACTACAAGTTACGGCAGGAGGAAATACGCAAGGTAGAGCCATAATAACGGAAGATAAAACCAAGAGTATCTTGAGTGAAAATTACTTGACGTACAACAAAGAAATAGCAAAAGGGGATTTAACTTTATTAGCGGGGTATTCGTACCAAAAAACAAGTGATAAAGGATTTTTTAACGAAGGTACCGGTACCATTTCAGATGCTTTTTCTTATTACGGTTTATATACTGCTACCAGTTTAATTCAGCCTACTTCCGGTGAAGTATATTTGAGAGAAACAGAAATTCAATCTCAATTCGGAAGGGTTAATTACGATTGGAATGACAAGTATTTATTAACTGCTACAGTAAGAAGAGATGGCGCATCAAACTTTGCCGAAAATCATAAGTATGCCATTTTCCCTTCCGGTGCTTTAGGATGGAAAGTATCCAATGAAAACTTTTTAAAAGGTGTCGAAGCCATTTCGAATTTAAAACTTAGGGCAAGTTATGGAGTTACTGGTAACCCATCAATTGCCCCGTACCAATCTTTGGCCAGCTTATCCACTATTTATGCCTCTAGTGTTGGGGCAACAGTGCCGGCCGTTACTCCAAATCAACCTGCTAACCCAAATCTTAAATGGGAATCGTCGTACCAAACAAATATTGGTATCGACATAGGTTTATTACAAGGTAAAATTAATTTGGGAATTGATTATTATAATATCGATACCAAAGATTTAATTATAGTGGACAGGGGAATGCCTGATTATTTAGGTTTCCTCAACGATGAAATATTAACAAATGTTGGAGAGATTAATAATAAAGGAATAGAAATTTCTTTAAATACAAGAAATATAAATAAGGAGAACTTTTTATGGACTACAGATCTTATCTTCTCCAAGAATAAAAACTCCGTTGTAGCTTTGGTGGAAGGTGCCGATTGGTTTGGTAATGGTGCTCCAAATTATTTTAGTCACGATAGGACTTATGTTTTAAGAGAAGGAGAAGAAGTTGGTCTTTTTTGGGGCTATGAGTATGCAGGCGTATATCAAGGAGGTACACTGCCACGAGGTACAGCTACTTTATCAGGTGGAGTGGCAGGCGATCCATTGTTTTATGATCATGCAGACGAAGATGGTAATTATGATGGCGCCATTACTGATGGGGATAGAACAACGATAGGTAACCCTAACCCCGATTTCACTTGGGGAATTACGAATAACTTTACGTACAAAAACTTTGACTTAAGTATCTTTTTCCAAGGTTCTCAGGGTGGAGATATTTTTAACCTGACCAATGTACAGTTGTTTAATGGTGATGCGAATACAACTCAGGATTATTATAAAAATGCTTGGACATCTACGAACACCAATACAAACGCTCCTCGTGTTGGGAATAATAGTTTTAGGGAAATTTCTTCTCGCTTTGTAGAGGATGGCAGTTATGTTAGACTGAAGAATGTAGCATTGGGCTATAACTTACCTACAAATTTGGCCGGAAAAATAGGCGCAGAAAGAGTAAGGTTATCGATGAGTGCGCAAAACTTGCTGACGATTACAGATTACTCCGGTTTAGATCCTGAAGTGAACTATTATGGTGCCAGTGGCGATAATGACACATCGGGCAATACAGTTCGTGGGTTTGATTTTGGAAATTACCCAACTGTAAAATCCATAAGCTTTAGTCTTAATTTAACATTTTAACAAATATTTAAAAAGTATATAAAATGAAAATAAAAAAATATTTATTCTTATTGATGGTCGGATTATCATTGATGGGATGCTCTGATTTAGTAGAAGAGCCTGTAGGCTTGTTATCGCCAGATGGTTTCTTTTCAAGTACAGCAGATATACAAACAGCAGTTAACGGCTCTTTGACGCACGCAATTAATGAAGAGATTTGGGGAAGAAAACTTTCTATAGCCTTAATGTTACGCTCTGACATGGTGAACCTTCAGTCTACCCAAACAGCTAGGGTAGAGATGAACATGCATAATATTTCGGGTAATAATGAAATGGTGTACGATCCTTGGAGAAGAATTTATCAAGGAATTGCGGGTGCTAATAATGCCATTGCGGGTGCTAATGAAGTAGCCGTAGAGGATGAAATTAAAAATCCTATTACGGCACAAGCCTATTTTGCTAGGGCGTTTTACTATTTCCATTTAGTAAGACTATTTGGTGATATTCCTTATTTAGATGCACCGGTCAAAGATGTAGAGGCAGCTTCGTCTATTGAAAAAACACCGGCTTCCGAAGTGTATGAAAAGATTATTGCAGATTTGAAATATGCAGAGGAATGGTTACCAAATACTGTAGCTTCCAGAGCAATACCATCTAAAGCAGCAGCCAAGTCATATTTGGCTTTGGTGTATTTAACCATGGCAGGAGATGATTCAGGGAGTGCATATTGGAAAATGGCTTTTGACAAAGCGAAAGAGGTGATTGATAATGCGGGTACGTATGAGTTAGCATTAGACCCGGATTTTCAAACCTTATTTAATGCCGATAAAATTGATGCTTCTTTAGAGCCTATATTTGCCTTAGATTATAACAATGTTGAAGCGGAAGATAATGCATATGATCAAACAGCACCGATGACGGGTATTCGAGGCGACGATAATGACCAAGGATGGTCTGTTGCTGTTCCTACAATGGCTGTGTACCAATCATTCGATCCACAAGATTACAGAACACGCGTTAGTTTCCAAACAGAAGCTACAATTGGTGGTGTAACAGTGGATTTTACCCAATTTGACATCAGTGGTCACGAGCATGCCGCGAATCAACCATATATTGCAAAATATACACGCTACCCGGGTGCTTATGCTAAAGGTAACAAAAGGGCAACAAGTCATAACAATTCTATGATACGTTATGC
>JAGXIP010000023.1 GCA_024635585.1 Saccharicrinis sp. | reverse complement strand
GAAAGAGTGACTTTTGATACATTGGAAGATTGGATTGACAGACCTGAAGAAGGAATTAAATACTATTCGGGCAAAGCAACTTACTACAAAACTTTTGATTGCGCGCAGGTCGGTAAGGGAGATAAGCTATTCCTCAATCTTGGTAAGGTTAACAATATGGCACGGGTAAACCTAAATGGGAAAGACCTTGGAGTAGTATGGACAACTCCGCTTGAAGTAGAGATCACTGATGTGGTAAAGGAGAAAAATAATCAACTTGAAATAGAGGTGGTTAATCTATGGGGAAACCGACTAATAGGTGATGAAGCCTACGAAGACGATGGTATCGTTGATGGTCAATGGCCGGAATGGGTACTTAAAGATGAAGAGAGACCCAGCAAACGATATACTTTTACGACTTGGAAACATTATACAAAAGATTCTCCCTTGCAGAGTTCCGGATTGTTGGGACCGGTTACGATAATCACACAGAAATAAAAAACAAAAATCATTATACAGGAATTCAAGAGAAAGCGTGTTAAGAGCCTTTGGCAAAATTGAAGGGAAGCCGGATTGGGTTCCTGTACAATTTGAAATGAGCAAACAGTTGTGTGAGCATTTTAGTAAAGAGTTGGCGATTCCGGCAGCTTATACCGAAAACACCGATGGCTATATATGTGAAGGGTTGGATTAACTTAGGCTGAGATTATGCAAAAAATACATTCGTTTTTTGGGAGAATCTGGCAAGGGAAAACTAAGAAATGCTGACAAAGTGATAAATGTTGAAGCTTTATTCTTGGATTGCACGTCATTAAATTAACTGGATGCGATTCTGATAATTTCCGTAAGTGCTGATAAATAAATAAAATATCATGAGAATAAAAATATTTTTACTCCTATGTATTGGTCTTACAGTTATGTTCCAGATGTGTGTAAGAAAACAAAAAGGGAAAACCAATGAAGTAATAGATTTTCCGCTGGAAAAATGGGAAAGAACTAACAAACCCGTTTTAAAAGGTTTTATGCATGCTTACCAGCCTTGCGTTGTCGAAACTAACGATAATGAATATCCATACATGATGTGGTTTTTTGGCTGGATTGAAGCTTTGTGCAATCCAGGTTTCACTGGTTGCGATGCCATATATGTTGCACGGTCGAAGGATTTGGACAACTGGGAAGTGTATTGCAAAGACGGAACCTGGGATGCGGATGAGCAAAACGAAAAATGGCAACCCGTTATTCATGGCGATCCGGATATTAAAAACAAGTATTACGACAGTTACCATTGCGGTGATCCTTCAGTAGTTCTGAAGGACGGGGTATATTACATGGCATACAGTGCTACTTCCAATGTTTTTCCTGAAACGGAAGGGTATCCGTGGTCAATTGTGTGTTGTGTGATGGGGGCAACTTCTACTGATGGTATCCATTGGAAAAAAACAGATAAGCCCTTACTGATGGCAATAGAAGATGAGGTATTTCCCCCAAAACCATCTCCGAAAAGAATTGGAGATTTTCATCGTCCCTGTTTACTTTGGAATGAGAAACATAGTAAGTGGGATCTGTACTTTGATTACATTAATGCGGAGGTTCCCGGTATGTTGGTGAGTCTAGCAGAAAATAAGGGTGATTTTATAAATGATAAATTCGAGTTTGTAAATGATTTGAATGAACCACTGCTTTCCAACTGGCCCAATCCGGAAATGGTCTGTTTCGATTCGGTTTACTATAGTTTTTCCGATGGTTCAGGTTACGAAGCCTCAGCACCTGAAGGCAAAGAACCGAGTAAGTGGCAAAGCAGGCAAATAATGGTAGCAAAATCAAATGATGGAATTAAATGGGAAAAACTATACACCATTCCACCCGATCCAGGAATTGACGCCAATCAAATACCCCAAACATTGGTATGTAAACGTGAAGGCAAATGGTGGCTCTACGTATTTTATGCTACGCAGGTAGGTTGGCGAGACAATGGGATTGATTACGAGCTTTTTGATGAAGGAGAAGAATACAACTGGTTTTACGATGAATTAAGATATATGCGACAGGAAATAGAGGCACTTAGGTAAATATCAAATTTTTGAAATGATGATATATTATAAAACAGCAATCATCTTTTTGGGACTAATAATCCTTGTAAATTTCTGCTCAACAAAAGCTGAAAAGGAAAACCAGAAAAGCCCCAACATTATTTTTCTGATGGACGACCAGCATCGTTGGGATGCCTTAGGAGTAGTGAACAAAGAAGTTATTACACCAAATTTAGACAAATTGACCAAAGAAGGTGTACATTTTACTCAGACAGTTTGCCAGGCTCCCATGTGCATAGCAAGTCGTTACTCAATGATGTTAGGCTTATATCCCAATCAAATTGGTATACTAAGAAATGAGCCCGGCTTGCCGGATGAACAATTGCCGAACAAACCACTTGCTGAAGCCTTTAAAGATGCTGGGTATGAAACTGCTGGATTTGGAAAAACCCATTGGGCCGTTGAGTGTTCAACCCGAGGGTTTGAGACACGGTATATTGGGGAGGTTCGGGAAAAAGGAGCAAAAATGATGATTGATATGGACCCGGAAGCCAAAAAAGAATATGATACCGAGACTTTACCATACGGTGATGGAGAGGAAGGAAACCTGGGATACCTTGGTGAAACCAGCTCGGTAAAAGAGGAGCACCATCGGGATGGCTGGGTGTTTAATCGATGCCTCGAATACATCGATAAGCGAAAGGACGATCGTCCTTTATTTTTATACCTCTCGTTCCTGAAACCTCATGCAGGGCATAATGTTCCACAAGGTTTCGAGGAGCTTTATAAAGATAAAAATATAACACCCGCTACTCAGCCCGATTGGGATAGTGACCTTTCGCCTCATGCAAAAGGAGTAAATACAGGAAGACAAGGAAACCAGCCCTATACTGAATTTTGGAAAAATGCGACAGAAGATCAATGGAAACAAATGACCATGCGCTATTATGCCAACTGTACATGGATTGATGATATGTTTGGAAAAACGTTAAAGCAATTGAAAGAAAAAGGCTTGCTTGATAATGCATTGATTGTTTACGTTTCAGACCATGGAGAAATGTTGGGAGAACGCTATTATCGCTTTAATAAATATTGTCTTTACGAATCAAGTGTAAGAGTTCCGTTAATACTCGCAGGTTCTGCATTACCAAAAGAATTTGCAGGAAAAACAGACAAAAGACCTGCTGAACTGATAGATATTTATCCAACTCTTCTTCATTCGGCTGGAATAGATGTTCCTGAAACACTTCCGGGTCTTAATCTTTTAAGCAGTGAAAGTCGCTCAGGAAATTTTTGTGCTTTACATGAAAGGAAAAATGAGGCTGCCTTTATGTGGCGCACAGGGCAATACAAGTTGATTTTGAGGATGAACAGAAAGGATAATGCCAATGTATACGATAAAAGTGATATTATCGGTGGTGAGTTTTATGAACTGGATAAAGATCCACTGGAATGGAATAATTTTTACGGTACTGAAGAATTTAAAGTTCAACAAAATACAATGGTAAATGATTTGATGGAGCATTTAAAAAAAACTGGAGAGAAGTTTACCGAAATCAATAAATTGCTAATGTGATAGTAAAATACATTAAAGACTAAAATCATGATTAAAGTAGGATTGTTTGGAATAGGCCTGGATACATACTGGACACAGTTCGACGGATTATTGAATAACTTGAAAGGGTATCAAGCTGAAATTAAACAAAGGTTGGAAGGATATGGCGTTGAAGTAGCCGATGCCGGAATGGTTGATAATCCTGTAAAAGCACGTGAAGCAGCAGAATTCCTGAAAAAAGAAGACGTTGAAATCGTATTTCTTTATGTTTCAACTTATGCCTTATCGTCAACAGTTCTTCCTGTGGCACAAAAGCTTAAAGTTCCGGTTGTAATATTAAATCTACAACCAGTGGCGGAACTAGACTACGAAGCTTTTAATAATTTGGGTGACCGTGGTAAAATGACCGGCATTTGGTTGGAACATTGCCAGGCGTGTTCAGTTCCTGAGATTGCTTCGGTATTCAATCGTTCGGGAATTCAATACGATTTTGTTACCGGATATTTGCAGGATGAAGAAGTCTGGAGTGAAATAGAAGCCTGGACCGAAGCGGCTCGTGTGGCTGCTACGATGCGGAACAACCGACTTGGAATTTTAGGGCATTATTACGGCGGAATGCTTGATGTTTATACCGATATTACCAAACAATCGGCGGTATTTGGCACCCACATTGAATTGCTCGAAATGTGTGAGCTGAAAAAGTATCGAGATCAGGCAAGTGAAACTGAAGTTGAGGCAAAAATTGAGGAGTTTTATACCACCTTTA
This sequence comes from Saccharicrinis sp., assembly GCA_024635585.1. GTDB lineage: Bacteria > Bacteroidota > Bacteroidia > Bacteroidales > Marinilabiliaceae > Saccharicrinis. The sequence goes on along the minus strand of JAGXIP010000023.1, from coordinate 8,231 downwards.
ATGTGACGCCCGAATGTGAACGCTCGGAAATTGAACGTGCCGCACGAACTTCGGTTGCCCTCGATAAATTGGTCGAAAATCGCAAGCTCGGTTCAATGGCTTATTATTATGAAGGCGAAGCCGGGAATGAGTATGAAAATATAGTTACGTCTGTTATTGCCGGAAATACCTTGCTTACAGGAAAAAATATTCCCATCGCAGGGGAGTGCGAAGTGAAAAATGCACAAGCCATGAAAATTATGGCTGAATTTGGCGCTGGAGGTTCTTTTTCCGAGTTTTACTTGATGGATTTTAAAGATGATGTGGTAATGCTTGGACATGATGGGCCTGCTCATTTTGCTATTGCCGAGGAGCAGGTAAAACTTGTTCCTCTACCAATATACCACGGCAAGCCAGGGAGGGGACTTTCAATTCAAATGAATGTAAAGAATGGTCCGGTAACCCTGCTGTCGGTTGTTGAAGGAAGCGATGGCGTTTTTCTTTTAGTGGCCGAAGGCGAATCAGTGGAAGGACCAACTTTGCAGATTGGTAATACCAACAGCCGATATCGTTTTTCAATTGGAGTAAAAGAATTTATGAACCAGTGGTCGAGGAATGGACCGGCTCATCATTGTGCAATTGGAGTGGGCCATATAGCAGATAGAATTGAGAAGCTGGCATTTTTACTAAATATTCAGGCAAAGGTAATTTGCTAAAAAAAGGCTCCGGAATTTTACATCCGAAGCCGGAATCGGCCTGGCTCTTTTTTTATGATGCGCCTGGCGGCAATAGCATTAGCCACATGAAACGCCATGTTGGACTGGCATGGTTGGATTTACCGCTTTCGATTCCTAGGCGTTAATGTAGATTACATCGTTTAAATAAAATCGTCAACATGAAACGAAATAAATTCAGAGTACCGGCACTAATTGTCTTTCTTATTCTCTCAGTTTCCTCTTTGGCACAAAAACGCCCGAATATAGTTCTTATAATGGCTGACGACCTGGGCGGACGCGATTTGCCAGTGTATGGGAACAAGTATAATGAAGCGCCTAACATTGATAAACTGGCAAAACAGGGAATGGTGTTTTCAAGTGCCTATGCTGCTCCGGTTTGTTCTCCTACCAGGGCCAGTATTCAATCCGGCCAGTATCCGGCGAGAGTCGGTATTTTCGATTTTATTCCTGGGCACTGGCGTCCTTACGAAGCAGTAACTGTCCCTGTTCATCAGGAACAGCATCTGCCGGATGATATTTTTACAATTGGAGATGCCATGCAGGCAGCTGGATATAAAACAGGCTACTTTGGTAAATGGCACCTGGGTGATGACACAGAACATTTGCCTAATTCCCGTGGTTATAACAAAGCACATATGTATGCTGGTGGTGGATTCTATAATCCGAAGTTTTTGCCCGAATATATTGCGCCTGAGAAAAAAAGATTGAGTGAAGTGCTTACGGACATGGGGCTCGAGTTCATAAAAGAAAACAAAAAAGAACCTTTCTTTTTATTCATATCTCATTACGATGTGCATGTTCAGTTAGATGCCGACCGGGATTTAATTAATAAGTACCTGGCAAAAGAGAAAGACCCTGATTATGCCTGCAATGCTGTATATGCCGCTATGATTGAACATGTGGATAAAAGTGTTGGTGATATCTCGAATGCCATTGAAAAGGCCGGGCTAACAGATAATACGATATTTATTTTCTTTTCGGATAATGGTGGTGTAGACAATCGTTTCGATAATATTCCTTTATTAGGCGGTGAAAGTGTGGATGTGTATCCTGAAGACCATCCTTTGCAATACATTGCTACTTCAAATGCACCTTTACGGGCAGGAAAAGGAACCTTGTACGAAGGAGGTGTTCGTGTGCCACTAATCGTACGCTGGACAGGAAAAGTGAAGCCGGCATCAAAGTCCGAGGCGATCGTTTCCTGTGTTGATTTTTATCCTACTTTCCTGGAATTAGCTAAATGGGACAAACCAAAAAATCAGGTGCTTGATGGATTTTCCATGCTTCCGGCTTTAACCAAAAATAAATTCGACCCGGAGCGTGAGGTATTTAATCATTATCCGGTTTATCATCACGAGCAACCCATGTCTGCAGTTCGCAAAGGAGATTGGAAGATTGTGGAAAACCTGGTGTCGGGCGAGTTCGAACTCTACAACCTAAAATACGATGTAAATGAAATGACCGACCTGAAATTTAGCTATCCCGAAAAATTGGACGAAATGAAAAGGGCATTAAAAAAATGGCAACAAGAGACTGAAGCGCAAATGCCGATACCAAATACTGCTTCTGATGCCACTAAAAGATACGAGTGGGGGAAGCATCCAGACAGGAAATAGGAGTATCGATTTTTTGATTCTTAGATCTCAAGTACAATTTGAAGGAGGTAAGCAAATGCTTACCTCCTTCATGACAATACAGGATACTAAAATCGGCTGAAGTTGGAATATTTGTAGATTACAATTAAAACTGTTATTATGAAATCAGCAATTATTACAGGAGCTTCAAAAGGAATTGGTAAGGCCATCGCTTTGAAACTTGCAGCATTGAGCTACAGTTTGGTTTTAGTGGGCCGGAATAAAGAACATTTGGCAAAAATAAAGTCAGAGATTGAAAAAATGGGAGGACGTTGTAAAATTCTTTCACTTGACCTTGAAAAAGAAGAAACTCCCGATTTGATCGTAGAGGAGGCCATAGCCCATTTTGGACAAATTGATATATTGATAAACAATGCAGGATTGGCGCACTCCTCAAAAATTATGGATACGGATATCGATATATGGAATAGACTGTTTCATATAAATGCTCGAGCTCCTTTCTTTTTATGCAAGGCTGCCGTTCCATTTTTGAGAAAAAGTAAAAATCCAGTCATCATCAATATCAGTTCAGTAGTCGGATTTAAAGGTTATGCAGGGCAGGCAGCTTATGCATCATCGAAACATGCTCTAGCCGGATTTACAAAGGTATTGGCTAAAGAGGTTCAGGAAGATGGAATTAAAGTACACCTGATTTCGCCTGGCGGTGTGAATACCGAAATGGTGCAGAAGATGCGTCCCGATATAGACACCAGTGAATTAATTCAACCTGATGAAATAGCAGAACTTGTTGAATTTCTGGTCACCCGGCAGGGAAAAGGAATCATCGATCATTTGTACATCCGGAGGCAAAGCGGACAAGCTTTTGATTAGCTTCAAGACGAATACCAAGTGTTCGTTGGTGATTTGTTAATAGCCGGCCCTCAGGAATTCAGTTTGAGATCTTAGTCGTAATCCGATACCAGCAGATCATATTTGCCGGATTAGACCTTGCACAATTAAATGTCATGCCGTAAGAAATGAAATAAGATTCCGCTTGTAATACTAAAAACTAGTTCGTCCTTCAGTTCTGAATACTTGAGGTGATAAGCCAGTTTTTGCCTTGAATAGTCTTGAAAAATAATGATCTGATTTGAACCCAAGGCTAAATGCAATTTCTTTTGTTTTCATGTTGGTATTGGTCAATAAGTCTTTAGCCTTCTCGATCTTCATAAGCATAAAATACTGGAGAGGGGCAAACCCCGTTTGGTGCCTGAAATCTGATCTGAATTTGGAATAGCTTATCATGTAATTGTTGCAAAATTGATGAAAATCAATATTGTCATCAATTTTTTGATGCATAAGATATTTGGCTTTTGATATGATAGAATTAACCTGGGTACTTGCTGCTGAGCCTTTTTGTATATTACAAATCTCAGCAGCTAATTGAAGACAGATGCCAGAAGCTGTTCTTTGGTAGCCAAAGGGTTCCTCAGAGATAAGTTGAAACAAAGATTTAAAAAGGCTCTTTATGATAATATTTGCACAATTTTTAACAACAGGCTGATCTGTGCTAAAAAAGATATCTTTCATTATATTTTCAGCAATTATCCCTGAAAAGCCTACCCAGCGCTCCGTCCAACCAATTTCTTGAATTGGTCTGTACCGATGCCATTCGTTGGGGAACAGAATGACTGCATCACCGGCAGATAAATTTATCACTCCTGCTGACCGGCTTTCAAAGATTCCATTTCCTTCTGTAATCAATACAAAATGATATTCCTGGAGAGTACGCCCTTCTTCCCATGAGAAGCGGTGGGTGCCTGGATGTCCTTTGGGCGGATATTCGGTTTTTGCGGGAATTACAACGGATCCGACATCATGAACTACAAATCCCCAGCTCTTGTCTGTCTCAGATATGGGAATGTATTTTTTAAAGTCAGGATTTATTGTGTTGTCAGATTGTGGTGTCTTTATATCAGATCGTGCATTGTTAGTCATTGATAATTAGTCTTATTTCATGATTTAAAAGATGGCAAATATAAATTGATTATGTGGTGTCACCTTGCAAATGTAGAAAGAATCTCTGAGGATGTTGTTCTTGTGTTTTCATCCGGGAGAGAAGATTCTTATAAGAACGAAGATCATGAATTCAAAATATCAAACAGGAAACAAGACGATGGAAAGAGACATCTCAGTATCCACATTAATGCGTCCTCCCGATATACTGGACTACTCTTTGACGGGTGAAAACTCGAAACGAGCTATTGAGCTTGGCCTTGCCGAGGCGGACTGGTATCAGAGCCCGGTACCTCGGGATACCATGCGCCAGTTATTGACCCGAAAAAATGGTCCTGCCATTCGTGATACACTACTACTTATTTCTATTCTTGGAAGTACGGCTGTTGCAACTATTCTGCTTTGGGGCACCTGGTGGGCAGTTGTTCCGTATTTGATTTATGCCGTTTTTTATGGTACCAGTTCCGACTCCAGATGGCATGAATGTGGTCATGGAACTGCTTTTCGAACCGACTGGATGAATAATGTAGTTTATGAAGTAGCCTCCTTTATGGTCATGCGCGAATCAGTGATCTGGCGCTGGAGCCACACGCGCCACCACAGCGACACGATAATTGTCGGACGCGATCCCGAAATACAACTACCACGCCCACCTGACATCAAAGGCTTAGTGCTTTCACTTGTTAACTTCGCAGGATATAGAACTTATTATCTAGGCTTGGTTCGTCATGCATTAGGTAAGGTAACTGACGCTGAAAGGACCTTTATTCCGGAGACTGAATTCATAAAGATTTACAGAAACGCTCGTCTTTGTCTTGCCATTTATTTTTTAATTATTGTTTCGGCGATCGTTTTACAATCATGGATACCTATATTTCTGTTTATTCTTCCTCAATTTTTCGGCACATGGTTGATGATCGTGCACAATACTACGCAACATGCCGGCCTGGCAGAAAACGTCCTGGATCATCGCCTGAATTGTCGCACAGTATATATGAATCCTATCAGCCGGTTTATTTACTGGAACATGAACTACCACATAGAACACCATATGTTTCCTCTCGTTCCTTATCACGCCCTCCCGAAGCTTCACGAACTAGTGAAAGATGACTGCCCACCTGTGTATCCTTCAATTTATTCGGCCTGGCGCGAAATTTTACCCACATTGCTTAAGCAGGTCAAAAATCCGACGTATCATGTCAAGCGTAAACTTCCAGAGCCTAAAGAAACTACTGGTGATACCATTCTTCGGTCTGATGCTGTTCGTGATTCTGATGGATGGATAAAGGCTTGTGCTTCTGATGACTTAGGAAAAGAAGATGTTATCCGCTTCGATCACGCAAAGAAAACATTTGCACTTTATCGTGATGACGAAGGAGAATTTTATGCCACCGATGGCATTTGCACACATGGCAACACCCATTTGAATGAAGGTCTTGTTAAAGGAAAAATTATTGAATGTGCAAAGCACAATGGACGGTTCAATCTCCCGGATGGTTCACCGGCACGTGCACCCATTTGCCGCGGTCTTGCCACTTATCCTGTCGAAGAACGTGCCGGGAGACTCTGGATAAATATTAAAAACCCGGGGGGTGCAGGAGCACGTTCTGAAAAAAGCTACCAGTTACGTGTTGTTAGTAACCAAAACGTATCAACCTTTATCAAGGAGCTTGTACTTCAGCCGATGGATGGCCGGGAGAAGATCGAGTTTATCCCGGGGGACTATTTGCAGATTAAAATTCCAGAATACCGGCAAATTCGTTTTAGTGAATTTTCCATCCCGGAACCGTATGCATCGATATGGGAAGGCCAGGGGATGTTCCACTTGTCGAGCACTAACCCAAAATCGGGGCGTCACAATAATTATTCGCTTGCCTGTAACGCGAAAACAGACCGGGATCTCAAGTTCAATGTCCGGATTGCCACTCCGCCACCCGGGCAGGATTGTCCTCCGGGGATTGGATCGAGTTATATTTTCAATTTGAAACCAGGTGATATCGTTTCCGCCATCGGACCTTTTGGCGATTTCCATATCAAGCCAACTCAAAAGGAAATGGTCTATATCGGGGGTGGTGCCGGCATGGCTCCTATCCGTGCGCATATTGCCCATCTTTTTGAAAATGAATCCACCAAACGTAAAGTCAGTTACTGGTATGGCGCACGCTCCAGGCAGGAGATTTTCTATGATGACTATTTTATAAGACTTGCAGATGAGTACGACAATTTTGATTTTCAGCTTGCTCTATCTAATCCACTTAAAGAAGATCGTTGGACTGGGCACGAAGGTTTCATTCACGAAGTCGTTTTTGAAAACTATCTTACAGATCACCCTAATCTCAAGTCCATTGAGTTCTACTTGTGCGGTCCACCCATAATGATAAAAGCCTGCACGAAAATGCTTGTGGGACTCGGGGTGTTTAAAGAGCAAATTGCATTCGACGAATTTTAAATGAAAACAAATGGACTTAAAAATATTATGCCCGCAATGGGGGCATGAACATTTAGAGATTGAAGCATTTTTTATAAAAGTAAAAGAAGCAGGTTATGACGGTGTAGATACCTGGCTTCCTGAAGATCAGAACGAACGCAAAAAATTTATACGTTTGCTGGATGAGTATGGCTTACAAATGGTAAGCCATCAACACAAGGCAAATGGAAATAATATCGATGAATTCTGCAAATCATTCGAGTACTATTTAGATCTGTCATTGGAAAGTCGTCCCATTTTGATCAATTCGCACTCCGGAAGGGATTTTTTCACCTTGGAACAACAACTTCGGGTTATCGATGTTGCAGAGAGCTTCTCTGTCAAAAACAATATCCGGGTTGTACATGAAACCCATCGGGGCCGAATTGGTTTTGGTCCCATGAATGCAAGGGAATTGTTCAGACTCCGGCCAAAAATGAAAATAACTGCAGACTTTTCCCATTGGGTATGCGTCACTGAAAGCTACCTCGAAAATTTTGAAGAAGAACTTTCGGAGGCAATCAAAAGGGCAGAGCATATCCACGCACGAGTTGGATTTACGGAGGGACCGCAAATTTCTGACCCGAGAACTGAATATTGGAGACCCCAAGTAAAGTTTTTTTTACATCAGTGGGAGCAGATTCTTCTTTGCCAAAAATCAAGGGGACAAAAGCTCTTTACCATTACGCCGGAGTTTGGCCCACCTCCTTACATGTGGACGAATATTGGTGACAATTCACCGGTTGCAAATCAATGGGATATTAATTTGTACCTGATGAATTTATTACGGGATAAATTTTCAAGACGTATCTAAAATCATCATTAACATTATAAAACACCAGGATGAACTCAAGAGAACGATTTCAAAAAACGATTAACCGGGCAATCCCGGACAGGCCTCCTTTATATGTTTCAGTAACCCCCCAGGTAGCACAACAATTATGCAAAAAGTTGAACGAGCACTATGAAGAGCCTTTAGACTCGATGCTCTCCACTCGTGCATCACACATGGATCTAATGGTTAAGCTGGGTGCCGATGCAGTGGGGATAACAGTTTGCGCCCCGTCTAATAATCCAACAGTTAATTTAGGAAATGACCTGATTAAAAACGAATGGGGAATGGTATTCAAAAATACCGGTCAGTACAATGAGTTTTATGAATTTCCGCTGGCTCATGTAGAGACTGCAAAAGATATTGAGGAATTCAATTTCCCGGATCCTTTTGCTCTGGGGCGCTGGGAAGCCGCGCAAAAAACGATCGACAAATATGGTAAGACACACGGTATTATTGCCGATCTGGAAACCACTTTGTTCGAAACGGCCTGGTATCTTACCGGCCTGGAAAAATTTCTTATGGACATGATGATGGAAGCTGAATACATAAGCCCACTGCTTGATAAAATTCAGTCGATCCATACAGCGTATGGCAAAAAAATGATTGAACTGGGTGCTGATGTT
>JAGXIP010000005.1 GCA_024635585.1 Saccharicrinis sp. | reverse complement strand
GGCCAATAATGGAAATAGCCAACTGGCAATAAATATGATGACTAAAGCTGCAAAAATAATATCAAAAACACGTTTCATGATCCGGTTGGAAATACTTTCTAAAGGTTCTTCACGAAGTTGCAATATGGGAATATTGAGTACATAGTCTATGCTGAATTTTTGATATAAATAACCTGAAAAATTCGGTATGATGGTGACACGAATTAAATGATTGTCAGCATAACTTATGCAATAATTCATTAAAACTGATTGTTCCCCGGGCAATGAAATTAATAACTCATCAATTTTGGTATTTTCTAAAAAAAGTACCAATTCTTCTTCGGATCCCTTATAAAATTCACGCCATTCTTTAGGAGGTTTATTTGTTCCAAAAATGCCGCTTATGACATACCCATTTTCTGGAATTAACAGGACCTCATTTATATACTTCGCTACCTGATCATTAAAACCTACAATGGCAATGGTTCTAAAATTATGACCTCGTTTTCTGTAAACTTTAAAGAGTAGTACCAACATTAAATTCCAAAGAAAAAGCATGATTGAAAACAATGTGATAGCCAATCCAAAAAACAACCTTGAAAACTTATAATTTATGATAAGAAAAATCAAGGCAGAGCTTACAAAAACAAAAATGGTGATGGCGTAGATGTTTTTTAATATAATTTTATCAAGGTATAAAATACGTGGCAAATCATATAATTTTAAATGTACAGCAACAACAATCCAAATAAGCACCCACCCAACAAACAATTGATAATAAAATAGTGGATGGGGAAATTTACCATGAAATACAATATAATTCGCAGTCATAAAAGCGTTAAACAACAATACTACATCTATAATAATGGAAAGTATGGGGAAGTATTTAGAGTTACCTTTTGGCATTTGAATAAAGTAATTTTAGATTTTTATCTTTTAAATAACATATTGTATTTTTCAACGGCCACATACCAACAAAACTTGGTATTTCCTATTAAATAACGACGCCACATTCTTCTTGGTTCTTGGATTAAGCGATACAACCATTCTAGTCCTTTATTCTGCATCCAAACTGGAGCTCTTTTAGTAAAACCCGCAATAACATCAAATGTCCCCCCTACACCCATAGTAAAATTTACTTTAGATAATGTGTCGCGATATGAATACATAAAATTTTCTTTACGAGGTGAAGTTATTGCAACAAATAGCATATGTGCACCACTGGCTGAAATCTGATTTGCAACCTCAGATTCCTCTTCTCTTTTAAAATAACCATTACGATAACCTGCAATAATTTGAGGTCCATATTTTTCAGTATAAATACTCACTACTTTTTCTACAATTTCTTGCTTTGCACCCAAAAAGAAACACTTGTATCCTTTCTCGGATGCCAATTGAACAAGATTTTGCATTAAATCTGCACCAGCAACCCTTTCAGGTAAATATTTTCCAAGAAATCGTGCCGCCCATACAATACTCTGACCATCTGCGTTAACAATATCGCAAGAAACTACACTCTCAAAAAGTTCTTTATCTGTTTGCATTGAGACTACTTTACCAGCATTGATAACAACATGATTTATCCGTTTGTTTCTTTGAATGGCTTCATCAACTTGATTAATCGTCTCAGCCATTGTAAAATTATCTACAGGTATATTTAAAAAATCAATTTTCATTATGTGAACGTCTTAAATTATAAGTGACTTTTGTTTTGTCTATACTATTAAATCTTATTTGAAAAATCATGCAAATAATGAGATAATCCAAGAAACATCCAGGCCTGTGCCCAACGGACATAAGGTGTTTTAGAGGTGAAATATTTCTTCTTTTGGAAATAGAAATAGCCCTTTTTATCTTGCATATGGCTGATGGTCCAATTCAGAACTTTGTCGGCTAATACTTTATGTTCTTCCAGCCTCCCTAGTTTACTCAGAGTTACGATTAATTGCGCAGGGGCATGTATATCAATTGGGAATACAGAATTGTTATAATACTTGGCTATGCCCTCCTCTGTAAAAAAGGTGTATATATAATATTTAAAGCCTTTTTCGATATAAGCACCATATGAAGTATCTCCACTGTATTTCTGATACTCTGAGATGCATTCAAGGTTATAGCCTGTATGAAAATTATCAACCCATTGGTGAAATGGCAAAGTGCCATAGCCCCAAGAACCATCTTCACGTTGATGATCGACACAAAATTGCACTGATTTTTTAGCTTCTACTAGCAACTCTTTGTCGCCTGTGTATGAATAGACACGAGCCAATAAACGGCTACCCAATAATGAGGCGTTAAACACCTGTGTTTTATCAAGGGGCGAATAAGAAAAAGCAAAGTTCCCCTTATTATCGTAGGTTCTGTTCAGGTCTTTTAGCACAAAGTCTTTAACCGAAACAGCTACGTCAAGCAGTTTATTATCCTGCAAAATATCGTAGGCATCCATTAAGGCATAAGCTATAAAGGTAGATGCCACAACAGTGGGCGTGCCCTTTGGCTGAAAAAATGCCCTGGCCTGCCAATCGAAATTATAACCCCAACAAGCTCCCGACCAATTTGGGGTAATGAGTTCGACTATTTTATTGGATAAAAAGATGATTTCTTTTTTAATGGCCTCATGCGCTAAACCCAATTGCTTTAAGCTCTCAGCATCCTGATGGTATAAGTTGCAATAGCCATCCAGGAAAAGACCCAAACCTTTAGGGTTATAAGCCTTTTGAATCCCAACAAGAGGTCTCAAATTAAAAGGCAAACGCTTAAACAACTGTATCCAAGCCAAACGACACAACCGGTTCTTCGAGATAAAGGGCAATACCTCGAAAAGCTTTGAGTTTAAGCCATCATAAGGGTCATAGCCTTTATAGTTATTCTTCCTCACATAAGTATGTAAGGAAGAAAAGCTATTGTGTATTGTTGACTGCATCATTTTTATATCTAAGCTAAAAGTGATTCAATATCAATATCCTGCGGTAATCCTGTAGATAAACTGTCTTGAATCTTTAATGTCGTGAGACTCGTTAAAACCAAAGATTCAAAAGAAATAGGTGCTTTATCGCCTGATTTAACAGATTCAACAAAAGCCATCACTTCTTGCTTATGTCCTTTACCTACATTCTTTATCTTAGTCATTTTATTATTTGCATATAAAGTCCCCTGACGGAAATCTTCAATCACAAATACTTTACTCCCTCCAAATATCTCGAATCTCTCTTTGGGCATAGACTTATCACCGTTAGCCGTATAAATAAGATTACCAACAGAACCATCAGAGAATTTTATCGTAATACTTATATTATCATCATTCTTTGTTTTATCTGAATTGGTATCAATACAATCAGCATACACTCTTACGGGTTTTGCATCAGTAAAATATTGCATGAGATCTACAAAGTGACAAATTTCTCCAACGATACGACCACCACCAGCTTGTGTTTGTGTCCAGTGCTCTTTAGGTATAAAACCAGCATTTACACGAAAATTCATCACTAAGGGTTCTCCAATATTCTCAAACTCCTTTTTAGCCTTAACAGAAGTATCAGCAAATCTTCTGTTATAACCCACCATTAACTTTGCATTATTAGATGCCTGATAAACGCCAACAACATCAATCAATTCCTGATAATTCATAGCAAGAGGCTTTTCAACAAAAACACTCTTATTATTTTTTAATGCCTCAATGGCAAATTCACAATGAGTATCGTGTTGGGTAGCAATAAACAAACAATTAATCGCTTTGTTTTTTAAGATATCAACAGCTGAAGTGGATGAATTATTAAAGCCAAATTTTGAAGCTACATTTTTAGAGTTAATACCCGTACGTGTCACAACAGTATCTAATGAACCTAAAGTTTTAGCAGAAGGGATAAGATAAGATTGAGCAAAACTACCTGCACCAATAAAACCTGAGTTAATAGCCTTAATAGGATTGCTAGTAAGCTCTACTAAAGTCTTAGCTTTATTATTATTTTCTGGATATTTAAGTAGAATGCCGATATACGGTTCTTTCACTTTTCCAAGAACTAAATCATAAGCCTTTTCAGCTTCTTCAATATCGAAAACATGTGTGGTTAATGTCTTTAAATTTAATACGCCTTTAGATAATAAATTAAGGAAAGCCTCCATATTCCTCTGCTCTGTCCAACGTACATAAGCAAAAGGGTAATCCTGACCTGCGTCTTCATAGTTCACGTCATATCTACCAGGACCATAAGAACAAGACATTCTTAACTCAATCTCTTTTCTGTAAAAATGGGGGTCTCTTGGAATATTCATGCCTACAGCACCCACCATAACAACCACACCTTTTTTCTTTGATATTTCGGCAGACAATTCAATAGGGTCATTGGTTGCACCTGCAGCTGTTATAATAATTTTGTCGAAACCGTAACCATTTGTGAAATGATCAACAGCAGACATTAAATTAGAATCACCACGAGTAAGAGCCTCAGCCACGTGAGTTTCATTAGCCAATTTAACCATCGAAGCCGAGACATCAATACCAAAAACATTACAGCCATTTGCCTTAAGCAATTGGCAAGTGATTTGACCTAACAAACCTAAACCGATAACACAAATATTCTCACCTAATGTAGGATTGGCTTGGCGAACACCCTGTAAAGCAATTGAACCAACAGTGGTATAAGAGGCCTCCTCAAAACTGACATTATCAGGAATCTTGGCTACTAAATTCTGGGGTATAGAAACCATCTCGGCATGAGATGCAAAATCCTGACCGGCACAAGCAACTCTATCGCCTGCCTTAAATCTGTTATTGGTATCCATCGATGCAGTAACTACACCAGCAGTACTATAGCCAAGAGCTTTTAAGGAAGCAAGCTTTGTTGTTACCTTTTCGATAGTTGCTTGTAAGCCCTCTTTTTTGTAATTCTGAATAACTTGCTTAACCAAATCAGGACGTTGCCTCGCCTTACCTATTAATGATGCCTGTGCAACACTAACTGTTCCTCTTTCGGTTCCTGCACTAATTAATGAGAATTTATTCTCGACCAATACCATCCCATTCGAAATTGCTGGCAAGGCTAACTCATCCACATATAGATCTCCAGTCTTGAAATTCTGTATTAACTGCTTCATAATATAATATTGTTTTAATATTTTGTTAAAAAAATGTGTTTAACACTATGTATATATGCACAACCATAAACAAATAGTCCAAAATTTGATTACGGTGTAAGTAATTTCATATTTAAATAATATATAAATCCCTATAAAATTCCTTATAATCTATTTCAAACCTCTCTGAAACATCATTAGAGTTATCAATATTTTCTTTTATTTTTAAATACAAATCCATACTATCTCTATTTTTAAACAAAACTGTTCCTTTGGGCCTCTCAATTACGTCAGAAGCAACAACAGGTTTGTTAAAAAAAAGTGATTCTCTAATCGTTAACGCGTCGCCATCTGTGTTAGTTGCTCGTACAACCAAATCACTTTTTTGGATTAACTTAACAAATGAAATAGAATAAGGTATGATTGTAATAAAATCCTCTAAATTTTCTTTATTTATTAAAGAAATGTAACGGAATAAAAGTTCTTTACAATTCTCAACAGAACTCACAACTAAAATTATTTTAATATTATCCGCATTAGTTTTAATTTTTCTAGCTACATCTATTAATAGATCAAAACCATACAAGTCCTGTTCATTATGTAGAACTAACCTATATGCATTACTAACAACAATTCTGTTCTTTTTATTTAATTTTAAATTGTAGATTAATTCTTGAGGTAAATCATTTTCATAACTCAAAATAGGAGGTAAAAAAGCATGCATTACAACCATATCAAGTTCCTTAAGCTTAATCTTAATTTGATTATTAACACATATTACTTTATTGGAAATGATTACCGCTATTTTAAGGAAGAACAACTCTTTTCTTGTTTTAACGTGTGTAAGGGAATGTATTGTTAAAATAACTTTTTTTAATAAAAGTTTACACAATAATATATGAATTAACCTTAACCAATTAATAGATGTATGTATATGTATTATATCAGAATTGAAAATTAATTTAAAATATTTAAATAAATTTCCTTTCCTTAAATTGTATGTTTTACCATCGTTAAATCTTAATTTAGATTCATCTATAATTTTAATAGAAAAATCATCATGCAATAATTTTTCTAGCCGTCTAACATGGATACTCACACCTCCAATTTCACAATAAGGTCCTATCAATAAAAGTTGTTTCATTTTGTAAATATTCTACTGCAATATGTTTATATTATAGAATCTAATAGTTTAGTAAATATTTATTTGCTGTTTCTCTTATATCAAAAGTTTCTTTAACTCTAATAAAAGCCTTTTCTTTTAAGTATGAAATCTCTGAATCTTTCATACTTATAATCTCCTCAATTTTCACAGCGCAATCTTCAGCATTCTCCTTCTTAAAAGAAAAACCATACTTTCCATTTTCAATAATTTCAAGCGGTCCTTCATTTTCAGAAATTAACACTGGTACTTTAGCAGCCATTCCTTCAGCAACTGTAAGGCCAAACCCTTCATTAATGGAAGGCTGCACAAGTAAATTGTAGTTGCAAAGGTTATCATAAACATATTCTCTATTCTTTAGCCCTAAGAATAACACACTATCTTCTAATTTATATTCTTTAACAAGTTCACATAAGTAATCATAAGAAGAACCTTCGCCTATAAAATGACATTTTATATTACCTAGCTTATTTTTTTGTTTAAGAATGTGTAAAGCTTTTAGTAGTATATGTTGTCCTTTTTCATAATGTTCTAATCGACTAACTTGAATTATTCTAATTTCATTATCATTAACATTAGGCATCTCTTTTAACTCACTAGTTTTAATGCCATTATATATAACGATTGAATCAATGGCTGATCTAGTTAAAACATCTTTTCTTACCGCATCAGAAATAGCGAATAAAATAGAATATTTACTAAGTACATTAGAATTAATACCATTACAATGTAGTGTAAGATAAACAGGTTTTTTATTAAGTTTAATTAG
Source organism: Saccharicrinis sp. (assembly GCA_024635585.1). GTDB lineage: Bacteria > Bacteroidota > Bacteroidia > Bacteroidales > Marinilabiliaceae > Saccharicrinis. Next base: position 6,719 of record JAGXIP010000005.1, on the reverse strand, counting down.
TTTTATAAGTTCATTATTATGGCAATGCAAACAAAAATAATCCAATTTCAATAAAAATAAATTTAACTTAAGAATTGGTAAAGGATTTATACCAGAAGGCTTACGCTTAATCATCCAAACCTTCACTCTTTTATCTATTCTCTTAAAAATTGATAAATCATATAAATTATTAATAATTATCAATCCCACATTCTCTGTTTTGCACTGTTCATTAACAATGTCAACAAGCATATTCTCTGCACCACCAGAGTTAAGAGCCCAAATAATATGTATTACTTTGTATTGCATATTTCATCTTTCTAATCTTTGTAAATAAAAGGGGTATTATATAAAAATAGCTACTAACAATCACTGAATTTCCTAGTGACCCAAAGAAAAAAGAAGCTAACATATAAGCTGACATCACCATACAAATGGTAGTGTGATGCCTATTTAACTCCTTAATTAGTTTAAAATATAATAAAAGGAAAATAGTTAGTCCCAACAGACCAAACCTTAATATCAATAAAGACCATGCTATATCAGCAGTATCTAATTGTGTTACTTCTCCATCATCATTTGGCAATCCTATTTCAAATACATTTTTATTAAAATTAGACTCAGAAATAAAACCTATTCCTCTAAATGACGATAATGGATTTTGTAAAATATATTCTGTTCGTTCTAAAGTATGTAGAATACGAAATGAAAAATTACCTTTAACTTCAGCTGTTTTAATATTTTCAGTCTGATTTATAACATTAAGTAGTCTGTAGGTGAACGTTTTATTCAATGAGAAAAACAAGATTAATACTATAGTACCCGTAAGAAAATAGGGTAGGAAATTCTTTATTGATAATTTACCAGATAAAAAAAGAAAAATAATATAACCACCAAGAACGGTTATGAAATATGTCATTTTCATACTTAGAATTATCGGAAGAAAAAGTATGAATACAAAAATCCATTTTTTTAATGCTTTGTATTTAAAAATATTCGACAATAATAATAATATAAAGGGGATTACATATATTGGAGGTTTTACCCCTCTATCTATACGAGCTCCATCTACCTCAAAACTAAACTGACGTCCTATTAAATCTAAGCCCATTATTCTCTGAAAAAACAAAACCAAACACATCCCTAAAGTGATATAAAGAATAATCTTTAAGGCTTTAAATATATGGACGAACCTAATATGAGGTAAAATCCATATTAAAGTTAAATATATCCAATGCCTTGAAAATTTAATAACATCAACAATTGGTACATTAAAATAAACATCAACAATTCCACTTAGAATAATAAAAACATAGAACAGCAAAACGTAATTAGTTAGCCTATGTTGAAATACTATTCCCTTCGACATAGTAATGTGAGCAAAAAACATTAAATACAATAACAAACCAGTGTCATTCACATTATGCTTAAAAGGAAACATTACATTACCTGCAGCTTCAGTATTTAGTTGTAAATATGAAGATGATAACAGAATAATTATAGCAAGAACCCAATCATACTTTCCTCTAAAGAGCTGAATTAAACCAAATATGAATAAAGCAACATCCATTCTTATTTGTTTATTGCATTTTTAAGGAATGAAACAGAATCAGCTCTCTCTTTATTCAACTTACTGAAAACATCCTTATACTCTATCGTTGATTTCCACTCATCATTAGAATAGATATCCTCAATATTCATATATAATCTATTCTTTAAACCTAATTTCGATAAAAGACTGACCAATCGCTCTACTCTGCCTGGATGACTTGGCAATGCAATAAATTGTCTATTAAATAGTATTGCAAATACCATACAATGAAAAGAATCTGTTATTACAAATGATGAATTCTTAAGAGAATCCAACCAAGTTTTCATTGTTACAAATGGTCTAAATATAAATCCATTTCTTGGTCTATTTTGATTTAATAAAACTGGCTTCAGATTTAATTCATTTGCAATATGCCTACAAACATTAAAGAACTTTTCGCTATTTACAAACTTGTAACAGATTAGCTCACCATTATTTTTACTATCTCCTATCCCTGTTATCTCATCATAATTCTCTAGCAGCAGAGTAGGATCTAAAACTGTTTCGGCTTTTACATCAAAAGTATCATTACAAATATTTACACCTGATAATTCTCTAACGCTTATTGAAGAGAATTTCTTTAAGCTGTCTTTAATTACTTCATCATATGGAGTTTTACTCCATGCTTGCACACCGAAACTGGCAGCATAAGAAATCCGTTTAACACCTTCTGGCAAAAAATCGAAAAAGTAAGCTTTAGCTAAGCCTCTTTTGGTAATATCAACATTCCAAACTTGGTCACTACCGACTATATATAAATCAGCATGAAATACTTCCTTATTAGAATAATCAGCTGCATTATATTGTTTTGAAAACATTGGAAAGAATTCTTTTCTAAAACTCTGATGGATATAATTACCAATAGCTAGTGTTATATTGCCCGGGAAAGAATATTTTGGTTTAGGTAACTGTAAATCTAATATTTCAACAACATGTCCCATATCTGTTAAAACCTTTGACAAAGCATAACATTGAAGATTTGCTCCAAAATTATTTTCCTTAGAAAATGTAAGTATATCTATTTTCATAACTTTTAATTAATGATTGTTATAATTTCTGCTTTACCTCGTTAGGATGCTGCAAGTTTAAAGTTAGTAAGTATACCTCCTAATGAGATAATTGCTATAACATTTTCAGAATTAGGGGTTCATTACAAATAAATCTTCAATTATTTCTTAATTTCAATCTCAATGACAGTTTTATTCGCGTTTTTTTTAAAAAAATTTATATAATTAAAAAAGTCATTATCTGAATAATCTTTGTTTTTCCAAACAAAACAATTTAGGTTTTTACTAGAAATATTTTTATATATCGAAGGATTAAGATATATTAAACATAAAAAATAATTAGATATTTGCCTTTGATCATTTGGAAGTAATTTATTTACTGTTTTTGCGAAGATTCGATATCCCAAATATCTTATATTCCACCATTCCCATTTCAGTTCTGAAAAAATACTTCCTAAATTTAAATATGTATTTTCTTGATAGTTTTTCTGTGCTTTTTGTTCTTTTCTGCCTTCTCTCTCATTTTATCAATATTTCCTTTCATAGATGCATCAAATTCAACTGAAAGAATAATACCGTTATTGTTCTTTTTTAAAACAGAACTTCTATGTTCATATTCCAATTCTTTATTTGTTAGAGAGATAATAGTCCCATCTTGTTTTAAAAGTTCAACACTTTTTACCACTTCTGACATAATTGAGCCGTATGATCCTGCATTATTTATTGCAGCACCCCCAACAGTTCCGGGTAATCCAATAAAACCTTCATATCCTGATATTCCATTATTGATACAATAATTTGAAAGCTTCATAAGATTATACCCACATCCACATTTAATTGTATTTTGGTCAATTTCAAAGTCAGTGACTTTTTTTGTGGATATTGTTACAATTGGATTATAATTTTCTGTAAAATAACAGTTCGATGAATAACCTATTATTTCAAATTGAATACTTTTTGAGTATAAAAAGACTATAATTGACTGTAATTGTATTTTACAATTAGGTTGTATCCAAAAATTTGTTTTTCCTCCTCGTTTTAACCAAGTTTTATTTTTTAACGATACATTTAATTCAAAAGTAATGTTCGCTTTTTTTAAAGCTCTTTCTAATTCGTTCATTTTTTCTGATATACCCATTATTCTATATTTTCTAATCTTGCAGATAACTATTTACATAACAGCCATGTCAAAAGTTTTTTCAGTATATTTATCAACATCTGTAATTATTATTTTAGTCATTAAATAACCTTACGAACATGAATCAATATAAGCTAAGCAACTCGTACAATCTTTTTTATATGCTAACAAAGGCTTCATACAAAAGTTATTTTAGTTTATTTTTAACAATAACTATAACATCTATATCCATTTTAGATTTAAGCATATAAACAATCCAATAGGCATAAACAACAATTAATACACTACCAAATACCATTGATAGAATAGAACTCAATAAAAATGTCATTGAAAAAGCTAAGCCAATAAACAATAAGTTTATTAGTATTATTCTTGCTAGTAAAGGTGAAATGTGAAATTGAAATAATTTCCTACACACAAACCAACTCATTCCTAAATAAAAACAATAACCAACAAGGTAATTTACGCCTAGTCCATCAAAACCAAATAACTTAGAGAAAAGAATTAAAAAGCCAAACTCAATAGTCCAAAATATTGATTGTATAATAATGTATGCTAATGATTTCCCCCTTGCCATAATAGCATATGAGAATGGGAAAGCAAGAACTCTTAAACAAACACCAAGGACCTGCCATCTAATAATTGAAGTACCTACTAAAAATTCTTTGGAGAAAAATATTTGTAACACCAACGGTGAAAATATTAATATTCCTACAACGCCTATCCCCGAAATTAGAAAGCCTAATTCCATTTGTTCATTTACAAGTGTATTTAAAGCTTTATTACTATCAACAACCTTCATCATACGAGGCATTAAATCAACCCCCATAGCTGTTAGTATTGTACCAATATAAAGATTAGAAATTGTCCAACTTGCTTGATAAACACCTACTGCCTCTAAACTAAATTCGGCACTTAGATATAAACGTGAAAAATATGTCATTATAGCTGCAACAATACCAGCAACACTAAAACCAATTCCTAAAGAAAAAAGAGTTTTTAATTCTTGCTTAGCTTCCGAATATTTTGGTATTAGCTTTTTAATTTTCAGTTTACGTACATACCACCAGGTAGTCGCACTCGCTGTAATTGCAACTATTAAAATATAAATTGGAATACCTTCAACACCTAAAAAATATACAGCAACAATTGCAGCTATAGAACCAATTATTGCACCTATAATCTGGCTAATAGCCAGCGCTCTAATATCTCTTAATCCATTAAGTATAGCCCTTTGTGAACTATATATTCCTTTAAAAAGAATAGCAAAAGAAACAATTATAACCCCCCAATAATATTCATCAGTATCAAATATTGCTTTACTAACTATCTTAGATAGCAATATTGAGATTACAGTAAATATTCCTGAGATTATTAATACTGTATTACGAAATATATAAATACACTTCGCAATATAATTTTCATCGTCTGATTTGGCTATTTGTCTAACCCCACTCTGATCTAACCCAAGGATAGATAAGCTCGATGCCATCTCAACATATGTATTATATAATCCCCATATTCCAAAACCCTTTGCCCCAACAAGAACTGCAAGTACCTTATTTCTTATTAATCCAAAGATTATTTGAAATACTTGCACTAAGCCAATTAGTCCTGTAGTCTTTACAATATTTTTATATGATGACATTAATCATATACTTTATTTAAAATATAGCCTTCAGTACCAGTTGCTGAAATAATCTTTGCAGGGATACCTGCAACAACAGAATTATTTGGAATATCTTTAGTAACAACAGCATTTGCTCCTATTGCAACATTATTTCCAATCTTTATTTTTCCAATAATTTTAGCCCCTGGTCCAATGTATACTTCATTTCCAATAATAGCAGCTCCTTTTCTAGGACCTCTACTTGCTGCTCCAATTGTCACACCTTGGGAAATATTTACATTATTTCCAATAATTGTACTTGAACTAACAATAATTCCAGAAAAATGACCAATATAAAATCCCATTCCAATATTAGTAGAACAAGGTATGTCAATTCCATACTTGTAAGTACAGCGTCTTAACATCAGTCTATTATATATATATAATGGATTTTTCGTCCCTTTAAGGTTTGCTGATTTTCTCATCCAAAACATATATCTGAAACCGGGTATCATAAAAATATGCCTTCAAGAAAGTTTTTAAATTTGTTTTCCCATAATATCTATACAGGTCTGTTTTCCAAGAAATCTTATCCATCTTAATTCAAATTAACAATTCTCTCACACGCCTTGCCATCCCCATAAGGGTTTTTGGCGCGCGACATACTTTCGTGATAAGCTTTAATATTAAGCAATCTTGATATTTCCGATACAATTAAATTGGTGTTTGTTCCCACTATTTATTTACGCCGCAAAAATCCAACAACACTTTATCTTCAGAAATTTTCAAATCTTTAAACTCCTTATGTCCTACTAAAAACACTATAATATCAGCTTTTTCAACAGCTTTATTGAATTCGGTTAGTTTAAAAATATGATGTGTTGTTATATTAGGCTCCACAATATAATATTCTTCATTGTTAGCATCTTGTATAATTTTTTGTACAATGTATTTGGCTGGGGACTCACGTAAATCATCAATATTTGGTTTAAACGCCAATCCCATTAAAGCTACAATTGGTTTGCGACCATGTTTTAATTGAAATTCTAATTTGGCAGTCTTTACTTTTTCAGCACACCAAAAAGATTTGTAGTTGTTAATTTCACGTGCTTTTCCTATTATTTGAGATTCTAAAGGGTAATCAGCCACAATAAAATAAGGATCAACCGCAATACAGTGGCCTCCTACTCCACAACCGGGTTGTAAAATATTTACACGTGGGTGCTTATTGGCCAACTTTATCAATTCCCATACATTAATATCAGCCTTGTCACAAATTAAAGAAAGTTCATTGGCAAATGCGATTTGTACATCACGTGAGGCGTTTTCAACCAGTTTACACATTCCAGCAGTACGTGCATTTGTTTTGTGTAAATCTCCTTTTATATACTTGCT
>JAGXIP010000310.1 GCA_024635585.1 Saccharicrinis sp. | reverse complement strand
GGTTCAAAAAGCTCAAATTTCTAAAATTGAAAATAATGCCAAAGACGTTAGACTATCTACGATTATTAAAGTTTTTAATGCTTTAAAAGCAACCGTGAAGATGACAATTGATTTTGATACAAAGTCACGTTTGGAAATAGCCTAATTGACAATGCTTAATCGAACTTTTGTGGGATGCCTCAATTTAATAAAAAATTACTCCAACATTCGAGCAACAGCATCGGCACATTTTTCGCCGTCGATGGCAGAGGATGCAATACCTCCTGCATAACCAGCACCTTCGCCGCAGGGAAATAATCCATTAATCTGTACGTGCTGTAAGGTCAAGGGATGGCGGGGAATGCGCACGGGCGATGAGGTACGCGATTCTGTTCCCAGTACAATGGCTTCGGGATCTAAGAATCCTTTGGCCCATTTGCCAAATTCTACAAATCCTTCCTGTAATCTGGAGCTAATAGCTTGCGGAAGTACCATATGCAAGGGCGATGAAAGTGTGCCCGGAACATAGGATGTGGGTGGCAAGTCGTATGATAATCGGGAATTCACAAAATCAGTGAGACGCTGTGCGGGCGCTATTAAATTGTTGCCTCCGTTAATATAACAAAGGCGTTCCACTTCTTTTTGATAGGCCAAACCGGCCAATACACCGTGCTTTCTAAACTCGTCTGGGATATCTTGTGGCCTTATTTCAACCACCATGCCCGAATTGGCAAAGGGCGAATTGCGTTTGGCTGGCGACATGCCGTTGACCACCATTTCGTTTTCGCCTGTCATGGCAGGTACTATAAAACCACCGGGGCACATGCAAAAGGAATATACACCGCGTTCTTGCGCCTGGCACGAAAAGTTATAGGAGGCAGCAGGCAAATACTCGCCCCTTCCATCGGGCGTATGATATTGTATTTGGTCGATAAGCTCTTGCGGATGCTCCACTCTAACGCCCATGGCCCATGTTTTGGCTTCGAGCTCAATGGCTTTGCTGTGTAGCATATTATAAATATCGCGCGCCGAATGTCCGGTAGCCAATATAACTGCCTCTCCGGTAATATGGGTGCCGTCCTTTAGGACCACACCTTTGGCACTCATATCGTCTATGATAATATCAGTAACAGTCGCATTAAATATTACCTCGCCACCAGCTGTGATGATGGATTCCCTCATTTTTTTGATTACGCCGGGTAACCTGTCCGTACCAATGTGTGGATGAGCTTCTATAAGTATTTCTTCCTGAGCACCATGAAAATGGAACACGTTGAGCACTTTATTAAAATCGCCTCTTTTGGTACTTCGAGTGTATAATTTGCCATCGGAAAAAGTGCCGGCGCCACCTTCACCAAAGGCATAATTCGATTCCGGATTAACCGGGTTATTCCTGTTAATAAGAGCAATGTCTTTTTTACGTTCGCTCACCTCCTTGCCTCGTTCTAATACAAGGGGTTTGTAGCCCAATTCAATCAATCGCAGTGCTGCAAAAAGACCGCCAGGGCCGGCGCCAACCACAACCACTTCCGGTTTATTGGCTACATTTTGATATTCAAATTGTACGAACTCTTTTTTTGGAGCTGGAGCATTAGCATAGGCTTCAATATGCAACTGAACTATAACTTCGCGCTGGCGGGCATCGATGGAACGTTTACGGACACGTATGGCGGTAATCTTATCGGGATGTACCTTCATTTGTTTGGCTACAATAGCCTTATAATATTCTTCGCTAGAAGCTTCTTTAGGTGTTAACCGTAGTGCTATGTCTTTTTTCATCTAAAGTAAATATGTGTACAAAGGTAGGGAATAAAATATGGGTTTCGAGTTACGGGTTCGGAGAATCATTATACGGCTACCCTGTACTTTTATCTAACTCAAATTGCAAAACTCTACAAACCAAATAATTGCATATTTGAGTTAGGTTATTGAAAATGACGTTTTTCGCGGCTAAGGTACTGCCGACTGAGGACTGGTTTCAAGTTACGGTTCTGGGTTTTGTTCCATGACATACCGACCACTGATCACTGAATTACCCGTCCTACTGAAAATAAAATTCAGGACAAAAATACGGGAGGTCATTTTATCAATAGCCTGTGTGTAGGGTACATCCAGTAATTCGCCAGTGCCCTCGTGGTTGAGGATGTCGCGCGTGCCTATGGATATTTTAAACTCGGTAGATAATCTAAAATAATTAAGGTAAGAATCGAAGCCAAAGCCAAGCTCATAATATAGGTCGAAGGAATTTAACAGGAGTCCATCTTGCTTTTTCTTAGCTAAATCGTAACGTGGGTTAATACCTGCCACGATGTAAGGTTTAAAGTTATGGTTTCTGTCGCCACCATATTTTAGCATGATGGGCATTTCCAAGAAGGTAGATTTAATTTTGAGATCTTCATCAGATCTAGTTGAATCGGCACCGATATACGACAAATCACGCTGTCCAAAAGATATTCCTGGAAGCACCCTCAGGTTCAAATTTTTGCGAAGCCTCAGGCTGCTCACGATGCCCAGATTAATGCCCGGTTGCAGTGTCAATAGTTCAGCGTATTGGGGGTTGTATTGGTTTTCGGGTGTGGATGCTCTGGAATGTAGTATGTTAAAGGTGGACGTATTAACACCAACTAAAAAACCAAAGAGGATGGGTTTTTCGTCGAAGCCTTTGAGGTTGGGTACTTGTTTTCCTTCCTTTTGTGCTTGTATACCAAAGCAGGTAAGCATCCCTAAAAAGATAAAACCGATACGTATGGCAAGCCTGTTTCTTAAGTAATGGCGGGCAGCGCCAATTTTGGCGTTTATTTTGGACTGATAGTGAGACATTGTTTTGCTTGTGCTGTTTATACTATTTCAATAACTAATTTTCATCTTCTTTATTGTATCTCCACCTATTGTATCTCTTTTATTTGTGGGCAAAATATATGGTTGCCACTCCAAAGGTTTGCTTCCAAACTCTTAGGCTGGTGAATCCGGCTTTCTCCAGTTCATTCACAAAGGCTTGTCCTTCGGGGAATGCGGCAACGGAGGCAGGCAGATAGGTATAGGCCGCCTTGTCTTTTGAGAGTAGCCCGCCCCACCAAGGTAATATGGTAGAAGAATAAAATTTGAACAACTGCTTAATGGGAAATACCGTAGGGTTCGAAAACTCCAACACCATAAATTTGCCTCCGGGCTTTAATACTCGGTTAATCTCCAACAAGCCAGCATTCAGGTTTTCAAAATTACGCACCCCAAAGGCAACCATGGCCGCATCGAACTCTCCATCGTTAAAGGGTAAATTTTCTGAATCGCCTTCTACCATTGAGATGATGTGATCCAGTTTTTTCTTTTGGATCTTTTCCTCGCCCACTTTTAGCATTTGGGGTGATAGATCCAAACCAACCACACTTTGAGGTTTAAGACGGAGCGAAGCAATAGCCAAATCGCCCGTGCCTGTAGCAATGTCTAATATTCTTGGGCTTTTCAAATCTTTTAATAGTCCAATTGCTCTGCGTCGCCATATTTTATCTATGCCCAGCGACAAAAAGTGATTGAGGAAATCATATTTAGGGGCAATATTATCGAACATGTTTTTTATCTGCTTCTTTTTCCCCTCGTCCGAGGTAAGATAAGGCTTAACCGTCATATATTGTTTTTTAGATTGAAAAAAACTTTTTCCAACACAAAATATTTATGCCGGAAAAAGTTTTAAAAATATATAATCCTTTTGAATGTAATCTATTAAGGAATTAAGAGCATTACTCTTCTCCTTCCATCCAATTTTTAAGGTGAGCTGTAAACTTTTCCTTATAGTTTTTAATATATCCGAAGGATTCGTCGTCGATACGTATTTCGCCTTTGGTAACATGACCTAGTGCCGAGAAAGAAACTCCAGCATCCAACATAAAGTCAACAAAGTCGTCCTGTTTCTCAGGAGCCACGCTTATAATTACTCTACTTTGTGCTTCGCCAAACAGGAAGGCGTCTTTGCGCACTTCGGCATCAGTAGTGATGTCAAAACCAAAATTTAAGGGTATTGCAGACTCCAACAGGTTAAAGAATAATCCGCCCGAAGATACATTATGCACCGAACGAACTAAATTTTTTCGGATAATTTGTTTAACTGTCTCTTGTATGTCGAGTTCTTCATCAATATTAAAATACGGTGTGGTGTGGCTTTTTTGTTTGTGATAAAAATTTAAATATTCTGAGGCATTGATATCGTCTCTTGAACTGCCTATTAGGAATATCATATCGCCCTTGCATTTATACGACAATACGGAATGGTGCTCTTTTGATTCAACGGTACCCACCATTCCTATTACCGGACATGGCGATATAGGCTCTATGCGACCTTCGATGGAACGTTGATTGTAAAAGCTTACATTACCGCTTACCACAGGGGTATTAAACTTTGTGCAGGCGTCCGACAGGCCATCAATAGCGCGGGTAAATTGCCAAAATGATTCCGGATCGTAAGGGTTGCCGAAGTTTAAACAGTCGGTTACAGCCAGTGGTGTTCCTCCGCCACAAATAATGTTACGTGCAGCCTGTGCTACGGCTATCTGCGTACCTACATACGGGTCGGCTTCTACGTATAACGAGTTGCAGTTTACTGTTAAAACCAAGGTTTTGTTTGCCTCTTCAATATATACAAAAGAAGCATCTGAAGGAAACTTATTACTCAAAGTTTCATGTTTGAAGTCTTTGTCGAATTTTTTGTTCAAAAACTCTTGCGATACCAAGTTTAAATCCGTCATCATTTTCCCTATCACCTCCTGATAATGGTCGGGCTCTGGGATGTCGTGTATTTTTAAGGGTTTGATTTCGTTTTTCGCGGGTTTTTGTATTTTCCGCTCATAGATGGGTGATTTTCCGCCCAAGCCAACATACGAGACAGGTATTTGGGCAATGGTTTCGTTACCCTGTTTGCAGTGCAGCGTTTGTGATGAAGTTACCGTACCCACCTGAGCTACCGAAAGTGGCATGGGTTGCAGCAATTCCGATACTCGTGCTATATTTTCTTTATCTACGCATAAAAGCATCCTTCCCCATGTTTCCGATAAAAGAATTTCTCTATTGGTCATATCGTCATCCCTTGTGGGCACCTTATCGCACATAAGCTCAATGCCAAATTTGTCGCGTGCTGCCATTTCGGTGGCTGCCCCGGCTATACCGCCTGCCCCAATGGTTTGAATGCCCACCACAAGTTTTTCACTATTTAATTTTTTAACGGCTTCCAACAGGCTTCGCTCTACTGTGGAGTCCATCATTTGCTCTATACTAAAAGATCCTGTTCCGCTATTGGTGACGAAATCTGCCGAAAAAGCATCGGTATCCACACCGTCTTTCCCTGTTAACGCGCCCAGCAGCAAAATAATACGTCCTTCGCCTTTTGCCAAACCCGAAATCAAATCTTCTTTTTTGGCAATACCTACGGCCATGTTGTTTACGATAGGGCTGGAATTAAAACCGGCATCAAAAGTTACTTCTCCACCTATAACTGGCACTTTCATACTTTTCTCAAAATCTTTAACACCATTTACCACTTCGGTAAAAAGCCATCGCGCAGTATCTCGTTCGGCATCACCAAATCGTAACGAAGTTAAAAATGCCACTGGTTTGGCTCCCATCGAAAAAACATCGCGGTTTACAATTCGTAAGCCAGTTAAAGCACCCAGACGGGGCTGAATAGCGCAAGGGTGGTTGTGCGATTCTAACTTAAAAACGCAAACATAACCATCGCCTATATCCACGGCTCCTGCGGATTCGTCGCCCGCTTGCACAATAACTTTTTCGCCCGTTTTGGGCAATTTACCCAACCATTTAAGGGAGTTTTTATAAGATGCGTGCTCTGTCCATAGACGAGAAAAAATATCCAACTCAACGCTGTTGGGTTCGCGTTTTAATATTTCCGAAATGAAATCTAATTCTGATTGTGTCAGATTTGAATTTTCAGAGATTTGAACAGTAGATTCACTTTTATTCATCATATTTATTTTTGATGCTATTCATATTACATAATACCAGCCCTAAGCGCCACGTAAATAATCTTTAAAAATTTAACCTTTTTATAAATAGATAGGGCTAAATTGCAAGCGATTATTAAGGTTTTGAAAGTATAAAAAAAATGTCGAAGTACAAAAGTGCCCTCTATCTTTTGTGCAAAGTTATTATTAACCAAACAATTATATTTACTTTTATGGATAAAGATAATCTTTTAACAATTGAAAATATGCAAAGCAACAAAATTGCACTTATTACCGGAGCTACATCGGGTATTGGCATGGCTACCACCAAAGTATTGTCGGCATTAGGCTATAACACTATTATTACAGGCCGTAGAGCCGAAAGACTGAGTAAATTTAAGCGTGAAATTGAATCTACGCATCATACGGCTGTACTCACCCTGTGCTTCGATATCCAAAATCAGGAACAAACCGCAGAAGCTTTAAATTCCATCCCAATGGAATGGAAAAATATAGAGATTCTAATTAATAATGCAGGGTTAGCATCGGGTGCCGAAAAAGTTTATGAAGAGGCATGGGACAAATGGGCTCAGATGCTGGATACCAACGTAAAAGGTCTCTTGTTTTTGTCGAAGGAGGTGATTAAAGGAATGGTGGAAAGAAAATCGGGTCACATTGTAAATATATCATCTATTGCAGGTATCAATGTTTATGAGGGAGGTAGTGTTTATTGTGCCTCTAAACATGCTGTAAATGCTATTACCAAAGGCATGCGCATCGATTTATTAAAACATAACATCAGGGTAACATCTGTTTCGCCCGGGATGGTTGAAACAGAGTTTTCGTTGGTACGGTTTGGAGGCGATAAAGAAAAGGCGGACCAGGTTTATAATGGCATTACACCTCTATCGGCCATGGATGTTGCCCAAGCTATTGAGTTTGCCGTAACTAGACCTCCGCACGTTAATATCAACGACATTTTAATTATGCCCACACAACAAGCCGATGCGTATAATACGTATAGGAAGTAAGAAGAGGTGGATAGCTGATGGCCGATGGCGTTTGGCTAATAGTTGTATTCGGTGTTCACAATTAATGCTAATCAAGAATTGAACCCCGTTAGGGTTCTATTTATAATTTACACATAGCCACGGGTTTCACCCGTGGCTATTCACATTGAACTATTTCATAGTTAAGTGTAAGCACAAAAAAGACAGTGCAAAAATGAAAAAACTACTCAATATAATAATTCTTGCCTTTCTGACAGGTTGTTTGTCAATTAGATATTCAACTATTGATTTAACAAATCAGACTTTCTTATGCGACAAAGGATCGATGGTAGGTAAAACAATAATTCAACTGGAAAAAGATACATTTAAATACAGTGAAAGGGGTGGCTTATTTATTGGGAAAGGAGTTTGGTCTTTATCTCAAGATAAGAAAACTATATACTTGAAAGGTTCCACAACTTTGAAAGATTATAAAAATGAAAAATTAGCATTTCGAAAATACATTAACTTAGAACTTAAAATAAAAAACAAAAACAAGTTGACTGATAATAGCCAGATTTTTATAAAGCAACAATAAAGACTTTTGGTTTAACCAAGTATTACTAAATTATCGAACTCTAAACTCTAAACTCTAAACTCTAAACTTTGAAACTTTCAACTTTTAACTCACACCTCACTCATAATAATACACTCTTTTTACTCGACGGCTGATACTGGTGAATATTTCATATGGTATGGTTTCAAGTGCTTTGGCAAGTTGCTCGACAGGAACCTGTGGGCCAAATATTTCCACTTCGTCGCCTTCGCAAGCTTGCAGATCGGTTACATCTAACATGCACATATCCATACAAATATTGCCTACGATGGGTGCTTTATGGCCGTTTATGGTCATGGCCCACTTGCCGTTGCCCAATTTACGGTTGAGTCCATCGGCATAACCAACTGGCACTATGGCAATATTTGCATCGAAATTTAATTGACCCTTGCGATTGTAGCCGATGGTTTGGTGTGCTTTAACCTGTCTGATTTGCGAAATGTAGGATTTAAAACGTGTTACACTTTTTAGTTTTTTCTGCCCTTCGGTTCCCATGCCGTACATGCCTATTCCCAGACGAACCATGTTTAACTGAGCCTGAGGGAACCGCTCTATTCCTGATGAGTTCAGAATATGTTTGATAAAAATGTAACCCAATCCTTCTTCTAATTTTTTGGTGGCATGGGTAAAATCTGCAATCTGTTTTTGGGTAAAGTCGTCAAACTGCTTATCGTCGCTACCCACTAAATGCGAAAAAGAAGATTTGATGCGAATTTCGGGCATTTGGTTAAGGAGAGCTAGCAATGCGTCCACTTGTTCGGGTACAAAACCTAGACGATTCATGCCGGTATCTATTTTTAGATGGATAGGGTAATCGGATATGGCTCCTGATCTTAGCTCAGCCACAAACTGATGAAGTATATTAAAACTATAAATCTCAGGTTCGAGTTGATGTTGCAGCATCAACTGAAAGCTCTTTATTTCGGGGTTCATCACTATAATGGGCATTGAAATGCCTGCCTTGCGCAGTTCAACCCCTTCATCGGCGAAAGCCACACCCAAGTAATCTATTTTTTGATGTTGCAGCACATTGGCAATCTCGAACGATCCACTACCATAACTAAACGCCTTTACCATAGCTAGTACCTTGGTTTGTGGCTTAAGCTTGGCGCGATAATAATTTAGGTTATCAACCAAGTTATTTAGGTTAATTTCCAGACAGGTCTGGTGGTGTTTCATCTCCAAAATAGACGATACTTTTTCGAACTCAAAATTGCGAGAGCCTTTTATCAATATTGCCTCATTTTTAAAGTTGTTGGGAATGAGTGCATGGAGCAGCTCATCGGTTGTGGCGTAAAATGTGGCTTCCATCTCAAATAAATACGCAAAGGATTGCAAAACCTTGCCAACACCTATCAATTTAGAAACTCCTTTTTGCAGGAGCATACTATTTATTTGAGAACAGAGATCTTTTTCATTGATACCGCTTTGGTAAATATCTGAAAGAATTAAAGTTCGCCTGTCGTTATTGTGTTTGCTTTGCTGCGTCAAAAAATCGAGCGATAAGGAAAGGGACGACAAATCGGAGTTATATGAGTCGTTAATAACAATACAATTGTTGATGCCCTCTTTCAGCTCCATGCGCATGGCTACGGGAACTAGTTTTTTAACGGCATCGGCAATGTAAGCTGGCGTATAATTTAATAAAAGTAGTACGGCTAAGGAGTGCATGGCGTTTTCGAAGGAAACTTCATCGGCAAAAGGTAGCTCTATTTCAAAATTAGTAGCAAGGTAATTAAGGTGAATTTGTGTGTGGTTTTCCCTTGCATTCTTGCTGATAACCCGAACATTAGCTGCTTCATCATGTCCCCACATAAAAAGATTTTTATGAGAGTAAACTTTTTCTATCTCCCTATTTATCAGTGAATAATCGGAACAAAATACGATGGTTTCGCACGTGGCAAAGAGCTTTGTTTTTTCATGTAGCTTTTCGTGCTCCGAAGCAAAATTCTCCTGATGTGCAGCACCTATGTTGGTTAGTATGCCAATGGTGGGCGAAATGATGGCTGCTATTTTTTCCATCTCTCCTCTTTGCGAAATGCCTGCTTCAAATATGCCCAGTTCCGTATCAGCGTTAAGCTGCCACACCGATAAGGGAACACCTATTTGGCTGTTGTAGCTCCTGGGCGAACGTACAATTATCTTACTTTTGCCAATGAGTTGGGCAATCCATTCCTTAACAATTGTTTTTCCGTTGCTGCCGGTAATGCCAATTACCGGGCACGAGTAGTCTCTACGCTTTTTAGTAACCAACAGTTGAAAAGCCAGCAGTGTATTTTTAACCAATAGGTAGTTGGCATCTTTCAAATCATTGGGTATAGTAAAGTCTTCATTCACCATAAAGCACCTTACGCCTTGCTGATATAGTGACGGGATGTAGTGATGACCGTTGTGGTTTTGACCAACAATAGCAATGAATAAGGCCTTGGCAGGATTTCCCACCGAACGGCTATCTGTTATTAGGTGTGTAAAGCCTATGTTTTTATTGATAATAGCGTTGCAAGGTATCCATTGGCTCACTTCACTTAAAAGATATTCTGTCATGGCTTTGGCGATGAATTAAATACAATATGAATGTATTTAAAATAGATTATAAATATGATATTTAGAATAGAGATTGGTATTAGCGCTTTTTTGTTTTAAGGGTAGTCTTGCAATAGCATCCACGGCACAAAGGTTCATAGGCTGCTTTTTCGCCTAGCATCACCAGCTTTTCATCAGCAGATAGGCGGTGCGAAAAATGTGCTAAATCGCCACATTGCATGCATACGGCGTGTACTTTGGTTACATATTCGGCACAAGCCATAAGGGCAGGTACGGGACCAAAGGGCTTCCCTTTAAAATCCATGTCTAATCCGGCCACGATAACCCGAATGCCTTGGTTGGCTAATTGCGAACATACATCGGCCAAGCCATTATCAAAGAATTGAGCTTCATCTATCCCTATCACATCAACATTGCTGCTGAGTAATAAAATATTACCGGAGGTATCAACTGGGGTGGATATAACGGAGTTTTCATCGTGCGAAACTACTTCGTTGTTGCTGTATCTAATATCTATACGAGGTTTAAATATTTCTACTTTTTGATGGGCAATTTTGGCTCTTCGCAAACGGCGCAACAGCTCTTCTGTTTTGCCCGAAAACATGGAGCCGGCAATTACCTCTATCCAACCCAGTTTTCCTTTGGTATTTATTTTATTTTCTAAAAACATTCTTTTATCTTGATAAATTGCACCCAATATATTCGTTAACTTTGCAAAATAAGTAAAAAAGAGTTTGAATTGATTTATTATGGATAAAGAAGCGTTGGTAAATATTATTTTGAGCGATTTGAGCGAAATTGAAACAATGGTAAAATCGTTTCGAGGACAAGGGGAAATACCCAAGGCATTTATTGAATTAACCGAGAAGAAAACGGCTAATTTGCTGGATGAGTTTGTGTTGCTAAAAAGTTTAAACAACAACAGCCCATTGCAAGCGAAAGGGTATGAGTCTACCTCTAAAACCCCAGATATATCTTTACCGCCTACTCCGCCAGTAACTCCTTTTGTCGAAAAAACGAATGCCCCTGCACCACCAGCTACCCAGTCATCACCTCCTCAACCAATACAAAACCCTGCTGAGGGTACTAAGTTCCCTGTCGAAAACGAAGAGGTGGAAGAATCGATGTCTAAAGTGGTAAAGCCCGAAGAGGTGTTGGAAACTGAAATCACCGAAAAAGTAAAGAGTAAAAATAATGTGTCGGTTATAGTGGAGCCTAAAATCGAAGCCAGCATTAAAACCATTGGCGAATCGTTTGGTGGTGATAAAAATTCGGTGAACGATTTAATAGCTAAAACCCAACAGCCTAACGATAAAAAATCATTAAAAGGAAAACCCATTGGCGATCTCACCAAAGGTCTTGGTATTAATGATCGCTTTATGTTTCAACGCGAATTGTTTTCCGGAAAGGCAGAGGTGATGAACCAAACTTTGCAGCAAATTAACCAAATGCCCGATTTAAACTCGGCGCTATCCTTTCTTCAGTCCAATTTTGATTGGGATAAGGAACAAGAAATTACGAAAGCATTTTTAAGCTATATCGAGAGGAAATTTTGAATTAAGTAATCGGTATTCAGTATTCAGTCGGTAATAGACTATACTGAGAATCGAAGGCTGATTACTGATTACTGATAACTGAACACTGAAAATGAGCAAACTATACATCGTACCCACACCCATCGGTAATTTAGAGGACATCACGCTTCGAGCGCTAAGTGTTTTGAAGGATGCTGACTTTATTTTGGCTGAAGATACTCGTAAAACAGGCTTTCTACTAAAACATTTTGAAATTGAAGGCAAGATGTTTTCCCACCATAAATTTAATGAGCATAAAACCTCAGAGCTGATAGTGCAACGCATTTTGGCCGGAGAAACAGGTGCCTTGGTTTCGGATGCAGGAACGCCAGCCATATCAGATCCCGGTTATTTATTGGTGAAGTATGCCGTGGAACAAGGCGTACATGTAGAGTGCTTGCCGGGTGCCACCGCATTTGTGCCTGCCCTTGTAAATTCCGGATTACCTAACGATAGATTTTGTTTTGAAGGTTTTTTACCCCCAAAAAAGGGACGCCAAAAAAAGTTATTGGCTTTAGCCGAAGAAACCCGAACCATGATATTTTACGAATCGCCATATAGATTAGTAAAAACGTTGGAACAATTGGCGGAAGTGTTTGGTGGGGAACGAAAAGTATCTGTTAGCCGCGAATTGACCAAAATTTATGAAGAAAATAAAAGAGGAACTCTTAGTGAGGTGGCCACTTATTTTGGCGGAAAAACAGTAAAGGGTGAAATTGTTATTGTAATTGAGGGTAAGGAAGATAAGCCCGTTGGTAAAAAAGAAAATAAATATGCCAAAACCAATATTAGTGAAAAATAATTCTTATTATTAAACACGTTTTAAATATAAACCAAATTAACACAACATGACAAAAAAACTTATTTTACCATTATTGGTAATAGCTTTAGCCGCTTGCAACACTTCTAAAAATAAGGAGTTGACGCAACAAAACGACTCATTGGTGTCGGTAGCCATTGAACAACAAAAAATAACCAACGATTTGGTAAGCACGCTTATTGCCATTGACAAGAATTTACAGGAAATTAAAGAAAAAGAAAGGTTAATTGGTGTAAACATGGGCAGTGCCGAAGGGAACTCACCAGATGTTCAGAAAAAAATTAATAAGGATATTCAGGATATTTATAACCTGATGTTGGCCAACAAAGAAACGATTGCCGAGCTGGAACAAAAACTTAAAACAACAGGATCCGAGAATAAAAATCTTAATAGTTTGATGGCTGGTTTAAATCGTCAGTTAAAAGAAAAGAGTATTGAAATAATAGCTCTGAACGAAAGGTTGGCTAATCAAAATATCGAAATATCAACCCTTAACTTTACCGTAGAGGGTATGGGTCAGGTCATTGATTCTATCCGTCGTGTAAATAAAAGTGCCCGTGCTTTGTTGGATTCTACCACCATAGAGTTGTACACGGCCTATTATTCTTTTGGAACAAAAAAGGAGCTGAAAGAGCATAATGTTATATCCAGTGAGGGAATACCTCTTTTTGGGAAAACTAAAGTCCTTACCTCCAATTTTAATGAAGATTATTTTACCAGAATTGATATCCGCGAAGTAGATGCTATTCCATTGTTTCGTCCCAAAGTAAAAATACTAACTTCTCATCCCGAAGGTTCTTACGAAATAGTAGCTGGAGAAGAGGATACGAAAACAATTAAGATTTTAGATAAAGAAGCTTTTTGGAGTATCTCTAATTTTTTGGTAGCGCAGGTGAATTAGTATATGAGCAAAGCGTGGGGCTTGGGGCAAGGAGCTAAGAGCGTAAAGCATACAGCTTAAAGCCCAGACCTGTCGGCGTCGTGAGACCCGACAGCGTCGATAAGGAAAGGAATAGCTTATAGCATACAGCTTAAAGAAATTAGCATAGTACACAGCAAGTGTCGAGCTTGTAGGTATTCTAAGCTTTTTTCTTTTAAACGATAAACCGACAGTCTTACTCAAAGGAAATTTGGGTTAGGCTGTCGGTTTTTAAATTTAAATAGTTGAGGTTTTTATGTGAAATGATTATCTTATAGCCTCACATTAAAAACAATAAAATGAAAGATTTAAAAAAGAAGCATTGTACGCCCTGTGAAGGAAAAGAAAAACCCTTGAAAGGCACAGATATTAAGGATTATATGAAGCATATTTCACCCGAATGGAAAGTGGTGGACGATAAAAAAATACGACGTGAATTTACTTTAAAAGACTTTATGGGTTCTATGTCGTTTCTGCAAAAAGTAGCCCCCATAGCCGAAGAAGAAAACCATCATCCCGATATTCACGTGTATTATAAAGATGTTGTCATAGAATTAACAACACATGCCATAGGTGGTTTATCAGAAAACGATTTTATTGTGGCCGCCAAAATTGATGACGTGGATATTTAAGGGATTTAGTAATTCATGTTGCGCTTATTAATGAAATTTCAAAACACTACAAAATCTGACATCGAAGATGGTATATACTATGCGTATAATTTAGACTCAGAATACAAAGTGCAAGGACTTAAGATTTATTTGGAATTTTTAAAGTGTGGATGAAAATATATAAACAAAACTTTCCTCTTCCTTAAACAAGCTGTTATATTTGTAGCTCAAAACCCACACAAATAGAATAATGAGCAAAAAAAACAAAAAGATCCCAACTCCACCTCTTAAACTTGAAGTCTGGCTTACCGAGCGGTCGAACATGCTGTTTTATATACTTTTGGCAGTTTATATTCTGTTTAGTTTTTTATATTTTAATGTTAAGCCCAGCATTGCTGGCGACGATTCTGCGTATATTGTCCGAGCCATCAAATTTATCGAATCCGGGAGGTTTCCTATTTATCAAGGACCTATCTATCCCCTATTTTTGTCATTGATAATTGCCATTGCAGGCATGAATCTTTTGGTGCTTAAAATAAGCTCCTTGGCTTTTATGGTAGGTTTTATCATGCTTTTCTATCGAACGTTTAGAGGCAAGATATCCTACATATCGCTGTTTTATACCATTGGTGTTTTAAGTATTAGTCATTTATTTCTCTATTTTTCGAGCCAAACGTATTCGGAAGCACTTTTTTTATTTCTTCAGACAATTTTGTTTTATCTTATATTTAAAAGTGTAACGCGCCGAGAAGGAGGCTGGTTGCCAGATAAAAAGGAAATAATATTTGTGGTTCTGGTATCATTGCTATGCGTGCTTTTGTTTTTAACTCGTACCATAGGCTTTGGCGCTCTATTGGCCGTGTTGGTGTTTTTTATGGTGGAGCGAAAATTCAAAAGAGCTATTTTTGTTGCCGTTGTATTTGTTACTTTACTAGGGGCCTTTTTTGCCCTACGTTCGGTAGCCTGGGATGTTCCGCTGTCGTCGGGTGAGCAATCGTCGCAATTGATGAGCAAAAATCCGTACGACCAAAGCGAGGGAAACGAGGATTTTATAGGTTTTGTCAATCGGTTTAAAGACAATTCACATTTGTACCTGTCGAAACATCTTATGCGTATCGTAGGGTTTAGGTCTGCACTTGAAACACATGTTAAGCCACCTATAACTTTAGTACTGTATTTGATTTTTCTGTTTGGGTTTTTTCGTTTCGCAAGGAAAAATAAGTATTTGTTTTTTACTTCAGTCTATCTTGCCATCATGCTTGGTATCACTTTTTTTTCGTTACAAAAAAGGTGGGATCAGTATAGGTTAATCGTTCCCTTTTTACCGCTCATGTTAATTTTTTTGGTAGAGAGTTTAGTTTATATAGGTAAGATAAAACAATTTCAATTCCTTCGTAAAGCACTGCTTGCAGTACTTATTTTATCGTTAGCTTTAGCCTTGGGCAGAGGTGCAAAAAGCATGGATATACCTGTGCTTGCAAAAAATTTGAAAGGCGATATGTTGGCTGGTTATACGCCCGATTGGGTTAGTTATTTGCAAATGGCAGAGTATTGCCACAAAAACTTGAGCGAGCAGCAAATTGTTGCATGTCGAAAGCCCGACTTGGCCCGTATTTATGGAAAGGGTAAAAAGTTTTACGGAATTTATCGAATGCCTTCAGACGATCCCGATGAGTTGCTGCAATATTTTAAGGAGCGAAATATTACCCATATCATCATGGGCAGTTTACGCAAGTATCCCCCTAAATATACAGGACAAACTATCAATGCTATTCAACGTATCTTAGCCATTATCGTTAAAAAGTATCCGCAAACTCTAAAGCAGATCAAAAAGTTTGGCAACCAGGAACCAACCTATCTGTTTGAAATTAATTATCCTGATATTAACACCGAAACAAATAAGCAATAAATATGACCCCGTACAGCAACCTGGAGATACAAAATTATTGGGACAACTTTTCGGAACGATGGGCAAAATACCGTAAGCGAAGATCCTATTACTGGAATTCGATATCCAAATATTGTAATTATTTTATACATCCCGATAGCTCCATCTTGGAGGTAGGGTGTGGGCATGGACACTTGTTAAACTCCATCAAAGGCAAAGATAAAATAGGAATTGATTTTTCGGCCAAGATGATTGAAGAGGGGAGGAAACGGTTTCCAAACATCGAGTTTCATCAAATGAGTGCCGAAAATATCACTTTGGAAAGACAATACGATGTAATTGTATTATCGAATTTGATAGGCGTTCTACCGGATATTGAATCTGTTTTTGTGCAGCTAACAAAGGTGTCGCACGAAAAAACTAGGATTATTGTTACTTATTACAACCGCATGTGGGAACCATTGTTGCGATTGGCCGAACTTCTAAGGGTAAAAAGAAAATCGCCCAAGCAAAATTGGTTATCCTGTGCCGATATACAAAATCTTTTGTACCTCTCAGGTTTTGAGTCGTATAAAGAAAGTAGAAGTATGTTTTTACCTTATTACATTCCACTGCTATCTACCTTCCTTAACCGATTTGTTAGTCGTTTACCTCTGCTCAACCGAATGGGTTTAAGCCAGTTTATATTTGCCCGCCCTATACCAGTAACTATTTCACCCGAACAGCTAAAGGACAAATACAGCACATCGGTTATTATCCCGGCACGTAATGAGAGTGGCAATATTGAGTTAGCCATCAAGCGCATGCCAGAGTTTGGTAAGAACGTCGAAATTGTTTTTGTGGAAGGCAATTCTACAGATGATACCTGGGAAACCATACAAGACATTCAGCAAAAGTACAGGAATACGCATAATATTAAAATAATGCAGCAACAAGGCAAGGGCAAAGGTGATGCCGTGCGAAAAGGTTTTGAAGCCGCCACGGGTGATATTTTAATGATATTGGATGCCGACCTTACCGTTCCGCCTGAGGATTTACCTAAATTCTACAATGCTATTGCAACGGGTAAGGGCGAGTTTATAAATGGGGTGCGCTTGGTATATCCCATGGAAAAAAATGCCATGCGTCCGCTGAATACCATGGGCAATCATTTTTTTAGTAAGTTTTTTAGCTATATTTTAGAACGACCCATAAAAGATACCCTCTGTGGAACCAAGGTAATGCTCAAGTCTGATTACCAGAAACTGGCAGCCAACCGTAAGTTTTTTGGCGAGTTTGACCCATTTGGCGATTTTGATCTTTTGTTTGGCGCATACAAACTAAATTTAAAAATAATAGATTTACCTATAAGGTATCAAGAACGTAAGTATGGTGATACCAATATTAGCCGCTTTAAACATGGTATTATCCTGCTGCGTATGTCCACCTTTGCTGCTTTTAAAATTAAGTTTTGGTAATACTATTTTGTGAAGTAAGGGGTTTTGTGCAACTTTGAACACAAAAGTCTGGCATACGTCTTGTATTCCATAAGTATTAAACTTAGAGAGGTAAATCAGAGTAAACTATCATGATTATGTATAAAATAAGCAAGACGATTGATAAATAATTCGGAGTTTGGATATCACCGCGTTCATTTGTCATGTTACTTGATATTTACAACTTGATACTAATTTTTTAGAGTGTATGAAACGAGCCCCCGAAGGGTCGGGGCAGGCTATGAGAGTGTCCTCACACAGAGGGGGAATGATTGTAATGGCGAGTTCCCCCCGAATCAAGTTCGGGGCAGGCTATATGGCAAAAAAAATAAATTATAAACACATGAAACGAGCCATGAGAAAAATTTCTCACAAAGGGGAATGATTATTTTCTGGCGAGTTCCATATGGCAATTGAAAGAAAATATAAACATATGAAACGTATCGCAATTTTCCCGGGTTCGTTCGATCCCTTTACCATTGGCCATCATAACATTGTTGAAAGAGCTATATATCTGTTTGATGAATTAATTATAGGTATTGGCTTTAATTCGCAAAAGCATGATTTTTACCCTGTAGATAAACGCGTAGAATGGATTAGTTACTTGTTTGAGGATAGACCTAAAGTAAGCGTTGCCAAATTTGAAGGGTTAACAGTGGATTTTGCCAAAGAACAGAATGCCAATTTTATTTTAAGAGGAATACGCACCGCTGCCGACTTTGAGTACGAAAGAGCCATTGCGCAGGTAAATAAAGCCATGACGGGTATCGAATCTGTGTTTTTGCTCACAACGCCTGAGCATACACCTATAAACTCAACTATTGTTAGAGATATCATTCGACACAAGGGTGATGCCGGCAAATTTATCCCCGAAAAAATAAGAGAAAAAGTACAAGGATACAAAAGATGATATGCGAATTTTTTTGCTGTTGATATTTATGGCACTTACAAAATTTGTTGGTGCCCAAAATAATGAAGTTAGATTGTGGGGAAATGCACTCGATTATTCAAATATGCGCTTAATAGTTGAGCGTCAGAGTAATTACATAACCCGAAGTTTTGAAGAGGTAAAAAACTTTTTGGTAGATGCCAAAGGTAATTTTAGTGTTAGCTTTCCGGTTGAGGATATCACTAAAATTTACATATCGCTGGGCGAGATAAGGGCCTACTTATATGTGGAACCCGGAAGAACATACCTGATCACCTTGCCGCTTTATCATCCGCTAAGGCCCGAAAACGAATTTAATCCTTTTTTTGAGCCCGAAACAGTTGTGCTGGGTATCCAAAATAGTTATCCCAACGAAATAAATAAAAAAATAGTCTCGTTTGAAGAGAAGTACAATTATCTGTTTAGTAAAAATATTAAGCGAATCTTAATAACAGGCAATAAAAATGATCTCTTTAAAATTATAGACCAAACAGAGGTGGAATTTCCTGCAGAAAAAGGAAGTTGGTTTTATTATTATAAGCATTTTAAATACCAGAATATATACGAATATGCCTATTCTGGCACACCTAGGCAGGTTATTTATAATGGATTCTCAAAGATTCCTGTAAAATACAATATGGATACCTACTGGGCCTCTTTTAATAAGCAGTTCAATAACTTTTTTCAATATTATTTTTCAACCGATGAGGGGCAGCGCTTTAAGGAAACCTGGAATACATCTGAATCCTTCCTTTTGCTTGCAGCAACGCTTGGCAGTGATACTCTTTTTAAAAATCGCGAGTTGGTTGAATTGGTGTTGCTAAAAAACTTATATACAGGATTTTATTCTAATACTTATTCAAAGCTAAAAATTACCAATATTGTTAAAAGCGCCGAAAATAATTGCACCAATGCTCAAAACAATAAAATTGCCAGCGATATTTTAAATAAAATTACCAAACTCAATATTGGTGAGCCTCCTCCAAATTTTGAACTGCCTAATTTAAGCGGTACAAAAACAGTTTTGCTCGAAAATTACAAAGGGAAGTTTGTTTATCTGTGCTTTGCCAATACCAAAAATTATGCTTGTAAAAAGGATTTTCAGGTGTTGCAGCAGATGGCCGAAAAGTATAAAAACGATATGTATATTGTAACCGTACTTACCGATGAAAACCGGGAAGAAGCAATGGCATACGTTAAAAATAATAATTTTAGCTGGGAGTTTCTACATTTTGGACAGAATGGAAAAGTACTGTTCGATTATAATATAAAAGCATTGCCCACGTATTATTTGTTGAACCCCGAGGGTAATATGATTATGTCGCCAGCACCAGCCCCAGAAGAGAATTTTGCCGCTGTTTTTTCTGAGATTTACAACAGTTACAGGCGTGCTCAGCAGCGAAAGGATAGGCCTAAAACCAGGAGTATTTACGATTTGTAATTTTGCAATTGGCAAAAAAAATAGCATTACTATAACTTTTTGTCAAAAAAAATAGTATAAGGAATTCTTTAGACGTGGATTTTGTAACAACCACAACGTTAATATGAATGGAATGAAACTTTTTACCACCATACTTTTTAGTGCCTGTTTTTTACTGCCAACTTATGTTTTTAGCCAGGAAATGCCTACAGCAACCATTGTAAGCGACAGCGTTGCCTATTGCGGAGATGGGGAAGCTATACTTAAGATAAAACTAACAGGAAAGAAACCTTTTGCACTTAGTTATAAAATAGATGGTTCCACCTACACTGATGATATTCCTTTCTATGGTGATACGATTACGAAAACCTTAAGTCCCGGCGAAACTAGCCTAATTACTATAACAAAGGTTTACGATGATAACTATCCAATACCGAGCGGAGGATCTGATATGGTTTATGGCAGTATGGAAATTAGAGTTGATAGGATGCCTAGTGTTGATGCCGGATTGTATGATGAAGTATGTGGTTATGAGTACAGTATGAAGGGTAAAGTTACCGGTGATACTACAGCAGTGTGGTGGTCTTATCCAGGTAATGATGCCCGTTTCATCGATAATACATTAGACTCGGCTGTTTTTGCGGCCACCGAAGTAGGCCAATATAAGCTTACTTTAAACGCTCAAAACGGGTCGTGTTCTGTTACAGATGAGGTAGATATAACCCTCAAAGGCCGACCAAAAGGAGAAATTACCAATGTGGCTGACTGGAGCTTTTGCTCTACTGATGAGTCTGAAGATAATTTGCCCATCGAACTAAAATTTACCGGAAAGGGTAATTTTACCTATGCTTTACAAGATGAAGGCGGAAATTCATTAGGTTCATTTACTTCTGATGCTGTTACCGATACCCTCATATCAGTTTCTACAAATAAAACTATTTCGCTTGTTTCGCTCAAGGATAGTCAAGGATGTACAGCCGAAGCTACTGATATGCAAGGCTCGCGAACCGCTGTTGATGTGAAACCTACGGTTTTTGCCGGGGATGATATTGCAGTCAATTGTGGAAATCAATATACTTTAGATGCCAAAGCAAGTCCGGCAACTATAGGTAAATGGACTTCCACAACAGCAGGAATTGAATTTACCGATGACACAAAGTATAATAGCTTGGTCACCACCACCTTTGGTGCCAGCGAAACTTTCAAAAGCGCCAAACTTAGATGGACGGAGACAACCACCGACGGCTTAGCTTGCGCAAGCTTTGACGAATTAAATGTGAAATTTATACAACTACCTGCACTTACATTAATATCGTTATCGAACGACCAAATTTGTGCAGACAAATCAACTACCTTAAACTTTGAGCCTACAGGTAATGCACCTTGGACAATAGAATATAATTTGGGTGGAACAACATTAGATAAATCACTTAGCGTAACCGATAAAAAACTGACTGTTTTGGGTTCTGATTTATCAATAGGAAACAACTACATCAATATAACCAAAATAAAAGATAGTTTTAATTGTGAATCAGTATTAAACTTAGGGCAAAATATATTAGTTGATGAAAAGCCTATTGCCAATGCAGGATCCGATTTGGAGGTTTGTGGAACAGAGGTTGAACTAGATGCGACACCTTTTTTCGTTGACCAAGGAGAATGGATTCTCTCAGCAGGTGAGTTTACCGATGTAAAAGTTCCCAATACAAGTTTTACAGCGAATACTACAGGTGTTTTAAATTTAGTTTGGAAAGAGATTAATGGAGTTTGTGCAGATACTGATACCGTTCAGGTTACCTTTTTTGATGCTCCAGGCCCAATACATGAAGTTACGGATACTTTTGTTGTTTATGCCGCCAATAAGTTTGAGTTAACGGCTTTGCCTCTTACTGTTGGCACCGGCCAATGGAGCATAATGGAGCCCAGTATTACAGGCGCATCTATTATCGAGCCTGATTTACATAATGCCTCCTTGACCAATCTTACTACCAAACAAATTTATAAGTTAGAGTGGAAAGCTATATTGGAATCTGCTCCCGAAGAATGTCGCGAAAAAATCTATACGGTATTTATAGACTCCCGTCCAATGCTGGCACCTACTGGTATTTCGCCTGATGGAGATGAAATAAATGATAAATTGATAATTCTTGGAGCCAAAGAAAATAGTAGTTTAACGATATTTAATAAGCATGGCAAGTTAGTTTTTAAAATGGATAATTACGATAATAGTTGGGGGGGGACGGATCAGTCCGGTACCAAGCTAGTTCCCGATACCTACCTTTATGTTTATCAAGATGAGGAGGTAACCATTAAAAATTATCTTATAATAAAATATTAACGTACAAGCCATTACAGAATAAAATTTACGATGAAGCATCTTATCCTTATAATTTCCTTTTTAATAATGTGGCTTCCTGATGTCCTTGGACAAAGGGAGTTAAATATGAGTCAGTATATGTACAATCGCTATAGTATAAACCCTGCATTTGGTGGAGCGCACGAGGCTTTGTCCATGTATGGTTCTTACCGCAAAAAGTGGTTGGGATTTGAATCTTCACCAGCGGGTGCATTTTTTACTATAAACTCACCCTTGAAAAAAGAAAATGTTGCCTTAGGTGCGCAGTTTTTTAACGATAAGTTTGGGGTGTCTCAAAATACTGGGTTTAATATCTCATACACTTATCGTGTCCGACTAAATAACGAAGCAAAGCTTGCTTTTGGAATTTCGGGAGGTATAATAAATTATAAATCTGATTGGACTGATGTTGTTTTAAGCTCCGATAAATTTGATTCTAATTTTGCTAGCGTGGAGCAAACAACGGCGCCATGGGCAGGTTTTGGAATAGCAATATATCACCGTAAGTATTTTGCAGGTTTATCCATTCCTTCACTTCTGTATCACGACAGATACCAAACAGGTGAAAGTACCTTGGACTTTGCTAAAATAGATTATTTGCTTACTGCCGGATATTTATTTGAACTAAACGAAAATGTCTCGTTACAACCATCTGCACTTGTGCGCGTAAATACAAGCGACCAAACTTTTGTAGATATTAGTGCAACCAGTTTTTTACTTAGTAGCTTTATTTTGGGTGCTTCGTATCGCACTACCAATCAGGTTATCGGTATCGTGGGTTATCAAATAACTCCCCAGTTCCGATTTACATATAGCTTGGATTACGATTTGGATCCAATTGGATCTTACAACAACGGAACCCATGAGGTAGCTTTGCAGTTCGACTTTGGTTATAAAACCAATTCCCCTGATCCGAAATTCTTTTAGGCCATGATAAAATATAAACCCCTATATCTATATACTATTTTTTTATTTTCTTTGCTTGTTAATCCCCTGTTTGCTTAGGATTTAATTGTGGAGAAAATAGAGGTAAACAGTGCGTCAAAAAATGATTTTGCGCCATACGTGATGGATTCTGTGCTTTATTTTTCGTCGAACCGAAAGCATGAGTTGCTTAAAACCTACATGAATAATAATAAGCAATGGGTTTACCGTTTGTATCAATCGCACATACTACCTAACGATGGTATGGGTAAAGAAAAAATATTGGAAAATGACCAATTGTCGAAACTAAATACACCAACCATCGCTTGGTCGCAAGATAAAAGTACCGTTGTTATTACACAAAACCAGTACACAACTATAAGTAGGAGTAAGGGGCGTGAGAACTTATTGGGAATATATATTATCAATAATCAGGATGGCAAATGGAGCCGCCCATCCTCTTTCGACCACAATTCGCGAAGGGGATACTCTAATGTTCACCCCACAATTACACCTGATGGGCAAACCATTTATTTTGCTTCGGACATGCCCGACGGTTTTGGTAAGTCTGATTTGTATGAATCTACCTTGGAAAATGGGGAGTGGACAACACCGCTAAATTTGGGTAATATAATTAATACCGATGGAAGCGAGGTTTTTCCCTATTATCATCCCTCTGGTAAACTGTACTTCTCGTCCGAAGGGCATAACAGCAGTGGCAAGCTCGATATTTTTTACACTTCAAAAAACGATGGAAAATGGAGTGCGCCAATAAAATTAGAATATCCCATCAATACCGAAAGTAACGATTTTTCTTGCTTTATCTATCCCTCACAAACCGAAGGGTATTTTGCTTCGGATCGTTCTGGGCAAGCGGATATTTTTAAGTTTTCGAACCCATTTCCTACCTTCCCCGATGCACAACCACAAGTGGAGGATAACTTCTGTTTTACCTTGTTCGAGAATGGGCCATATGTTTCAGATACTTTACCCTACAAGTTCAAATGGTATTTTGGCGATGGTGAAACTGCCAGTGGCTTGGAAGTTGACCATTGTTTTCCAGGCCCAGGCACTTACAACGTCGAGTTAAATGTAGTGGATACCCTTGCCAAGGTCGATTTATATACCGTGGCAAGTTACCCCGTAAGTCTCGAATTCACCCAACAGATTATTATCACAGCTCCCGATACAGTAAAAGTAGGTGCTGATCTGAACCTTTCTGCCGAAAAATCCGTATTAAAAGATTTTATACCCAATCAGTATTTTTGGGATTTAGGTGATGGTAATAAGGAGAAAGGTGTAAGCATCCATCATGTTTTTCGAAAAAAAGGAATTTACACCATTACCTGTGGTGCCATATCAAAGTTAGATTCCACCGTTAAAATGGGATCAACCAAACAAATTGTAGTTACTGAATAAATACAACACATGCATAGGATTCTATTTGCTTCATTATTAATATTTTTTGCTTTTAAAGCAGTTGCGCAACCAGTGCCGGCTATCGACGAAAATTTACCTCATTTGGTAACTTTTGGTAATATGGGCGATAGAGCCTGGGGCGATGACGATTATTGTCAGGTGATATTCTTCTCGGTGCCCAAAAGTCATACCGACCCTATTTTTATTAGGGTTTACGACCCAGATACGGGTGGCGAACTAGATGAGCAAAAAGGAGAGTGGGACACCCGAATGACTTTTAGCATTTATGGCGGAAAAGGGGCGTGCACAAATGAAGATGCCAAAAGAATTAATTTGAAGGGCAATTATAACAGTGGCACCATGCTCGCTACAAAATCATTTGCCGCTAACCCCAGATACGATAAAGATTGGTACACATTCGGTCCTATCAACCCTTCAGAGGGAGAATTTTTACCGGATGAATACGGAGGCTACGTTTTTAAAGTGCTTGTGCAAGGCGTATCGGGTGACGATGGTAACTTGTATAATTTTTTCTTAAGCCGAAAATCTACAGAAAACCTGGCTGTTGAAGGTGCTTTTGCATTTTATTATAAATACAAGTTTAGGTTGCACGATAACCAAAGCGAAATATCCCATATTTATCCATTTATCGACGACAAGGTGCAGTCCATAAAGCAAAGTAATTTTGATTGGGACAACGATGGTATAATTCGAATAATTTCTGTGGCAAAAAACGGCGAAACACTTAAAGTATCCGGCGACAATGAATGGAGCAAAAGTTTGCATAATATTCATCCGTCCGAAAGAAATACCTCGTACGATATGCAGATTATAAAAAGCAAATCGTCTCGCATCAATAATAATAACGTGGTTATTTATTTGGAGAATCAATATGGCGAACTAATCGAGTTTTACAGTGTGCCTATTGGTGGTATTCCAAAATATAAATATAGTATTGGTATGAAACCTAAGACAATTAGAAACTAAAGGTCATGAGGTATTTCCACAGTAAAAAAATACGTTTGAATTGTGCCTTTAGTAAGTCTATCGTGATGGCAGTTTTTTTAAAAAAGCTGTTGATAGCTGGTTTGTGGCTCTTTATCCCATCCGTTCTATGGTCGCAATCATTCGACTTTAAGAATTTTGATTCGGACATGGGATTGCCTCAAAATTATGTATATTGCGTAGCCCAAGATGATAATGGTTATTTGTGGGTAGGAACTGGCGAGGGTTTGGTTAGGTACGATGGTGTTGACTTCGTAACCTATACCCAAAACGATTCATTGGCTTCCGATTTTATATATTCATTATTTGTGGATAAAGAAGGCGTAATTTGGATTGGTCATAACAATGGAACCTTATCCTATTATGAAAATGGAGTGTTCGGTAAAATACAACCTACGGAAAAAGCGCCAAGCCCCATAAAAGATATTTCGCAAGATAAAATGGGTAACATATGGGCTACGGTTCAAAATAATGGTCTGCTAAAAATCGATGCAAATAAAAAGGTCACCTCCTATTACCAAAATGATTTCTTTGCTAATAAACTCTACTATTGTTTAGAAGCTGTAGATTCCTCGAACATATTGGTTGGTACTTCCGAAGGACTTATGATTCTTACATTAAATGACGATGGCAATGTTAAATCGTTTAATAAAATTACAGACATACCAGCAACAAACATAAATTCTATAATAAAGCGCAGAGCCATTGACGGCGAATATTGGATTGCCACCGAAGATGAGGGATTTTATAAGTATTATTATAATAGCGAAAAAGCCACGCATTTTGCCAACAATAATTTATGCGTAGAATTTAATATAGAGTACGAAAGTATTCTGGATATTTACGAAGACGAGGAGGGTAGTTTACTATTAGCCACTTGGGGTAAGGGAGTTATCAAATTGATTTTTGATGCAGGAAAGCAAACTTTTGTCGAATCCTTTAATTTCTCCAAAGAAAATGGCTTGACGCATAATTTTATTACGGACATATTGGGCGATAGAGAAGGAAACCTCTGGTTTGGTACTTATGGAGGCGGGGTATCCGTATTGTTAAGTGATTGTTTTATCCATTATAACCTAGAGGATATTGGTTTTAAATTAAGTACGGCAAAATCGGTAATTGCAGCCGAAAGCGATGTTTGGATTGGCTTAGATAACGGCATATTGCGAACCGATCCCTTTTGTTTTCCCGATCACGAATATTACGATAAAGCCTTAGGCATTCCCAACGACGAAATTTCCACCGTACGCTACGATAGCGATAGTACACTGTGGGTAGCATCATTGAGCTCCGGATTGTTTTTTAGAGAGAAAAACCAACTCCGCTTTAAAAAATATAGCTTTATTAAAAACATAAAGGATCCGATAATAAACGACATGGATATTTTAAATGACAATATCTATCTCGCTACTGCTGATGGATTTTATATTTTGAATAAGAAAACGGGTGTATCTAACCTCCTTACTACCACTGAAAATTTACCACATAATAGTATCAATTTTATTTATATCGACAAACAAAAAAATATTTGGATAGGGCCAAAATCCAGTGGAATTTGTCGTGTTGACAGCAACAAAATAGAGATTCACAGACTTTGGCAGGCACCGCTTGATGTATCGGCAATGACTACTGATGCCGAAGGAAATTTTTGGTTGGCAACAATTGGCAAAGGGATTTTGCTATACAATCAGGATTCAATTCGCCAATTTATTGACATCAGTGATGGTCTGTCAAAAAACTATTGTTACGATATTATATGCGATAAAAATCAAAAGCTTTGGATTGCCCATTGGCCCGGAGTTAGCACCTTTGATTTAAAAAGCGGCAAAATTCATAGATATGATTTTAATGATAAAATGGGTGGCGATTTCTACGATATTTGGGAGGATCAGAAACAGAATATTTGGTTTGCTTCGAGTAATGGAGTGCTTAAGTATATGCCCGATCGTGACAAAAAGAATCTGGTTGCCCCTAAAATAAATCTCAACAGCATTAAAATTTCTGATAAACCCTATCCTTTGGATCGTGCAATAAAGCTACCCTATCCTTACAATAAAAAATATGCAACTTTACGTTTCGATTTTATCGGTATAAGTTTTAAAAACCCGCAGGCTGTTACCTATCAGTATAAATTAGAAGCTGATGGTGAAGAGCAGCAGGAATGGATTGAATTAGGTACTACCAATTATAAGGAGTACGAATTTTTACCCGACGGAGAATACACTTTAAAGATTAGAGCCTTTAATGTCGATGGGATATCTAGTGTTGTCCCCATATCCATATCCATTGAAATAGCAAGTCCCTTTTGGAAAAAGTATTGGTTTTACTTAGTCCTCATTGTTTTTATTGGGATGTTGTTTTATTGGACTGTTAAATTACGAGAACGTCAATTAAGACACCAAAAAGAAGAACTCCAGAGAGAAGTAGATTTGCAAACCGTTATTTTACGTGAGCAAAAAGGGGAGATTGAGCGTAAAAATATTGACATTACAGCTAGTATTAATTATGCCAAACGTATTCAAAGTTCTATTTTACCACCTGTAAGTGCATTAAAGGATGCATTTGCTGAATCTTTTATATTTTTTGCACCGAGGGATATCGTAAGTGGCGATTTTTATTGGTACACCAAAACCAAAGATAAATTTATACTGTGCTGTGCCGACTGCACCGGGCATGGTGTGCCGGGGGCTTTTATGTCGATGATAGGCACTACCTTGCTTAATGATATTAATAAGGTAGGTGATGTTAAAACGCCGGCTGAAATATTGGAGAAACTTGATGACAATATCAATACTATACTGCAACAAGATACTGAAGGTAATTCCGCCGATGGTATGGATATTTCAGTTATTGAAATAAATCTGAATACTAAAAATATTATGCTGGCTTCGGCTAAACGTCCTGTATATTTGTATATTAACAATAAGTTAACAATTTACAATGGAACACGCCGAAGTATTGGAGATGATAAGCTTACCCTAAAATCTAAGTTTGTAAATTACGAATATAGCTGCTCCAAAGGTGATGCCGTATATCTTTTTACAGATGGATATACGGATCAATTTGGTGGGCCAGATGGTAAAAAGCTAATGAAAGTTGGTGTTAAAAGACTGCTTGAAGAAATTAACCAAAAACCTATGAACGAACAAGGGCGACTGATAGGTGATTGTTTTAAAAACTGGAAAGGCGAACTGGATCAAGTAGATGATGTACTGTTTATGGGAATTAGGT
>JAGXIP010000309.1 GCA_024635585.1 Saccharicrinis sp. | reverse complement strand
TGTAATTATATTTTTTTATTATTTACAAATTATTATGAAAGAAGGTAAAGTAAAATTTTTCAATGAATCAAAAGGTTTTGGATTCATTAAAGACAACGAATCAAACAACGAGTATTTCGTTCACGTAACTGGTCTTATTGACGATATCAAAGAAGACGACGATGTAACCTTTGATCTTCAAGAAGGTAAAAAAGGATTAAATGCGGTAAATGTTAAATTAGCATAACGAAATATAGATATTTCATTAGAATTAACGCAGAGTCCAAACCCCGCTATCACAGCGGGGTTTTTTGCGTTTAGGGAAATCGGGAATGCGTTGTTTGAGTATTCAATTTTCTTTCTACATTTCAACCAATAGGGGTACGGCAGGGTAAAGATGATTTATTATAGTTAAGCAAAACTTGGTGTAATTACAACATTAACTTATCTTTAACCCTATCTTGTGGCAAAATTATATTACTTTGTATCTTCATATCTACAATATTAAATACGTTTATAATGAGTAAGAGAATTACAATTTTTGCAATTTTATTGCTGAGTATATTAAATGGTGTAGCCAACGGACAAATTATAGATCCGGTTAAGTGGAAGGTTCAGTTTTCGGACAAAGAAGCTGCCGTAGGTGATAAAATTGATGTTGTTTTTAAAGCCAATATTGATAAAACATGGCACCTTTACTCCAATGATTTTGACCCGGAGTTAGGCCCTATTTTAATTTCATTCAACTTTGATGAGAATTCGAGCTATGAGCGTATTGGCGAGGTAAAACCCATCAATTCAAAGAAAAAATTTGATGGGGTGTGGCAAGGCGAAGTGAGCTATTTCGAGGACGAAGGCGAATTGCGTCAGACCATTCTTATTAAGCAGCTACCACTACAAGTATCGGGTACCTTTGATTTTCAGAGTTGTTCGGACGAAACGGGTATGTGCGTTATGGGCGATGATAAATTTGATTTATCCTTAAATGGTGCGGGAACGGTTAGCAGCAGTGATAATTCAGCTTTACCTGCTAACGAAATTAGTACAGCTAGCGACGATGATACGGCAGGACAAGGCCTTGATGCTGAAAGCGAGGTAAAAAATGCAGAAGCGATCAATACACAGCCCTCTCCGGAGAAAGAGGAAAAAAGCTACTGGACTATATTTTTCCTTTCTTTTTTAGGGGGATTGGCAGCGCTGCTCACTCCCTGTGTTTTTCCGATGATACCTATGACGGTTAGTTTTTTTACCAAGCAGAGTACCAGTAAGGCCAAAGGAATCCGAAACGCCATTCAATACGGTATTTTTATTGTTTTAATATATGTGGTTTTAGGCTGGTTAGTGGTATTGCTTTTTGGTGCAGATGCGCTTAATGCTTTATCTACAAATCATTGGTTTAATCTGGCATTTTTTGTTTTACTGGTGGTGTTTGCCATTTCTTTTTTGGGGGCATTTGAAATAGTACTGCCCGCATCATGGGTAAATAAAGCCGATTCAGGAGCCGATAAAGGTGGATTGATAGGCTCGTTCTTCATGGCCTTAACATTGGCTTTGGTCTCTTTTTCGTGCACTGGCCCCATCGTTGGTGCGCTGTTGGTTACAGCCGCTTCCGAAGGCGGAATAGCTCCACTCATAGGGATGTTTGGTTTTTCGCTGGCTTTGGCATTGCCTTTTGCCTTGTTTGCCGCTTTCCCGGGATATTTGAATTCTCTTCCCAAATCAGGGGGCTGGCTAAACTCAGTTAAAGTGGTATTGGGCTTTTTAGAGCTGGCACTGGCCTTCAAATTTTTATCTAATGCCGATTTGGTTTTAGACCTTGGCCTA
The DNA here is from genome assembly GCA_024635585.1 of Saccharicrinis sp. Lineage (GTDB taxonomy): Bacteria > Bacteroidota > Bacteroidia > Bacteroidales > Marinilabiliaceae > Saccharicrinis. The sequence continues at coordinate 13,783 of JAGXIP010000309.1, read as the reverse complement.
TTGCAACGCGAAGTTTTTATTGCCATTTGGATTGCCGTGTTTGGAGCACTAGGTCTGTATTTGTTTGGTAAATTAAAATTACCCCACGATTCGCCAATGAACCATCTTCCGGTTTCGCGATTACTATTGGGATTGTTGGTTTTCTCCTTTACCATATATATGATTCCCGGACTTTGGGGAGCTCCATTGAAGCTTATTAGTGCATTTCCACCACCGATGGAATATGCCGAATCGCCTTCGGGAGTGGGTAACAGGGCAGTGCAGGCTTATAATGTGAGCAGTGCAGCCGTGAGCGACGAGCAGTTTAAACTGGAAGAAAAACGCCACGTGGGACCACAAGGCCTGCGGGTATTTCATGAGTACAATGATGCCTTGACTTATGCTAAGCTGGTGAATAAGCCTTTGTTTATTGACTTTACCGGCAAAGCTTGTGTCAACTGCCGTCAGATGGAAATTAACGTTTGGTCCGATCCTATAGTAAACTCCTTGCTCCGTAATGACTTTGTAGTGGTGGCATTGTATGTTGACTTTAAAAAAGACCTGCCTAAAGAAGAATATTACACATCCGAAACTACTGGGAAAAAGATAACTACCATAGGCGGCAAATGGAGTGATTTTCAGATTTCTCGGTATAACATTAACAGCCAGCCTTATTATGCCATCGTTGATCATACCGAGAAAAACTTGGTTGAACCTCGTGGATATGAGCCGGACAAAAAGGAATATGCAGAATGGTTGCAACAGGCAAAAGAAAAATTTATGGAGCAGTAAGTAATGCGAATCATTCTTAAACATAGTATTACCTTTAGCTATTAGATTTTGAGTTGTTGTACTGCACCTTTAAAAGTAAACCATGTACAATGTATTTTTATGCAAGCATAAAGAAGAGTTTGTTCCGGCACTGGGCTGCACGGAACTGGTTGCTGTGGCTTATTCGGCAGCTCTGTGTGCAGAGATATTAAATGAAGTACCAGAGGAAATTGAGTTTTTATGAATAAATCCATCATGCTCATGATATTACAAACCATGCTGGATAAGATGAAGAAATTTGAATAAAAACAAACTTTAACCCAAGCATATAAACAAAAAAAGCGTAGAATGAACAAAAACCTAACATTCCTATTGGTAGCTGTGCTGATGCTGCCGGGCACATTTCTTAAAGCCCAAAAAACAACTACTATCCCGCTGGATCCAGACGTGAAGCATGGAAAACTATCCAACGGCATGACGTACTACATCATGAAAAATCAGGAGCCCAAGCAAAGGGCCAGTGTTTACTTTGTGCAAAATGTAGGTGCCATCCTTGAGGAAGATTCACAAAACGGACTGGCTCACTTTCTTGAGCACATGGCCTTTAACGGTCTTGAGCACTATCCTGGTAAAGGCATGCTCAAATATCTCGAAGCCAATGGGGTTAAATTTGGTAGGGATATAAATGCCTATACCGCGCAGGACGAAACAGTGTATAACCTGAGTAATATACCCACCACCCGCGAAGGTTTATTAGATTCGGCTTTATTGGTTCTTCACGATTGGTCGGGCGGTTTGTTGTTAGAAGGCGATGAGATTGAGGCTGAGAGGGGCGTCATCCGTGAGGAGTGGCGTACCAGACGAACCTCAGGTTTTCGTTTGATGAAACAAACCATGCCTTACATGTATAATCATTCACAGTATGCCCAACGCGATGTGATTGGTTCTTTGGACATCATCAACAACTTTGACCATCAGGAATTAAGAGATTATTACGATAAGTGGTACCGTCCTGATTTGCAGGCTGTCGTGGTGGTTGGTGATATTGATACCGAAAAGGTAGAGCAAAAAGTAAAAGAATTGTTCTCTAAAATTCCAGCCAAAACAAATCCTGCCGAAAGAATTTACTACCCCATACCAGATGCCGATGAATTGGCTTTTGTGGTTGCTAAAGATAAGGAAGCACAGGGTGTTGGCATTAATTGGATATTTCGCACTGACCCGGTTACCGAGCATAACGAAGCCTACTTGCGCACGGAAATGGCGCAGAGCATGTTTAGCATGATGATGGGCAATCGTTTGAGTGAACTTACGCGTAAACCGGATTGCCCTGCTTTGGGGATGAGTGTAGGACATTTTACCCTTGGACGAACCAAGGATGCCGCTTATTTAAGCATCAACTCTAAAGAGAATATGGAAAAAGAGGCTTTTGCCTTAACGGTAACAGAGTTGGAGAGGGCTCGCAGATTTGGTTTTAACGAGTCGGAATTGGAGCGCGCCAAAACACAATTGCTGCGTAGTTACGAAACATATTATGAGGATCGTGAAAAAATAACCAACGACACCTGGGCCAAGCAGTTGGGCGATCTCTTTCTTAAAGCCAGTCCATTGCCATCCATTGAATGGGAATTGGAATTTGCAAAAAAAACCATCCCATCCATCTCCCTCAAAGAAATTCAAACGCTTTTCGGTGATTTCCAAAATGTACAAAACAGTGTGATTACCATTTCGGGGCCAGATAAGGAAGAGATTATCTATCCTACCAAAGATGAGCTGATGGCAGAAGTTGAAAAGGTAATTCTTTCCAATTTAGAGCCTTACCAGGACGATGCGGACGAAAGCCCCTTAGTGGCTCAGGAGCTGACAGAGAAAGCAGTGCTCGAAGAAAAGCCATTGGCCGGGATAGATGCCACCATGTACACGCTGGAGAACGGTGCAAAAGTTGTTATTTTACCAACAGAATTAAGCAAAGATGAAATACTATTTAGCGCTTATAGCTTTGGTGGAATGTCATTATTAGACCAGGACGAACTGGCTACAGGTAATTTGGTAACCAATATTGCCGCTATGTCGGGTGCAGGTTCATTTGATGCCACCCAACTAAAGAAAAAGCTGAGCGGAAAGATTGCTAACGTATCAGCCTCCTTGTCTGGCGATAGCGAAGGATTCAAAGGATCGGCATCGCCCAAAGATTTTGAAACAATGCTACAATTGCTCTATCTAAAATTCCAGGAGCCACGCTTCGAAAAAGATTCGTACGAAACCCTTGTAGGATCCTTGAAGAACCGCTTGGTATATGTAAAAACGGATAACAATAAAGCCTTTGGTGATACTGTTAATGTGTTGAGTAGCAACTACAGCCCACGTAATTTGCTTTTTAGCGAGGATTTTGTGAACCAGTTGGATTACGATAAGGCCGTTGATATTTACAAAGATCGTTTTCAGGATGCCGACGACTTTACCTTTATATTTGTAGGTAATATCGATATGGAAAGAGATATGCCACTGATAAAAAAATACATTGGCAACCTAAGTTCGTCCAGCCGCACAGAAACTTGGGTAAACCATCATGTTAAACCAGCCAAAGGAGCCAGCCAAAGGGTAATTGAGCGCCAGATGGAAGTGCCTAAATCAACGGTTTACTATTCCTTATATAAGAATGTTGATTATAACCTGAAAACCAGGACTTACGTGAGGGTAATTGCAGACCTATTGAATAAAAGGTATCTGGAAACTATCCGTGAAAAAGAAGGAGGTAGTTATGGTGTTAGCGTGCGCCCGTCTATTTCAAAACGCCCTTATGAGCATGCGTCCATAGCCATGAACTTTGATACCGATCCTGAAAAAAGAGCACGCTTGATTGAGATAATGAAACAGGAAATAGTTAACCTGGCTAAAAACGGGCCTATCCTTAACGACTTAAACGAGATAAAGAAAAATTTTCTGAAAAGCCGCGAAGAAGCCGAGGATCAGAATGGTTTTTGGCTGAGCGTTTTAGAAGGTTCACTAACCAACAATGAGCCAATTGCCAGCACCGACGAGTACAATAAAATGATAAACGACATCAGTGCCAAGAGCATAAAAAAATATGCCAAGATGCTATTTAAAGACTACGATTCGGTTCAAGTGGTGATGAACCCGATATCGGCAGAATAATAGTTTTATAGTGGCTGTTAAACAGCGAGGATATTTCATTCCTAGATAAGGGAGCCCCGGCAGATATGTCGGGGCTTTTTTAGTTACGTTTGAGAAACGAATAACGATGGAATACTTTAAATACGTATAATAATAATACGCATAATAATCCAAATAGAACTCCTTAATAAAGTATAAGAATGTTTGGAATGACGGCATATTTAATTAAATTTTTTATTTTTGCAAGCTGATTCCTTTAGTTAGATATACGATTAAGATGATTATAGATTATTTGTTGAAGCAAGAGCAGTTTAACAACCAAAGTAGAAAGAAGAAGCAGAAGATTAATATCATACGCTTCATTTCAAAATCTGATACGGCGTGCATTATTCCGGAAATAGCAAAACATTTAAAAATTAGCATACCTACGGTAAATAAGCTGATGTTAGAGCTTATTGACGAGCAGATTCTGATTGAATTAGGTAAAAAGGAAACGGAAAGTGGGCGTAAGCCATTGTTGTATTCAATTAATAAAAAAGTTTTTTATTCAATTGGTGTTAACATTCAATTGAAAAGTTTAAGAATTGCTCTTGTCGATTTAGAAATGAGCATCATAAAATTCATAAACTATGATGAATTTAGGCTCGATAATACCGAAGAGTGCTTAAACGAAATAATTCAGAAGATTCAAACATTTATCTCATCAAATCAAATTGATGTTAAGGGTGTTTTAGGTATAGGAATAGGACTAACCGGGCGCATTAACACCACAATTGGACAGTCTTTAAGCTTTTTCAATTTTACACCTCAGCCGCTTGCAACAATATTATCTAAAAAACTAAATTTAAACGTTCTACTAGAAAACGACACGCGGGCGACAGGTATGGCCGAGGGTGTTTGTGGTGTGGCAGGTAGTTCTAAGGATGCCCTCATTGTTAATTTAAGTAGGGGTTTAGGTTTGTCAATTCTTGCTAATGGTATTATTATAAAAGGTGAGAACGGGTATGCAGGAGAGTTTGGGCATATGCAATTTGGATCAAAAAACAGATTGTGCCTTTGTGGCAAACAAAATTGCTTAGGAACTGAGGTTTCGGGTTATGGTCTTGAATTGGATTTTGAAGAACATAAAGCATTAGGACGCACCTCCTTATTGAATACTGCCAATAATTTAGTCTCATATCGTCAAATAATAGAAATAGCTCAAAAAGGTGATGGTCTTGCCATGGAATTGATTTTGGAGCAAGGTATTAGATTGGGAGTAAGTTTAGGGAATATAATTAACCTCTTAAATCCGCAACTCATTGTGATTGCTGGCACCTACTCGAGATTGGGAAATATATTTATTGATTCTATAAAAATAGGGATGTCCAAAACTGCATTAGTAAACCCCTTGAAAGACTGTAAAATTGTGAACTCCCATGTTGAAAGTGATAAAGCTGTTGTATTAGGTGCAGCTTCACTTTTATACAGAAAGTATGATTTGATATAGAAATATTGCGATTTTTTTATTCTGCTTATATTGAAAAAAACATCCCACTCTCCAACACGCTGTATATCTTGAATATATGTCTTTTCTTTTTTAAATAAAACAAAGACTGTATTAATTTGTTAATAAAAAAACACAAAAATATATGACAATTAATAAAATATTTTATAAATTGCGCCATATATCATAAAGATATGAGAGAAATTTAGATTTTAAAATATCGTTTGTGTTAAATAAAAATCAGAATATATGTTTAAGTATTTATTGATAGTTGTTTTTTTGTTGCAGGTAACCATGTTATCTGCACAGTCCAGAAGTTTAACTGGGGTTATCTTCGACGATAGCGGGGAGACCTTGCCTGGTGCGAGTATAGTTGTTAAGGGAACAGAGGCAAGTCCCATAGGTACTATTACAGGTATCGATGGAACTTTTTCATTGAATGTTCCGGAAACTTCAAACGCGGTAGTTATTTCCTTTATTGGTTTCCAAAATCAGGAAGTGGATATTACTGGCCAAGCATATATTAGTATAACACTCAAGTCCGATTTTGAAAACTTGGATGAAGTTGTTGTTACAGCCTTAGGTATTAAAAGAGATAAAAAAGCATTGGGTTACTCTGTGCAAAATGTGGATGGAAGCAGTATGCAGGACGCTTCGAGCATGAACCCTTTGGTAGGGCTGAGTGGAAAAGCAAGCGGCTTAAATGTTATCAGTTCGGGTAACGGCCCTGGAGGTTCGACTCAGGTTCTCGTAAGGGGAGTCAGTAGTTTAACAGGTGATAATGGAGCCTTGTTTGTTGTTGATGGAGTACCAGTGTCAAGTGGCGGAGGTGCTTCAGGCGGCCAATTCGGTGGTTTTGACTATGGTAGCGGAGCGAACAATATTAATCCGTCTGATGTCGAATCTATTTCGGTACTTAACGGAGGTGCCGCTGCGGCCTTATACGGTTCGCGGGGACAAAACGGCGTTATCATGATTACTACAAAAAAGGGTAGCCGCGATAAAGGTGTGGGCGTTTCACTCTCCTCTAGCTTCGAGGTGTCGAATCCTTTGATTAAGCCTGACTTACAAAACGAATATGCGCAAGGGTCTAATGGTAAATATGATGCACTAAGCTATCGTAGCTGGGGTGCTAAAATGAATGGACAAACAGTAACTAACTTCCTAAATCAGGAACAAGTCCTTAGTGTTAACAACCAACACCCCTACGATACTTTTTTAAATACGGAAACCACCTGGAACAATACGGTTACCATAAATAAGCGGGACGACAAGAATGGAATATACTTTTCTGCCTCCAATATGGACAATAAAGGAAAAATCCCAAATAGTACCTTTAAAAAGAATTCGTTTGCCATTAGGTTCGACAGTAAATTAAGCGACTTCCTGACCTTGGACGCCAAGGCCAACTATATTTATCAAGTTGCCGAAAACCGGCCAAACCTGGCGGCCTCGCCCGACAATTCTATTTTTTTAATGAATGTGATGCCACGATCTGTGCGCATGAATCAATTAAAAACTTATCAAACTGTTGATGGTGCTCCGGTGGTGTGGAATTCCACGTATCAGATAAACGACGACGGAACGGTAAGTTGGAGAGATAAAGCGCCTGTGTATGCCCAAGCCCCCTTGTTGCAAAACCCCTATTGGGCGGTGGATTTGAACAACAATATGGACACAAGATCCAGATTGTTGGGGTTTGGTGAGCTGACGTTGGATGTAAAAAAAATGCTCAACCTTCCATTTACACTCAGCGTGAAAGGAAAAGCTGGTATGGATTATATCGTGGACGACAGAAAACGTATCGTATCCGATAAAACATACTACAAGGCAGATGGGTTGGCAACCCTAAGCAAAAGTAAAAACGAATTTAGGGAAGAAAATTACGATGTCTTGATCACGATTGGCAACGATTGGGAGGGTTTCAGGGTGCAATCGTCGTTAGGGGGCAACATTATGAAGAGAACCCAAACCAGCGTCAGCACCTCTTCCGAATCGGGATTGATAAACGAAGTAGGCCCCTATGTGATCCAAAATTTTTTTAATCCTCTTTCGGCCGAAGGATACCGCGATAAGGAAATACAATCTGTATATGGGCTGTTTTCTGCTGATTACAAAAGTAAAATATTCCTGGATCTAACCTACCGTAACGATTTTGCTTCTTCGCTATCACGTGCCAATTGGTCATACCAATATCCTTCTGTGGGCTTAAGCTGGATACTTAGCGAAACGCTGTCGTTACCAAGCTGGGTTAATTACCTAAAAGCACGCAGTTCGTACGGTGCCGTGGGTTCCGATGCCGACCTTTCGGGCTTCAGATACTCTCAATATTCAACCAACCCCAACCAGTACAATGGCTTGCCCTATGCGGGCATCAGTGCGCAAAGGGCCAATCCCGATATAAAAAGTGAATATACCGAATCGGTGGAGGTAGGTATGGAGTCGTCGTTGTTCAATAATAGGATGGCTCTTGAATTTACATTATACAAAATGGGTACCAAGGATCAGATATTTCTAGTACCACTACCGCAATCGACGGGTAACAGCAGTGGATACATGAATGCGGGATTTATCCGTAACAAAGGGATAGAGATGACCATAAGTGGTGATGTGGTAAAAAATCAAGACTTTAACGTAAATCTGGGACTGAATGTAACCTATCAGAAATCCGAAGTGGAGGAATTGCATCAGGAAATTGATCGTCTGGATTTGAGCGGCGTAGGAACATTTAGTGTAAGTGCCATAAGGTATCAGCCGGCGGGTGTATTCTCAGGGTCGGCATTTGCCAGAGACGAGCAAGGCAGATTAATAATAGATGAAGAAAATTTGCCCAAAATAGCCACCACTGAGGACGGAGCCATCGATACCGAACAGTTAATTGGAAAAGCTTATCCCGATTGGATGCTAGGTTTTAACGGGAGTGCCAGATATAAAAATATTGGTTTGCAATTTTCCATTGATTCAAAGCTGGGACATGACATTTATTCCTTCTCGAACAAGGTGGGGGCCGAATACGGAACCTTAGCTTTTACAACCGAAGGGCGTGACGAGTGGGCCAAAGCGAAAGAAATTGCTGAAATAACCGGAACAGCACCTAACAATGGTTACCAAGTGGTAGGTGTTAAAGATGGTGTGGCGGGCAGTTTTCCCGTTGATCCACAAAAATACTGGGATAGAGTTAGCCGTGTTGATGAGGCCTTTGTAGAAGATGCATCTTTCGTTCGATTGCGTAATATATCGCTGAATTACACCTTAGGCCGAAACATACTGGCATCTACTCCATTGAAAAATATTACCGTGGGGGTTTCCGCAAATAACTTGGCTTACCTGTATAAAAAAACTGACAATATATCTCCGGAGTCTTCCTTTAGCGTGGGTAACGGTACCGGTTACGAGATGTTCTCACTGCCGGAATCCCGCAGTTTTACGTTCAACCTAAAAGTGGATTTCTAAAAGTCAATTTTCAACAAATCAATCTGTAAAAAATGAAAAAGATAATTTTATATACAATAGCCATCGTCTCTATTTTATGGGGGTGTACCGATGAATTTGAAGAAATGGATAGGCCTAAAACCGGATCGGAGCAGATAGAACCGGACTATTTGTTCACACGTGCTCTGGTAACCGGCTCTGGACTAAGCGTTGGCGTGTGGCAATTAGTAAATCAAACAGCTGGATCTGTGTATGCCCAACATCTGACGAACATAAAACCCGGTTTTACATCCGACAATTACGAACCCAGCCCCGGAAATACGGTTTGGGACTGGTATTACGCCAGAGCCTATTTTGCACCGCTCAATTTGAATTATAACGTAATCCAATTATCAAAAAAATTAGAAAACCCCATCAAAGAGGCTTGCGGTAGGATATGGCAGGTATATATGTATCAGTTGGTAACAGATATGTATGGCGACATTCCTTACGATCAGGCTTTTGTGAGCATAAAGCCTTCCTTTGACAATCAAAAGGATATCTATGCCAATATGCTAAAGGAGCTTAAAGAATCGATGGATTTGATTGCCCAAAACGCTGGCAAAGGATATGTGGGGTATGGAGAGGCTGACGTAGTTTTTATGGGAGACGTGGCAAAGTGGGAACGTTTTGCAGGCTCCTTAATGATGCGTATCGCTTTACGTGCATCCAACGTGGCGGAGGACGAAATGACCAAAATGTACCTTTCGCAACTCGACCTAACTAAAACCATGCAAAGTAACAGCGATATGGTTAAAGTGATACCCGACCCCGCTGGGCCTACCTATCATGTGAAAAACCCCTTGAAATATGTGTATGGTTGGCAAGAGGTGCGTATTAGCAAAACCATGTTTGATCTGTTAAACGACAACGCCGACCCACGCCTGCAAGTATATGCGGAACCTAACGTTGACGGGGAATACGTAGGATTGCAAAACGGACAATCGCAGGATGAGTTGAGCTTGAATTACAGCACTGTTTATCAACCCAAATATTGCAATTTGGGCGAATTCTTTTTGCAAGACGAAACACCGCATTTTGTATTCACCTATGCCGAGGCTTGTTTCCTAAAGGCTGAAGCTGCGCAAAGGGGGTATATCGCAGGTAGTGCACAACAATTTTATGAGCAAGGACTCCGTGCTTCTCTAGAACAATTTGGTGTTATCGACACCGAAGTGCAAAATGCTTTTATTAATGGCAACGCCAAATTTAATTCTTCCAAAGCACTTCAGCAGATATACGAACAGCGATGGATTGCTCTATTTCCAAACGGTAATGAAGCTTGGAACTTGGTTCGTAGAACAGGTTTTCCGGCATTGGACACACCAATCTATACCTGGCCTGATAATCCGGATATGCCTCGAAGGTTACCTTATCCGGTAAATGAACGGAGGTATAACGTAGATAAGTATCAAGCAGCCGTTGATCGGATGGGAGGTGACTCCCAATATACCCGGGTATGGTGGGACGGAGGAAACTAGCATCCCATGCTCATACTACAGTCTTTTAAAACATAAAAACCTGAATATAAGACAAATAAGAATAATTTTTAGCAAGTAGAGAAAATAACCAATTTTAATTATTAAAATTCAACTAAGATGAAACTAAAAAAAATTTCAAGTGTACTAACAGCTATGCTCCTCCTTATTGGGATGGGAATAAGCTTTACAGCGTGTAGTGATGATGACGATCCAAAACCGGAAGCAAAGATTACCGCGTTTTCTATAATTAATGCCGGGCAAAGCCAAGATGTTGCAGTGAGTGGAGTAATTAACGGCAATGCCATTGTTGTTGCTGTACCTTATGAGAGTGATTTAACTGCACTTACATTTAATGCCACCTTATCGGCTAATGCAATTTTAACACCCGCTTCGGGTACAACCCTTGATTTTACCGAAGCCCGTAATTTGGTGGTTTCAAATGGCGAATTGGAGGAGGTTTATTCAGTTACAGTAATGAAGGCAGATCCCGATGCAGCCGTTCTAAAGGCCATAAAAGTGGCCAGTGCTTTTACAAAAGAGCCTTACCAAACTACTTTAAACCTAATGGATCAGACTATTAAGGTTACCTTTAATACGTTACAGGCGGATACAGTAGTTATTACCGAACTTGAATATGGCCCTCAGGGAGCAGTTCCATCTACCCAAGTAGACAAAGGGATTAATCTAGCTTTACCAAATCAAACAATAACTATTAGTTACGCCGGCGAGGACAAAGTATATACATTTGTTACCGAAATAACATCTGCTGGTTTTGATGCTACAAAAACAGCAACTCTCTTAGATAAAACTTCTTTAGCAGGACTTGTACCATCCGAAATAAGTACCAATAGCTCACGCGGTGCCGATTTTAATGGTAAATATGTATTTGTGGCTTCGCGCGAAGGAGGAAATAATATTGTTTATTACGATGTTAACGCCACAGTTTTTGAAGCAAAGACTTTGGATATGACAGATGTTGCAGGTGGAACATGGGTTATCTCAGACGTTAAGTGCGTTGGCGATGCCATTTATGCCTGTAACATGGTAATGAACGCCGCAGGCAGTGTTTTTAAAGTATACAAATGGACAGATGTTAACGCACAGCCTACAGTGGCTTTATCATGGACAACTACAAATGAGAAACAACGTTTAGGGGATGCTTTGTCTATTGTTGGCGATCCTTCAGCGGGCGGCTATATCTTTGCCTCTAACTTCCCAGGATTTGGTGGTTTGGCCGATGCCAGTGAGATATATGGATGGAAAGCAACTGCAGGCGTATTTGGAGATGTGATGACGTGGAACCCGACTTTAACTAAGTCAAATAAAGTGGGACAATATGGCCGTGTAAATGCAATCTCTGGTGTTGCAGATAAGTTTCTTGTATCCGGTGCCGAAGCTTTAGTTATTCTTAATGCCGATGGTTCGATAGAGCACGAAGTTTCAGGTGACGTTATTCAAGGACGTGCCATGGACGCCGAAGTTTTTGAGTACAACGGAGGCCGTTACCTTACATATACAGTAAATCGCGAATGGCAGGCAGCCGGTGCATTTTATGAGATAGTTAATATCACTGAAGGAGCTGATGCAGTAGCAGGTATAAAAGCTTTAACTGCCGAAAATATTGTAGCTAAAACTGTGTATAAAAAGATGTTGAGTGGCCCGCAGGATGCTTGGGTAAATGCCAATAACGCAGTTGTTTTCGATAGTGAAAATAATCCTCATGTATTCGCCTTTACCGTGTTGAACGGCTTTATAATTGAAAAATTAAATCGCTAAATGATTATGCTGCAGCCACTATGGCTGCAGCTATTTAATTAATTTGTACTACTTATAAAAACTTCAAGATGAGGCTATTAGGTTTGTTTTTGTTTTCCATAGTATTTATGTGTTCGGCGTGTAGTGATGATGATAAAAACGAAGTTACTATACCACTGCAGATAACTTCATTTTCATTTAACCAGTACACACCCGCTGTTGAAGCAGAAATTGATCAGGCTAACCAAACTATTCAGGCAGAAATTCCTTTTGATGCCGATATGAAAAGCCTCATACCAAGTATTGTAGCAACAGACGGAGCTATTATTACACCCCCACCTGGATTTGCGTACGACTTTAGCGGAGGATTAAATTTTAAATTAACGTTAGGGGATGAAACCAAAACCTATACAACTTCAATTAGCCATGCCTTAAGTCCTGCAAAAGAAATTAGTTCCTTTATAATTTCCGATTACGATGTTGAGTCAACTATTGATGGAGGTGATATATTAATTAAGCTTGCCTATGGTGTTGATATTACTCAAGTTAAACCTGAAATAACTATTTCGGATCTCGCAAGTATTCAACCAGCTTCTGGCGAAACAGTAAATCTTTCAAATCCTCTAATATACACTGTAACTGCCCAAGATGGTAGTACAAAAGCTTATACCGTTACTGCCACTGTACTGGAGCAGGAAGAGGCCGTTCGTGCCTTTTGGATTCCTGACCCTTCTCACTCGCCAATCCTTAGAAGCTACGAAGGGGTAAAAGCAGGTGTGGCACTTGCCGACGAGTTAAATTTTAACGTGCTGTACGTATGTGTATGGGCAAAAACAAGAACCCTCTACCCTAGTGAAGTATTGGTGGCCAACTCATCATATTTAACGCCACAAGAAGCCCTTTTCAATAATTACCAGGGCGGAAGCGGAGATGCACTTAAAGATTTGATAGCAGAAGCCCATGCAAAAAATATTAAGGTTATCCTTTGGTACGAATATGGATTTATGTCCAGATGGGGAACAGCACCCACGCCCGATAATGATAAAATTATGGAAGTTCATCCGGATTGGGCAGGCATAAATAATCAGGGAGAAGCCTCAAACTATAACGGAACCGACTATTATTACAACGCCTACAATCCAGATGTGCAAGAGTTTATGCTTGATATGATTATGGAGGCGGTGAATAAATACGACGTCGATGGCGTGCAAGGCGACGATCGTTTGCCTGCTATGCCACGAAATTCAGGATATGATACCTACACTAAAAACAAATACAAAACCGAAAAAGGTGTTGATGCACCCACCGATTACAATAATACGCAATGGGTGCGTTTTAGAGCCGATATATTAAACAATTTCGCATCGGAACTATACAGTCGTGTTAAAGCGACCAAGCCCAATTGTATTGTTGGCTTTTCGCCCAACCCTTATCCATGGGCTTTTAATAATTTAATGCAGGAATGGCCGGTATGGCTCGATAATAATTTGGTGCAGATACTATCGGTACAATGTTACAGGAGCACTGTTTTTTCCTATGAAGTTACTATTGACGAGGTGTTGCAATATTTTACCCGTCATGGCGATGGTAATCTTCTTCGTTTATCACCCGGCATTATTTTAAAGGGATCATCCGGACTATCCGATCCGGAAGTGGTTAGAGGTCAAATGCAGGCCAATCGGGATCGTGGCATAATGGGTGAATC
>JAGXIP010000308.1 GCA_024635585.1 Saccharicrinis sp. | reverse complement strand
AGATGTGTATAAGAGACAGGTGTAAGGCATCCCGATAATATCAAAATAGCCTTGCAATTTACCATCCTCGCCAGGCGTACCGTGAATCGTTACATAAGCACAAGCAAAGCTTATCTTTATTCCGTTTACCATACACGAAAAATCATCTTTACAAATGGAATATTCCTGACCGTCTATCTCTGCCACCCATTTGTTTCGGGTTATTAAAACCGGAAACACATTGTATTTTGTGGAGTCGATAAAAGACATCACCCCCTTGGCACTGTTGCGCGAAACCACTATTTCGGACGAGTCGCCGCCATAAACAACGGCTATATTTTTTTTGCTCATGAATTATTCTATTTCAATCTAAACTACTCCTCTCTGCTGCCAATATACCCCCTCCATTTTTCGATGGCCATCACCATATCCTGAGGCAGCTCACTATCAAAACTTATTTTCTCACCTGTGTGCGGATGCACAAATCCCAGTGATTTGGCATGTAAAGCTTGCCGTGGTAGAAGCTTAAAACAGTTTTGAACGAACTGCTTATATTTGGTAAAGGTTGTTCCTTTTAGTATTTCGTTTCCGCCATAACGCTCATCGTTAAAAAGGGTGTGGCCAATATATTTCATATGGGCACGAATTTGGTGGGTACGGCCTGTTTCCAACACGCATTGCACCAAGGTAACATAGCCCAAGCGTTCCAACACCTTATAATGAGTAACGGCATGTTTTCCAAACTCACCATCAGGAAAAACCACCATCTGCAACCTGTTTTTAAGGCTGCGGCCGATATGTCCCGTAACAGTTCCCTCTTCCTCATCCATATTACCCCAAACCAAAGCTGTGTAGGTGCGTTCGCTCGTCTTATCAAAAAACTGCTTCGACAGATGATTTTTTGCATGTTCCGTTTTGGCCACCACCAGCAATCCCGAAGTATCCTTATCGATTCGATGAACCAAACCCGGACGGGGATCCTGTGCATTGAAAAGCGGAAGGCCTTGCAAATGATAGGCCAGTGCATTAACCAAGGTACCAGAATAATTACCATGACCGGGATGCACTACCATACCCGGGTTCTTGTTGATGACCATCAAATAGTCATCTTCGTAAACAATATTAAGGGCTATGTCTTGCGGTATTATCTCTATCTCCCTGCGAGGATAGGCCATTACAATACTAACCGTTTCGTTTGGTTTTACTTTGTAATTGGGCTTCACCGCTACGCCATCCACCAATATATTTCCGGCTGAGGCAGCTTCCTGTATCTTGTTTCGCGAGGATTTCTCCATCCTGTTGACCAGAAACTTATCTATGCGCAATTGTTTTTGTCCGGCATCCACAACAAAACGAAAATGTTCATACGTCTCAGTCTGCAGCTCTTCCAGATCGTCAAATTGATCTGTATCGTTATCTTCGTTCATTTCGTAATTCATCCTTTATTCCAATATTTCGTTCTCCTCATTTTCGCTATCCTGCACTAACTTTCCCTCATCGATGGTGAGCCAAACATCCAACGAAGAACCCAATCTTAATTTGTTATCCATGTCAGCTTCGGGCAACTGCCTCCATACAAAAGCTCGCAAGGTATCACTTTGGCTGGGTATGCTGTCGTCGTAAATAATGGCGTCGATATTTAACAAGTGTGATTGCACCAATGCACGGGCTTCTTCCAAAGTCATTCCAAGCAAGTTAGGCACTTGCGTTTTCTCATCACTCAACCCCTGACCTACCAACAAATCTACATACGATCCTTTTGCTAACATAGTTCCTGGTTTTATTGGTTTTCCCTGGTAATGCTGCCCCAACACCAACTGTGCATATTCTGAGGGGATATAAATAAGGTTTCGTACTTTAATACCGTACGATTCGAGGGTTACTTGTGCATTACGCAACGAAAAATCAACCAAATGCGGCATAGGTACCTGCTCAGCCGAATAGGCATTTATAGTAAAAAAAATAGTTCTGTTTTCCTTCACATTATCCCCAGGCTTTGGTGTTTGTTCCACCACAACACCAGGTGTCATATCCGAAATATGTACCGAGTCTATAATTTTATAGCGCAAATCTTTTTGCTGAACCAAGTCGATAAACTGCGTTTCGGTAAGTCCCGAAAAATCAGGTGTAGCATAACTTTCGCCATGATGTGTATATACGTTCAGCGAAATAAATGTGATGATTAAAACCACGGCCACCAAACCAATGGCTGCGGCAATATGTAGAAGAAATCTTTTACTTATCAAAAATTTAGGTAACGACATAAGCTTTAGTTTTTAACGAGATGCGCACAAAAATAACACAAAATAGTTAATAAATAGCTTGTTTGTAAAATGTGCGAGAAAGGAATTGGGCAAGGGGCTTAGGGCAAGGAGCAAATAGCGGAAAGCGTAAAGCGTAAAAGAGCGATGGAAAGAGTAGCAAAGACCTGTTGGCGTCCTTAGACCCGACAGCGTCTGCATGCAGTGGTAAAAGCGTATAACAGCAAATTGTTAGCGTATAGCGTAAAACTTAAAAGCATGGAGCAAAATTTATGGTAGCAAGTTATATCCTAATTGAAGACCAAGGACTAAAAATTAATTAAATTCAAAAAAAACAGACATTTCCTAACTTTTTTAATGACTTTTGCATTATTGTTTTTTCACACTGTTATAAAACATTATTAAAAATGGATTTTAGTTTAAACGGAGATGGAGGCTACAGCAAGACAGGGAGTTATGACGATGCCACCACCAAAAACCTGAGTTCGCACTATAGTCATATTATTGAATTATTGGGCGAAGACATAAACCGCGAGGGATTGGAAAAAACTCCGCTGCGCGTTGCCAAAGCCATGCAATTCCTTACGCAAGGCTACCAAATGAATCCCGAAGAAATTATCAAATCGGCCATGTTTAAAGAAGATTACCGACAGATGGTAGTGGTTAAGGATATTGAGTTATACTCTATGTGCGAACATCACATGCTGCCTTTCTTTGGCAAAGCACATGTGGCCTATATTCCCAAAGGCCATATTACAGGACTTAGCAAGATTGCCCGTGTAGTAGAAGCATTTGCCCGCCGTATGCAGGTACAGGAAAGATTAACCACACAAATAAAAGAGTGCATACAAAGTACCCTAAATCCTCTGGGCGTTGCCGTAGTTATTGAAGCCCAGCACATGTGCATGCAAATGCGCGGCGTTCAAAAACAACACTCGGTAACCACCACATCCGATTTTACCGGTGCCTTTTTAAACCAACCAGCTACCCGTGCCGAGTTTTTTAACATCATCTCAAATAAACTACATTAGAGACTACTCACGGGATTTGTGCTCACAGGGTGAATATAAATTTACTCACGGGGTGAATATTTACATGACACTAATATTCACCCCGTGAGTAAACCTCATTTCCTCTGCTCCAATATTTCTTTTGTTATTTCAATAGAATCCTGTACCAACGAGTACACCCTAAAAAAACCTCGCCCATTGTTACTTAGGTTGCTGGGAACATTAGCCGGTGGGCCGCTAAACAACGGGACTTTAAGCCCGGTCTCTTCTCTTACAGCATTTAAAAAATCATAGTAGTCTTTATTAATATTCTGCATCTCCAATTTCACCCAGTCACCCTCCTTTAAAAAATAGTCCGTAGCCTCTCCCTGAGGATCTTCTTCCACAATGCTCTGTACCCATACCCCATTAATTTCGTTGCCATTAAAAAATTTATCTTCGGCATACTCCAATTCCGAAATACGGGGCGTTATTAACTCACTATTCAAAAATAAACTAAAAGCATAAAAATCCTGCGTTTCCTCTGGTTCACGACTAAACAGTAACACCTGCCATTGCTTTTGTCCACGTGTGTTGCTCCATCCCAATCCCACTGAACTTATGTCCCTAATAGAATTTAAGGTATTGGATGCCTCATAACTCTCATCTATTCCATCATCGTCAGCATCCACAGCGCTTATGCTGAGCGTATATGTTTTTCCGTAAATACCTCGGTACGATTTTGGGATGAGATATGTCCCGGCAATATCCGGCAATTCGTTCAAAATAATTTCTTCTTGTCCGTCACTCAAAGTTACGTGGGCTCCAGAAATGGGGGGATTAGGTTCATTACTTAAAAATTCAGCCGATTTCGAGAGACTTACAAAATGATCCTGCACCTGATCCGTAAAAAACCCATCCACCACCAATTGCGGTTTTCCTGATTTAAACGTCATGTCTATTTCCTCGGTACATGAATACAGCGATAAGGCTATCAAAACCGCTATAATCGAAATATTTAGTTTAGATAATATCTTGCTCATGGCTTAAAATTTAAAGTTATAAGTAACCGATGGCACTACCTGAAACAAAAAGGTTTTATAGGCCTTTACCTTATAGGGATCATCCTCATCCTGCTCGTAATAAATACTCCAGGCATTTTTTCGACCATAGGCATTGTACAAGGCAAAGTTCCATTCGCCCTGCCATTTTCTGTTCTTTTTGTTTTTACTCTGAAGGGTATAAGAAATATCCATCCGATGGTAATCGGGCATCCGTTCCTCGTTGCGGCCCGAATAAATAGGAACCACATCGCCACCTACAAACATACGTCCTATGGGCGAAGTCATAGGCGTCCCGCTGGAATATATCCAGTTCATACCCAAGCGCCCCCTCTTTCCCAGTGTACGGTTAAGCACAACGGAAACATCATGGTCGCGACTATAAGGCGACAGGTATTTATTGCCATTGTTTATCTCCGGTATTTCACGCCACGAATTACTCCAGGTATAACCAACCCATCCGCTGTATTTCTCCTTGTTTACTTTAAGCAAAAACTCCGCCCCATAAGCCCACGACGTACCTATGCGTAGCTCTCCTTCCATTTTTTCGTTAAGCAATAAATCAGGATGATCTTTAAAGTCGATGGTATTTTGCATGTCTTTGTAAAAAAGTTCCACCGATGTTTCAATGGTATTATTTTTCAAATTCCTAAAGTATCCCACCGAAAACTGATCACTGATTTGAGGTTCGATATTGGACGACGACATAAACCAAACATCCAGCGGCGTGCCCGAAGTGGAGTTGCTGGCCAAATGCAAATATTGCCGAGTGCGTGCATAGCTACCCTTTACCGATGAAGAGTTGTTAAGCATAAACGACAGACCAACGCGTGGTTCCAATCCCCAATAACTATTAAAAACATCGCCCGATACATATTCCTTTTTGCCTATTTCCTTATAATTCTCATCAAATTGAAAAACAGTTCCCTCACCTATATTTTGCAAACCCGATAAACGCAAACCATATTTAAGGTTAAGCCTACCTATGCTTTGGGTATTGGCAATATAAACAGCGTGCTCCAGAGCATGGGCATTGGGCAAAACTATTTTATTTATAAGCGCACTCTCGCCTGTTCCCATGGCAGTGGCTGGCTGCATGGTATGAAAAATACTTTGAGCTCCAAAACTAGTGGTATTGTTAGGATTGGCATAATAATCGAAATCAATCTTCATACTGTAATCAGTCAATTTGCTATCCCACCTAAAACCTGAGGTGGCATCTTTGGCCTCCAAGCTATAATCGTAGTTACTGCTGATAAGTGTTATATTAGAGAACAGTTTTGGATTATAAACATGATTCCAACGTAAAGTAAAGGTTCGGTTTCCGTAGTCAATACTCGATCGTGTATCTTTAAAAATATCACGTCCCGTATAAAAGCTAAGATAAACACGGTTGTTGTTGTCGATAACATGTTTCACTTTGGCGTTGATATCGTAAAAATATATCTTGCTGTCCTTGTTTTCCTCATCAGCCAATAGGGGCAGAAATATATCGGCATAAGTACGGCGGCCACTTGCAATAACCGAAGTCTTATCTTTTACGATAGGCCCTTGCAAGGTAAAGCGCGAGGAGATGAGACCTATGCCACCATTGCCTTCCCACTTTTTGTTGTTGCCATCGTCCATGCGCACATCTACCAGCGATGCCAGACGTCCTCCATAATTGGCCGGAATATCGCCTTTGTAAAGCTGCACATCTTTAATCGCATCGTTATTAAAAACCGAAAAGAAACCAAGCATGTGGCCTGCATTATAAACGGTAGCTTCATCCAGCAAAATCAGATTTTGATCGGGATTACCGCCCCTCACGCTAAAACCGCTGGAGCCTTCGCTGGTTGCCTGAACACCTGGCATAAGCTGAAGCACTTTTATCACATCTACCTCGCCCATAAGTGCCGGAACGGCCTTTATATCTTTACTTTGGAGTTTTTGCACCCCCATTTGGGCATCGCGCACATGGGCATCTACCTTTGTGGAGGTAACCACTATCTCATCAATTTTTTTATTATCCGCAAACAACTCAATATCCCACGTGGTGTTAGCAGTCAACTCTATAGTTTTAGTATAGGTTTCGTATCCCAGATAAAAAATATCAACCGCATAAGTTCCCGGCTTAACAGCATACGAATAAAATCCATATAAATTAGAGGTAGTTCCGGAGTTTAAGTCCTTAAAATAAACAGCAGCGCCTATCAGTAATTCGCCGGTATCGCCATCTTTAATATGCCCGCTTAGCACCGCCATATTCTTATCCGTAGGAGAATCGGGATTGGCACCAACATTTAAATTAAAAGCAAAGATGAACAGCAGGATGATGTATTTTGTAATATTCATTTAAATTTTAAATCGTCAAAAATATAATTATTATCGAGCATCTATCCTTAGACAAATGAACGAATTGTTAATTGCAAAGTAGGTGAAAAAAAATGAATGATAGATTCAGTGATGATAGATTAAGATAGCTAAACCTTATTTTTTACGTAACTAAATCATCTGTGCAAAGGCTATTAAAACGCCATACCCAAAATTACTCCATACTCATTCTTTTGCGGTAATTAGTTTCTGCAGGACAAAAACAGATGAAAACAAATTGGTATAATTCCTTTTATCGAATTGACTTTGAGAAACCGAATTACCTTCGGATTGGATATTCTCCATAGAAATTTAGTTTTACTAGATTTACATTTAAGTTTATGATAGCAAATCTATATAGATGAAACCTGCTAGGAAATTTAAAAATGCTGAGTGTGTGTATTTGCAAGTTGAATGACTCGTTTTAGCCCTCAAAAGATTTAAAGAGTAAAACTTAGAATTACGCCACACCGAGTTTTCTCTTTGATGGTGTTAATCTAGTCTATTACCATGCACTTGCGGATGTCTAAGAACATAGAGGTACCGTATTTTGGCATTTTTGCCATATTACTTTTATTTGGCCTTTTCTTCGTTATTCATGGTTAGTTTTAAGGGATCTATTTGGTCGCCCCAATAAATAGTAGTGTGTGGGAATGGTATCTCAATATTTTTGGCGTCAAAAGCTACCTTTAAACGTTTGCGGTACTCACGCCCCACTGTCCATTGCTGGCCCGCCTTGGTTTTAAAACGTGCCTTGATAACAACGGCACTATCTCCAAACTTATCCAATCCCATAACTTCTATAGGCTCCAAGATATTGGCCTTATAGGGATCTTCACTTTCCATTTCGCCAGCTACCTGCTCAATCACTTTTATCACCTCCTCCACATTTTCTTTATAAGCCACGCCAATATCAAATACCATGGCCGACCAATCCTTGGTCATATTGCTGAGCGAACTTATTTTACCGTTTTGAAATATATGCACCACGCCCGATAAATCGCGCAAAGTAATGGTACGCAATTCGATACGTTCCACAGCACCGCCGGTTCCATTGATGATGGCTACATCGCCGACTCGAACCTGATTCTCTAACAACATAAAAAAACCTGATATATAATCGCGAACCAATTCCTGGGCACCAAAACCAATGGCCAATCCTAAGATACCAGCACTGGCCAGTAAGGGAGCCACATCAATGCTAAACTTGCTGAGCAGCATGATAAAATAAACCGTAACAATCGAAATCTTAACAGTAGCCCTTATAATATCAATGAGCGTGTTAATACGTTTTGTCGATTCTGCAATATCTGTAGAATCATCATTCTCTGCCCTGTGAATAAGCATTTTTTTAAAACGCTTCATAGCGAATGAAATAAACCTTAATACGATAAATAAGCCTACCGTAATAATTATAATACCAGGCAGTTCGGTAAATGCCCATCTTCCGAGAGTTTGCAATAAATCGCTCCAAAAATCCGCCGAAAAAAACTTTTCCATAATATGTTTTGTTTAGTTAAAAATTTAAATTTTATAAAAATCTTCATGTGCAAATTAATAGTCTGCCACCAAAAGACAAAACCATTTAATTACTAAAATATAAATAAAGAAAGAACTTAGAACAAAATTGTTCAAAAAATGATTTCTTTTTTAACCCCTTGCATATATTATCATTATCCCTATCTTTGTATTAACTCATAGTTTAGGGTTAGGTTTGGTTAAAGATTGAAAGCCACTGTCAGAACGTTGACGGTGGCTTTCTTATTTTCATAGAATTTGTCACACTCCGTTAACTTAACTATATTTGTTCCATGTTGATATGGAGTATGAATTTGCGCTGTGCAAAATTTTGTAATACACGATTAAATAGATATTCATGAAGAAATATTTTTACATATTTTTTGCAGCAATTCTTGTTTTTATTGGTGTATATACCGCCCTTAGATTGCGCTCGAACGCTTCCATTCATGATAAACTCGTAACACCTATAGCTTCGTCCGAAATTGTGCAGCAACACATCAACAAAAAGATTGAGCGCAGAAAACATGGATATGCTAAACCCGATAAACCCAATAAATATGTGGAGTATCTTCAAACCTTGGTTTCGGGAAATGGCAAACCAACTTATTCAACAAATCATAAAGTAAGTGAGCTTAAATCGGCAGTAGCGCACAGAACCTTTCTTAAATCGGCAAAGGTAAACCTACCTTGGGTGCAACGTGGCCCTGGAAATATTGGTGGCAGAACCAGAAGTATTATTGTTGATCCCAGCGATCCTAATGGTAAAACTTGGTTTGCTGGAGCTGTTTCCGGTGGCATATGGAAAACAACAGATGGAGGTAATTCCTGGCAAATTATTTCACCCGATTTACCCAACCTTGCCATAGCCAGCCTTTGCATGGCACCATCCAACCCCAACGTTATTTATGCTGGTACCGGAGAGGGTTTCTTTAACATCGATGCAGTGCGTGGAAACGGCATTTTTAAAAGCTCCGACAAAGGTGCAACATGGCTCCAATTAGAATCCACAAAAGATAAATCAGGCTTTCATTATGTGAACAGCTTAGCGGTGTCCCATTCCAACGAAAATATTTTATGGGCAGCTACCAATATAGGAATTGTTAAATCATCCAACGGCGGCACAAGCTGGTACTCGGCAGGAGCACCTTTGGACGAACGCTACCAAAAAATTATAATACACCCAAGCAACGACGATATACTTTGGGCTACTTGCAACGATAAGGGAATTTACAAGACCGAAAACGGAGGCAAAAAATGGTTTTTGGTTCACGATATGACCGACGCTGGAAGAATTGAATTAACCATATCCAAAAACGAACCCAATAAGTTGTATGCCATCGACGAGGAATCGAATATGTACTATTCCTTTGATGGAGGAACAGAATGGGCGAAAGCAACAGAAGCGGGCACTGCCACCAAATTTTTGGGGGGACAAGGGTGGTACAATAGCACCTTAGCTGTTAATCCCACCAATGCCAACAAAGGATTTATAGGTGGCATTGACTTATACAGTTTTGAAATTGGTGCCGAAATAGCATCCACTGAAAAGCAAGCCTTTACAGTAACCAACAACATAGCATCCTTACTTCGATTTGAATATTTTGGAGGAGGTTACGCCAATGGTGGAGTTAGTATATTATCAGAATACACCAATAAAACTGACAACATAAGCATTCAGTTTGGCTCAGGAAAAACCCAACAGGCCCATCAATTAAAAAGGAAAGCAACCGAGGCCAACTGGAGCGGAGTTTTTGCCGATGACATTATCAAATTGCAATATACCGATTATGTTAACGTGCCATTTCAGGTTATGAACACCACAACAGGTCAGCAATTGCACGCTTCGTTTGTTGATGCAAACAACAATAACAAGTTTGATGTGTATGAGGGAGGATATGAGCTTATATTGGTGAATAATGTAGCGTACAACCCGACAACACAGAACATTTCCATCCAAAACAATAACGGAAACTACAAACTAATGGCAGCCGTTTTCCCCCAGTTGTCCAGCGGTGCCTTGTGGGATGCCAACAACCTTCCCAATGGCGAAATGAAAATAGAGCCGTACCAGTTGAAAGACAGAAGATTGACAGCATCTAAAATAAGCGACTGGCGTTATAAAGACAAAACCGAATACTCCCATGCCGACCATCATAACATTACCATTATTGAAGAGCAGGGTAATCCTTTTTCAATACTTGTAGGTAACGATGGCGGAATTGAATACTCTCCGGATGGAGGCGCAACATGGACGTCGAAATCCAAGGGCTACATCACATCGCAGTATTACGGCATCACCCGTCATCCCAAACAATATATATACTTTGGTGGTCTTCAAGACAACGGCTCCACCCTTTCTGGCATCGATCCCGATATCATGTCGGATTGGGAGGATGTGCTTGGAGGCGATGGCTTTGATGTGGTTTGGCATTCGCGAAATCCCCAAATGCTTATCGGAACCTATTACTACAATCAGCTACAAAAGAGCATAGACGGCGGCAAAAAATGGCTTAATATTGGCGCTTTAATGGGAGATTATGACGATGAGGAAATGGCTCCTTTTGTTACACGTATTGCCAGTTGTGTGGCTGATCCTGACCTGCTTTTTACCGGCGGTGCATCCGGGCTTTGGAAATCGACCGACTTTGGCGACACATGGAAGAATATTAATATGGGGTCACATTGGGGTTTCACGGGCAACTCATCGCCTAAAATAGCCATCAGCGAAGCCAACCCTGGCATTGTTTGGGCAGGTATACACATGAATACCGATCCCAGGGATAACAAAGGCAAGCTCCATGTTTCTACCAACGGAGGCGAAAGCTTTACTGCTCTGGAGCCATTTATGGATATGGGCACCATAAGTAACATCCTAACTCATCCCACACAACCCGAAACAGCTTATATGCTGTTTTCCTTTTCTAACTTCCCAAAAATTTTCAGAACGGAAGACTTGGGGCAGACTTGGGAAGACATATCGGGTTTTGGTTTAGAAGGAAGCTCGAATAGTAGTAACGGATTTCCCAACGTGGCAGTAAATACTTTAGCTGTAATGCCTTTTAACACCGACGAGATTTGGGTGGGTACCGAAATTGGTTTGTTTATAAGTACAGATAACGGTGCCAACTGGGTTTATGCCGACAATGGTATTCCGGCTGTATCCATTTGGGACATAAAAATAATTGGCGATGAGGTAATACTTGGCACCCATGGTTTGGGTGTATGGTCTGTAAAATTAAACGGACTGAGCAACGAAATAAACCACCCGCATATTGGGAAAGCAGGAATTAATCCTAACGGTGATTACGTACTCAATACCACCTTCGAAAGCCAATTGGACTCCTTTGAGCTATACAATGGCATTGGCTTGTTATTAACAGCGTACAATATAAACGTACAAACTGCCAGCGATATGGATTTTGGCACATTGGAGCCCTCGGACCAGCTAACCATCCACGGTTATTTGGATGGTAAAAGATATATTTCGAACACAGTCAACATATCACCCAACACGATATTAGCACCGCAAACAAGCTATGTGAACGACTTTAATAATGAAGATTACATCAATGACTTTTCAGGTGCCGGATTTTCGATAAATGAGAGTGTTTTTGGCAACAATGCCATAAACTCACCTCACCCCTACCCCGAGAATACCGATTTATACTACACACTGAAATACCCCATCGTGGTTTCAACTGATCCTGATTTGGCTTTTATCAAATATTATGATATCGCCTATTTGGAAACAGGCGAAAGTGGAGCCGTTTATCCTTCGATTGATTTTTACGATTATGCTGTTGTGGAGGGAAGCAAGGATGGATTAAACTGGCAAGCTCTTTCGGAAGGTTATGATTTTTCGTTCAACCGGGCATGGTCGGTAAGTGGCAAAACATATGATAGTACCCCCACAGCAAAGGATTATACCGATCACCATATAAACCTTTACGATACTTTTGAACCTGAGGATACCATATTGGTCCGTTTCAGATTACACTCCGACCATTTTACGCCTGGTTGGGGCTGGGCCATAGACAATGTTCGTATTCAAGGAAGAATATCCAGCGTTAATGAGGAGTTAATGGCTGCTTTTGAAACCATGGTTTATCCTAATCCAACCAACAACGGGCGCGTGACCATTAAAATTACGGACACTTACATCGGCTTATTTGAGATAAGTATTTATACAGCTTCAGGTCAGATGATTTCAAAACATAGCTATTTTAAAGGAGCAGAAACTTACGAACAGCGTATAACCTTGCCAAAACTAGGGAGTGGTATGTATTTGCTAAAAATAAGAATGAATAATAACGAAAAAACTGAAAAATTATGGGTAAATTAGGGAAACTTATTTTTAATTTTTCGCATTAGCAAATTAGATGTATCTACCAGAGTTATTCTTGTGGATAGTTTCACTTCTTACTATCTGTTTAAGATTTCGGGAATAAGGCTAATTTAGATTGAACATTTTGTATTAATTTAATTAGCTACTAAAAAGCAAGTTACTTTCGTTGTTATTTAGAACAATTACAAATTAAATAATAAAAGAGTTTCAAATCTTTTGTTATTGTTTATGAAATACCTATATTTGTTAAACGTTTAAATAAAATAAGTGAACAACAACAAGCAATTTTTAAACAAACTATTATAAACAAGCCAAAACATTACACCATGACAGCAATGCAATTTAACGAGAGCTTACTGGGCTTACAAGACAGACTTAGGTATTTTGCGCTTAGTTTAACCGCAAACGAAGAAGATGCAAATGATCTTTTGCAAGAAACAACCCTAAAAGCACTTACATATAGAAAACAGTTTGTATCCAACACCAATTTTAAGGCCTGGGTGTTTACCATCATGAAGAACACCTTTATCAACAATTATCGCAGGATACAAAAAACCAGAACTACATTTGACTCAGCTGAAGATGCGTACCGTGTAGCATTTAAAGGAAACTACACCTCCGAAACTCCGGAAATGGTTCAGGCAGTTAACGAAATGAACCAAAGTATTGAAAAGCTAGAGGATGAATTTAAAATCCCTTTTACCATGCATACTTCAGGTTATAAATATAAAGAAATTGCAGAGCAATTGAATTTGCCCATAGGCACCGTGAAAAGTAGAATATTTTTTACACGAAAAAAACTTCAGAGTATGCTGGCCGATTAATAAAATGGTGCTTAAAGTATTGAATGATGCAAGATAAACGAATAATGTTTACCTTGCATTTTTGTTTTAAAAAACTACGAATAAATGGACAAACCCAGTACTAAGTTGGCCAAATATGGCAGATTATATAATCAGATTGAAAAATTAACTACACCTGTAAATAACCCAATAGCACGGATGTCAACCTTAACAGCCTTACTTCATCATAAAATGAAAGGCTTTTTTTGGACTGGTTTTTACCTGTTAGATAAGGACGAACTTATAGTAGGCCCTTACCAAGGTCCAATTGCTTGCCTTCGCCTAAAAAAAGATACCGGAGTTTGCTGGGCAGGCATCAATACAGGGCAAACTGTAATAGTTGATGATGTTGAATCCTTTCCTGGTCATATCGCATGCAGCTCACTCACCAAATCAGAAATTGTGGTACCCTTGCTCAACAATGGAAAAATAATTGGCGTATTGGATATCGACAGTCGTAATTTAGCTCAATTTGATAAGGACGATAAAGCTGGCCTCGAATTACTATTGCAGCTAATATATAAGTAAATAAACACCCCTAAACTCTAAAAATCAGAACCCTAACCTCAGAAATCCAAACTTTGAACTTTAAACTTTGAACTTTAAACAAAACATCAAATACCATGGGCACATTAAATATTACAAACCTTTTAGTAAGCAGCCACTTAGGTTACGAAACGCACCTTCACGATTTCCGACAGGATTTATTGGTTAACATCAGTTTAAATTACAACAGCGGATTGGAAGAGGCGAGCGACAATCCTTCGGACAGTTTAGATGTGATGCGTTTAACCAAAGAGATAATAGGCATGGCGGAAACCGGGCATTTTAACCTTTTGGAAGCTTTTACGCGAATGGTTCTTAACACCGTTCTGGAGTATCCAAGGGTAAATAATGCCACGGTTGAAGTTAAAATATCAAAATCAATCCAGTTTTCCGGAGAACTGTCCTTTGTATTGTCAGGTTCAAATAGGTAGTTTAACTTCGTCCTTCCATCATCAAACAACATGTGAAACTTATGGTGAAACATGCATTCATATTGCTTCTGTTATTTTGCATGCAACTTAACGCTCAGGATAGCACCATTGATAAAATCCATCACCAGTTAAAAAATGCTTCCCTTGCCGAAAAGGTTGAATTGTACAATCAACTCTCGTCGTATTACGTTTCGTCCGATGCGCAAAAAGCGATTCACTATGCCAATCAGGCACTTAAAATTGCCCAGTCGTTAAACGATCGCGCGGGTAAAGCCAAAGCCTATGGTAACTTGGGCATGGGCTACTACTTTTTTACCGATTACGACAGCCTGCTCAACTACTATCAAAAATCGCTCACCACCTACGAGTCCATCGGCGACCAAAGTGGCATATCCGGTTTAGCATCGAGGTTTTACCGTTTAGATAAATTCCAAAAGGCATTGGATAACTATAAGCGCTCTTTGTTAATTTATTTGAGCAACAACGATGTGCCAAATATAGTGAGTACTTACCTAAATATGGGCAATGTTTATAAAGGATTGGGTGACAAGCAGAGCGCTCTCGAAAACTACAACAAAGCTTTAGCACAAGTTCCAGAAGATGACATAGCCTATCAGAACCAACGTACAGCACTATGGGAAAACCTTGGTGATATTTGTTATAACCAAGGGGAATATGCAAAAGCCCTGGACTACTATCAATTGCTGCACAGTGCCTATTCGCAACAAGGCGACAGCCTGAGTATTGCATCCGTTTTAAACAATATGGGAGGCGTATATTATCAAAAGAACCAACTCCCCACCTCTCACCAGATGTATCGCGAGGCGCTGGATTTGCAAATTAAACAAAACGACCACCATGGTGCATCGGTTTCCTTTTTGAATCTGGCACGAATATATGCCAAATCAAATGACAATACACAGGCCATTTTGCAACACCAAAAAAGCATCCTGCTGGCCAAAGCAATAGGCAATCGGAGTTTATTGCAG
Organism: Saccharicrinis sp.; assembly: GCA_024635585.1. Classification (GTDB taxonomy): domain Bacteria; phylum Bacteroidota; class Bacteroidia; order Bacteroidales; family Marinilabiliaceae; genus Saccharicrinis. The sequence continues at coordinate 4,649 of JAGXIP010000308.1, read as the reverse complement.
GACAACTATCGCATGTTGGCATTGATTTATAAAAACCAAAACAATTATAAAAAAGCCTACGAATACCAAGTATTATACGCCAATGTTTCGGATGTTTTGGCCGGAGAAAAAAATGCAGAACAGTTTGTAGGCACACTGATGATGAACGATATAGAACAAAAAAAGAGTGAAAATGATATATTAGAAGCCAAAAACGAAAACTACCGATTACGGTTAGAAAAAGAAAATCTGTCGGTATGGAGACTTTCCTTTGGTTTTACCATACTTGTGGTTCTTATTCTGGTATTTATCATCTACTATCGCTACTACTTAAAACGAAAAGAAAACGAAAACCTGGAGGCCAAAGTAAACGAAGCATTGCAAAAACAGGATGAACAGCAGCAAATCATTGTGCATCAGGCCAGTTTATCATCGCTGGGAGAATTGGCGGCAGGTATTGCTCACGAGATAAACCAACCCATCCAAAACATATCCCTATCAGCCGAAGGAATAAAATTTGAACTGATGGAGCCCCAACCCGATCCGGATTTTATTAAACAATCTACCAACGAGATATTTGAAGACATCGTGCGAGTGCGTGAAATTGTTGACCACATACGTATTTTTTCGAGTGGACAAAAAGAGGATGTACACGAACTATTTTCCGTATCCGAATGTGTCAACGCAGCCATTTCCATGATTGGCCGACAATATCAAAATCATCACATCAACCTGCAACTCAACCTGGATGCTGATGTACCTCAAATAACAGGTAATCCGCATAAAATGGAACAAATAATTCATAACTTGTTATCTAATGCACGAGACGCTGTAAATCAAATGCAAGAGAAAAATCCTTCACTAAAAAAAGAAATCGTAATTGAAACCGGAAGCGAAACAGAGTATGTGTATGTTAAGGTAAGAGATAACGGCGTGGGAATACCCTATCAAAAACGCACAGATATATTTTTACCCTTTGTAACTACTAAACCTTTAGGTAAAGGAACAGGCTTAGGCTTGTCCATTGCTTATCGGCTCACACAAGAGATGAATGGCAGAATAGAAGTCCAAAGCCGGGTAATGGATGGAACCATCATGAAAGTAATTTTTCCCATCGCAGAAACCAATAGATAAATTAAGTAAAAATGAATTCATTATTAATTCTCATTTAGATCCCGAAACTTTCGACTTGTAACTCAGAACTTGTAACTTTCAACTCGTAACTTTTAACTTTTAACTCCCCCCCATGGACCACCTAAAAATATTGATACTTGACGACGAGGTACGAATAACGGAAAAGCTGAAATACCATCTCGAAAAAAGAGACTTAAAAGTTTATACGGCCAATACGCCCAACCAAGGATTTGAGCTATTAGAGAAAGAAAAGCCTGAAATTTTAATATTAGATGTGATGTTGCCCGGTATGAATGGGCTGGATATGCTAAAAAAAATAAAAGTAGATTATCCGTCTACCGAAGTAATCATGATTAGCGGTTATGGCGATATGGATATGGTAATTGAGGCCATGCGGAAAGGTGCATCCGATTTTATCCGCAAGCCCTTTCAGGTGATGGACATTCAGGTTGCGGTGGAACGAACCGGTAAGTTTTTGGCGCTTCAGCAAAAGCTCGAAAATGCTGAAAATAGAGGCTCTTTGGTGTCAAAAGAGTTGGAGGGAATGATAGAGAAAGATTTTATTGGCGAGAGTGAAGCGATCAAAAAGGTGATAAAAATTGCGCTAAAAGCTGCCAAAGATAAGGACGTTAACGTGTTGGTAACTGGCGAAAACGGAACGGGTAAAGAGATTATTTCGCGTATTATCCATTACGGTAGTCCGCGCAGCCAGCAGGTATTTGCGCCCGTAAATAGCTCGGCCATACCAGCTACTTTGTTAGAAAGTGAGTTTTTTGGTCATGTAAAAGGTGCTTTTACTGATGCGCGCGAAGATAAAAAAGGCTATTTTGAACTGGCCAACAACGGCACCTTATTTTTAGACGAGATTGCCGATATGCCCATTGCGCTGCAAGCAAAATTGTTGCGAGCCATTGAGGAAAAAAAAGTGAAGAGGTTGGGCGGCACAAAAGAGTTTGATGTGGATGTGAGAATCATCTCCGCCACCAATAAAAATATTGATCAACTCATAGACGAGGATAAATTCCGCATCGACTTGTACCATCGCATCAACACCATCGAAATACATATTCCCCCGTTGCGCGAACGGCCTGATGATATCCCTCTCCTACTCACGCATTTTGTGCGCTCCCTCTCCTCCAAAAAAAACATACCTACCCCAAGCATCAATGCACAACTATTAAAAAAGCTGCAAGCCTACCATTTTCCGGGTAACGTGCGCGAACTGCGCAACATGGTTGAACGCGCCTTGATTTTACTGGAAGGAAATGAGCTAACTCCCGAAGACTTCCCGTTAAAAGGCGATACCAAACCAGCACCACACCATTACGAAGGTTTTGACCTTGAAAAAATAGAACACAATTTAATTATTGAAGCCCTCACGCGTTGCAATATGAACCAAACCCAAGCAGCCTATATGCTGCAGATTTCGCGCGATGCCATTAAACGAAAAATAAAAAAATTCGGTATCGAGATTGGTAAAGATATCGTATGATCGAATGGGCGATATCGCTCACTTGGGCGATAATACGCAAGCCAGATAATTATCACTCTCAATACATACACACCCACAATAAGCTGTAATTCAGTATCATAAACCACACACTTATGGCTCTTTATTTTTTTGGTATGCCAATTGGTTTTAAAGCGGTGTAAGCAAATATTTTGTTTGCATAACTTTTAAAAGCTACACCATGGAACTCAAGAAAACAAAAAAAGCCGATTTAGAATCTAAGCGCAGCTTATTTTTACAGATAGGATTTGTAATTGCCTTAGGCGCTGCCTTAGTGGCCTTTGAATGGAAAACTATTCGTACAAATCCCGGAGCACTAGCCGACAATTCCATCAATACAGACGATCTAGAACTGCCGCCTATCACCACCATCAAGGAGCCTGAGATAGAGACTCCAAAACCCAAAGTTATTGTGCTGGAAGAAATCATTATTGTTGATGATGAAACAGAATTACCCGGGGATGAACTGGAAATTAACTCTGAGGCCTTGGTAGATCTGTCAGTAGCCCTGCAAAAAATAGAAGTTGTAGAGGAAGACTCGGATCCCATTCCTTTTATTATGATGGAAAACAAACCTGAATTTCCTGGTGGCGAACGTGCCTTGCTCAAATATCTAGCCTCATCGGTAAAATATCCGATTATAGCTGCTCAAAACAACATTCAAGGAACCGTTTACCTAAGCTTTGTAATCAGTAAAACCGGTAAGGTGGAAAAAGTACAAATACTAAGAGGTGTAGATAACTCGATTGATAGAGAAGCATTAAGAGTGGTTTCCTCTATGCCCGATTGGAAACCAGGGAAGCAAGGTACCCGTCCAGTAGCCGTATCGTATCAAGTGCCTATTAAATTTACGCTGCAATAAAACACCAATGCTTTTGGTCATCTGCCTCGGTATTTTTATCGGGGCAGCTTATCTTATCATCTCGCTATTTCTACTTTCTAATTATCATCTAAAAAAATCGCTATGAATCACCCTATCACATTACCCTCTAGAAATATACAGCTATTATTAATAGTTACATATTTGTTTCTATCTTCCTGCGAACATCTCGGAGTAAGTGTAAAAAACAGATCAATAGGCGCATCGGGAGAAATTCTGGTGGTGATGGACAATAAGCTACAAAAAACGGAAGTGCAAGAGATAATCCAAGCATTTGCGGATAAAGAATTCCCTAATTTGCCCCAGGCGGAATCTACTTTCAGGCTCACCACACTAAACCCCAACGACTTCGAAGGGCACTTTAAGGCAGATAGAAACATTATAATTGTACAGCAAAAAATAATGGCAAAAGCCGAAGTCAACTTTCAAAAAAACACTTGGGCATTACATCAGCAGGTGGTGGAAATAACCATACCCAGCACTGATTCGTTTGCAGATTTATTCGAAACCCATCAAAAACAAATATTTAATTTCATATACAATGGAGATATCAGGCACTTACAATATGCAAACCTTCAAGAGGCAGATAAAACTACACAGCATTTTATTAAACAGAAGTACGGACTTCATTTGGTAATGCCAAAAGGGTATCGTTTGGTTAAAGACACGGCAAATTTTTGTTGGTTCCGTTTCGATAGATTAGAAACCACCATGCATTTGGTCATTCAATCCTTTGATATGGATAGTTTACCCGCCATCCACAAAAATGAAACATTAGCTCTTATTGATAGTGTGGGTAAAAAGTATATCCCTGGCCCTTTTGCACTTACTTTTAAGCAAACCGAAAAAAAGCTTCCTGTACTATTTAATGAGATAAAAGTGAACCAACGAGATGTGCTTGAACTTCGCGGCTTATGGAAGGTAGAAGGCTTTTTTATGGGAGGACCTTTTATTACTTTTTTTATTAAAGATGATACCCGAAATAGATTGCTAATGATTGATGGTTTTGTATACGCACCACAAAAACAAAACAAGGCCTACTACGTGCGTCAGATAGAAGCCATCCTGCATTCTGTTAAAATATTATAAATATAAGGGCGTTAGGTATATAGCTGTCTCTTATACACATCTGACGCTGCCGACGAT
>JAGXIP010000307.1 GCA_024635585.1 Saccharicrinis sp. | reverse complement strand
GGTTGCTTTCCGTGCGCTTGAGGCATATCGCGACAAGCCTGATACTGGATTGGAACAATGGAGCAAAATGGCTTTTCAAGAATCCAAAATGGTATTAGAAACTTCACTTTTGGGCGAAGCTCCCATATTTGTATCCACAGGAATGGGTGGGCAAGGAAGTAGCCTGCGCTATTTTATTGTGTTGGTGGCCAACAATGGTGTTCTGCTTGAAGAATGGCAAGTAAAATTGGTTAAAAAAGAAATTGACTATGTTTTTGATAAGGTAAACGGTACGGTTGAAGAGCTTGATGTGGAAGAAGACATGTTTATGATTACGGGCTTGCTGCATCTTTCGTTAAACATTAAAGATACCATTACCGACATTGTGCAAGAGTGTAACCAAATGGGCAATTTTTTAATGGATTCGTTTATTGTTACCAATGTTAAAAAGTTGGAAATAGAAGAGATTAGAGCAATGGTACTGGAAGCCCGCAAAGACGCTGAAGATAGCATGGAATAATAATTTTATTCGATTCCAATTAAAACCTTATTTTCGATTTTAAACCTTAGTAGAAAAAAATATAGATGGATTATTTAAATCAGAACACCGTTAATGTGGCCGTGCAAGTGCTGCCTGTTTCCACAGAAAAAGAATCCTATGATATCGTGGATAGTGCTATCGCTGTAATTGCGAAATCAGGTGTAAAATACGTGGTTACCCCTTTTGAAACTGTTATGGAAGGCCAATACGATGCTTTGATGGATGTGGTAAAAGAAGTGCAAAACGTTTGTTATGCTGCTGGAGCACAAAAAGTAATGTGCTATGTAAAAATACAATCGGTAGCCAGCCATCATGTCACCATTGACGACAAAATAGGAAAATACAGCAAATAAAAAAGCTGCTCCGGGTAGGCAGCTTTTTTTATTTAGATTTAATTGTTGTTGCTTTTACTTCGCTAAATCTTCAAATTCGACACTGGTATATTCGCTTGTTTCCAACACACCCATCAATTCTTCTTCATTTTCCTGTTCAAAGGGCTGATTTTTCTTGATATAATTTACCACCTCTTGAAGACCATCGGCAAATTTATCAAAATCTTCTTTGTACAAAAAAACCTTGTGTTTTTCAAAACTGAACTTGCCATCCTGTTCAAATTTCTTTTTACTTTCGGTTATCGTTAAATAATAATCGTTTTTGCGAGTAGCTTTAACGTCAAAAAAGTAAGTTCTTTTCCCTGCTCTCACTGCTTTTGAAAAGATTTCATCTCTATTGCTCTTTTCAAAATCTTCATTTTTCTCGTATCCTTCCATCATCAATCAATTTGTTATTTTGAATAAAAAACACTTGTTTTAATTTAGCATTTCAAATTTGGGAATTATTTTTTAATTATTCTATATATTTCAATGAAAATTTATTATAATCATTAATAATTATATTTTTAAGGTGCATATAACTCCTTAACTTGCTTTTAATAATTAGGTAATCCATTACCAAAAAGCCTGTTTTCCAATTTTCCAATTTAACTTTCATACTAATTATATCTTAAATTATAGCGCATTTTTACGCTCCGTAAAATATACCTAAACAAGGCTCTTATTAATATGTGCAGTAAAAATTGTTAATTTTGCGGTATCAAATTAAAAAAGACCTATTTTTGCATCCAATAAATTTTTAAAAGTTCTTTGAAGAATGTTAAACAGGCGACTACTAAGAGTAAAAGTGATGCAAATTCTGTATGCACATTATCAGCACAGCGAAATAAGCATTAATAATTCGGAGAAGGAATTGTTTCATAGTATTTCTAAATCTCTCGATTTATATTATTTGTACATCCTCTTGATTCTCGATGTTAGAGATTATGCCATTGGGCGAATAGAGTACGGGAAAAGCAAAAAACTGGCCTCTACCGAAGAACTTAAACCTAATACCCGCTTTGTAACCAACAAAGTACTATCCAAATTAGCCGAGAGTCCCGATGTGCTGAAATACATGGAACAAAATGGAAATAATTGGGTAAACTACAAAGAAGTTATTAAGGGTCTATACGTCGAAATACTTGAATCGAAACAATATAAAGACTATTTAATTACCGAGGAGAGCTCCTTTGAGCTAGACAAAAAGTTTGTTACCAAGCTTTTTGAAAAAGTAATTGCTTACTATGAACCTATTTATCCTACTTTTGAAGAGCAAAGTATTTATTGGAACGATGAAATAGAATTTGTGCTAAGCATGGTAGTTAAAACGGTGAAAGGCATGGAAAAAGAAGCACCGGTAAAGCTATTGGGCGCATTTAAGGACGATGACGATGAGGATTTTGTGAAAAGACTATTCCGGAAAGCTGCAGTTAATCATCAGGATTATGTGCTTTTGATAAAAAAGCACTCCAAAAACTGGGATATTGAGCGAGTGGCGTTTCTTGATGTTGTTTTAATGCAATTAGCATTGGCAGAGCTGGTTGAGTTCCCCAATATACCCATTAAAGTAACCATGAACGAGTATATTGAAATTGCAAAGCATTACTCAACCGAAAAAAGTGGTCAGTTTATAAATGGCATTTTGGATAAAGTTATATTGGAACTTACTGACTCAAAACAAATTAAAAAAACCGGAAAAGGTTTGATGGAAGGTGAAAAATAACCGTATCAACACTATGCTTCGTATATTTGGCTTTTGCAATAAAATATGCTGTGTCAACATAGCAACCATCGTTATTATTTTAGCAATTACGCTGGTGTCATGCAAAACAGACCGTACAAAGCAAAAGGACAAAACAGTAACGAATGATACCGAAATGAGTTTTGAAAAATCGGTACATGCATTTGGTAAGGTAAAAGCAGGAGAAACCGTAGGGTGCTATTTTAATTTCACAAATACAGGTGGTTATCCGCTGATTATTAATAAAGTAAAGCCAGGTTGTGGATGTACCCATGTTATTTATCCTGAGAAACCTATTTTACCAGGCGAAAAGGGAGAGATAGAACTAAGATTTGATTCAAAAGGGTTTTCGGGACAGCAATATAAAGTAATTCAGATTCACGCCAACATAAAAAACAAAATGAAAGAATTGGTCGTTTCGGCCAATGTTATTAATTAGATAAATTTTTTAAACATGAACTTACAAAGTATTTTTTTAGCGGACACTGCCGCTGGAGGGTTTGGTGCTCTTCAACAACTATTGCCTTTTCTTTTAATCATCGTAGTTTTTTATTTTTTTATGATACGCCCACAAATGAAGCGTCAAAAAGAATTAAAAAAATATCGCGAAGAGCTTAAAAAGGGCGACAAAGTAATTACTACCGGAGGTATCTACGGTAAAGTAGCCGAAATAAAGGAAGCCCATGTAATGATGGAGATTGCCAACGATGTATTAATCAAAATCGATAAGTCGGCTATCATCATGGATATGTCGGATGCCCAAGCAAAACGATAGTACCTAATTTTTTTATTCGTGGCCAATAACTAAATTTGCGGTTATTGGCCTTTTTTTTTACTATGAAGCGATTTAAAGATAACATACCAAATTGGACCCAAAAAGCCAAAAAAGTGCTTGCCTCGGCAAAGCAAAACCGCGACTTGTTGGTGTTTTTGCTGTTTTTCGTGCTGGCTACGGGTCTTTGGTTTATAAATGCTTTGCGTAAAGAATATACAACTACCATATCGTACCCAGTTAAATACGTCGAATTTCCCAACGATTATATTTTGCTGGGCAAACCTCAAAGTAAAATTCAAATTCAAATCAGGTCGCTGGGTTTTAGCATACTCCCCTATCACATGGGCAAACTGTTAGAACCACACCTTCTCAACGTTTCATCCTTTAGGCGCATTAAAACAGAAAAGCGCTATGGTGCCTACCTGCCTACTCGTGAAATTTTCAATAGCTTTGCTGGCACATTTCCTAAAGATATCAAACTGGTATCCATTTCACCAGACACGCTTTTTATATTTTTCGAAAAAAAAGAAAGAAAAAAAGTACCTATCAAATTTAATTCGCAATTAAAATTTAAACCACAGTATTACCAGTCGGGCAAAATAAAATTAAAACCCGACAGTGTTGAAGTTTCCGGCCCATCATCGCTGATAGATTCAATAACTTTTGTTAATACAGAATTTAAAACTTACGAAGCATTAAGTGACTCTTTGGGCCGTAACATGAGTTTGGAACGAATAGGTAATATTGAATTTACTCCCAGCAGGGTGGTGGTAAGCATCCCAATTGAGCCTTTTACTGAAAAAAGTATGCGTATTCCGATTAAACATCTTAATATTCCGGATACACTCACACTAAAGACTTTTCCCGACGATATCAACCTTACTTTTACCGTGGCTGCTAGCCGTTTTAACACGGTAAAAGCCCAGGACTTTTCGGTTGCAGTTGATTTTACCTCCAGCACTACGCCCGGCTTACCCGATAGATTGAAAGTGCGTATATTAAGTCAGCCTGAGGGTATAAAAAATGTGAGCTATTCACCGCTATTTGTGGAATGCTTGTTTAAAAGGGTAAGATCCGATGATTGAAGCGATGATTAAAGTTGGAATTACCGGCGGCATTGGTAGCGGAAAAACTACCGTGTGCAATATTTTCAAAACCTTACATGTACCCATCTATAATGCCGACACAGAAGCTCGACAATTAACGGATAATCATCCGGAAATTGTTAAGCGTGTGCGTGAACTCTTTGGCGCTGATATCTACAAGGACGGACTATTGGACAGAAAAAAAGTAGCTTCCTTCGTTTTTAGAAACAAAGATTTATTGCAGCAATTAAATGCTATTATTCATCCTATTGTTGCAGCACATTTTAACACGTGGCTAAGCAAACAAAAAGATTGTACTTACATTATTAAAGAAGCTGCCATACTATTCGAGAGTGGTGGTAACAAACAGTTAGATAAGGTTATAACGGTAACTGCTCCACAGCACATTAGAATAAAACGTGTGATGCTACGCGACAAGCTTAGCGAAGAGGAAGTTTTAAACAGGATAAAAAACCAGATGCCACAAGAAGAAAAGGTGAAACGGTCGGATTATATTATACAATGTAACGATATCGATTTGGTGATACCGCAAGTTATCAAGTTGCACGAGGAGTTAGCTAGAAGTTAGAAGTTAGAGGGTAGAAGTTAGAGGGTAGAAGTTAGAGGGTAGAGGGTAGAGGGTAGAAGTTAGGGGTTAGGTATTAGTTGTTAAGGTTTAGGTACCTTGTTTGTGATATCCTCCGCAACAACTACTTCCTTTTTGTGGACAGGGGCAAATCCTATTTTTGGATTAAATTATTAACGAAAAATATGAAGAAATTTAAAATATCAGGTTCCTCCTTGCTGGGGGCCAGTTTAGGATGGTGGGTTTTTGGTCCGGTGGGTGCCCTACTTGGTTTTGTGATGGGCGCGTTTGCCGATAATGCTTCATCGGACGATGCAAGAGGACGTGCTATTGGCGATGCCCGCGACGGATTTGTGGCTGCACTGCTAATTTTAATGGCTGCTGTTATGAAAGCCGATGGCAAAGTGGTACGCACAGAGCTAGATTATGTAAAAGCATATTTGCGTGGCTCTTTTACCGAGGATAAGGCTGCACAGGCACTCTTGATGCTTCGTGATATTTTGGAACAGAATATTCCTATGGAGCAGGTAGCGCGCAAAATACCGCAGAACATCGATTACAACTCGCGCATACAACTTGTTCATATGCTCTTTGGAGTGGCAAATGCCGATGGCCAAATAGCCCAAAGCGAACAGGATATTATCCGTCGTATTGCAAGGGAATTGGGTCTAACTTCAGTAGACTACGATGCTGTACTACACATGTATATTAAAAATGCAGAATCGGCCTATAAAATATTGGAAATAGATGCTTCGTCCAGCGACGATGAGATAAAAAAAGCCTATCGTAAAATGGCCATCAAATTTCATCCGGATAAAGTAGCACACCTCGGAGAAGAATTTCAAACCTCTGCAAATGAAAAATTTAGGCACGTAAACGAAGCTTATGATACCATTAAAAAGCAAAGAGGCTTCAAATAGCTGTTATTTTTATTTGATGTTAATGCTAATGTGCTAATTTTGCACTCAAATTAAAGGTGTACAGCGCTAAAATTACAACAAGATTTAAATTGATAAAGAAATAATAATGAGTGAGATGTTAAAGGGTATATTATCCGTATCGGGACAAAGTGGATTGTATAAAATGATTTCGCAGGCTAAGAATAGCATTATAGTGGAGTCGTTGGTAGATGGCAAAAGAATGCCTGCCTATGCTACCTCAAGAATTAGTGCTTTGGAGGATATCTCTATCTTTACCGAACAAGGAGACGTAAAGTTGGTTGAGGTATTTAAAAACATCTTCGAAAAAGAAGATGGCAAACAAACCATTAGCCACAAATCGTCGGCCAATGAGTTAAAAAGCTATTTCGTGCAAGTACTGCCCGATTACGATAAAGACAGGGTATATGTATCGGACATTAAAAAAGTAGTAGTATGGTATAACCTGCTGGTAGATAAAGATATATTTAAATTTGGTGAGGAGGAAGCAACTCCAGCCGAAGAAGATAACGCAAAAGAAGAAGTTAAAGGTTAAGACAGTATCAAGTATCAAGTACAAAGTATCAAGTATCAAGATTGTAACTGATATAAGATTAAGGGCTAAAGCCGATTGAAATACGATTAAAATCCCATTCTTTTTTGGGCAAGACATGATAAAAACAAAGGGCAAAATCGAAAGATTTTGCCCTTTGTTTTTTTTAAATCGTAAAACAGCCCTCTGAAGCCGAGGCAACTGTGTTTCTAAATTTCTTTAAAATACCACTTGGCAGTACATTTTCGTGTCGTTTCCAAACACTTTTGCGCTTCTCTATTTCCTGTTCCGATAAATCCACATCAATACGGTTATTGTTGATGTCAATGGTAATTATATCGCCATTCTTTAGCAATCCTATTAAACCGCCTTCGTAGGCTTCGGGGGTGATGTGACCCACTACGAATCCATGAGATCCACCAGAGAAGCGTCCATCCGTAATTAAAGCAACTTCTTTTCCCAATCCTGCTCCCATGACTGCTCCGGTGGGTTTTAGCATTTCGGGCATACCTGGTCCACCTTTGGGGCCACTGTTACGAATAACAATTACTTCGCCTGGCTTAACAGAGTTGCGGATGCCTTCAATGGCTGCCTGTTCATCTTCAAAGACATGGGCAGAACCTTTAAACATGTCTCCCTCTTTACCGGTTATTTTTGCCACAGCACCCTCTTTTGCCAAGTTGCCATACAGAATTTGTATATGTCCACTTTTGCGTATGGGCTGCTCTTTGCCATGAATAATAGATTGTCCTTTGCTTAGATCGGGCACTTCTTCCAGATTCTCCGCCACGGTTTTTCCGGTAACGGTTAAGCAACTACCATCCAAAAGTCCATCTTTCAACATTATCTTCATTACCGCAGGAATACCGCCTGCACGATGCAAATCTTCCATCAGGTATTTGCCACTGGGCTTAAGATCGGCTAAAAGAGGTATACGGTTACTGATAGTCTGAAAATCATCTATCGTAAGCGGAATTCCGGTTGCTCTGGCCATAGCCAGAAGATGTATTACTGCATTGGTTGAACCACCCAGCACCATAATTAAAGAAATAGCATTTTCAAATGATGCTCTTGTCATCACATCACTCGGTTTGATATCTTTTTCGAGAATATTGCGAATTGCTGCGGCTAATAATTTGGGTTCGTCACTCTTTTGTGGGCTCACGGCAGGATTGGATGAAGAATAAGGCAAACTCATTCCCATACATTCAATGGCCGATGCCATGGTATTGGCTGTGTACATGCCCCCACAGGCTCCTGCACCAGGAATGCAATTTTTTATGATTCCCAAAAAGTCTTCATCCGACATTTTACCCGTAATTCGCTCACCATAAGCTTCAAAGGCAGAAACAATATTCAAATCCTCATTTTTCCATTGGCCTTTCTTTACCGTTCCTCCATACATCAATATGGCAGGGCGATTTAATCTGCTCAACGCAATCATGGCACCTGGCATATTTTTATCGCAGCCAACAATAGGAATCACCGCATCATAAAACTGAGCGCTGACCACTGTTTCAATTGAATCGGCAATAATCTCGCGCGAGGGCAAGGAATATTTCATTCCTTCCGTGCCATTGGTAATACCATCGCTTACCCCAATAGTATGAAAAATTAAACCATACAAATCATCTTGGCTATCCACCTCTTTCTTAACCAAAGATGCCAAATCGTTCAGGTGCATATTGCACGGATTACCTTGAAACCCGGTACTCACAATGCCAACTTGTGCTTTTTTCTGATCATTTTCATCCATCCCAATGGCATAAAGCATGGCC
>JAGXIP010000306.1 GCA_024635585.1 Saccharicrinis sp. | reverse complement strand
TTGCTTTAAAGATATTAAAAATTGATGATATTGAATCGTTTCGACTTTAAAGATACGTTTTTCGACTATAATTTTATTTTTAAAGAAAGTATATTTGCGGTAAACCACTTCTGAAATGGCAAAAGAAACTAGTATAAATATCGTTTGGCTACGACGCGATTTGAGGCTCAAAGATAACACTGCCTTAATGCACGCCACAAAAAGAGATGTGCCATCGCTATTGCTTTTTATTTTTGATGATGATATCCTTAATAAACTTGAAAGCGATGATAGTAGAGTTACTTTTATATATGATTCTTTAAATAAGATAAATAACTCTTTAAAACAACATAACAGTTCGTTATTGATAAAAAAAGGCAAACCGCTGCAAGTTTTTGAAGCGCTTTTGGATGAATACCAGATTAAGGAAGTTTATGCCAATGAGGATTACGAGCCTTATGGTATTAAGCGTGATGCTGCTATCAAGAAATTGTGCGGCAAATATGAGGTGCCGTTAAATTTGTATAAAGATCATGTGATTTTTGCCAAAGATGAAGTGCTGAAGAAAGACGGTAAACCTTATACTGTTTTTACACCTTATATGAACCAGTGGTTAAGGCAATATAATAATTTACATGAAGTAAAAATTAAAGATTCTGTCCACCCAAATTTTTCTTCTTTCTTACACGTAAAACATGTATTTCCAACTTTAGAGTCACTTGGGTTTGAGCGTGGAAAAATGAATACCAAGGATTATGATGTAGAGCATTTGCACGATTATCAACAGCAACGAGATTTACCACATAAAGATGCAGGAAGCTATCTTGGTCCACATTTGAGGTTTGGCACGGCAAGTATCCGCCAAATAGTTAACAAAGCGATGCAAACCAGCCAGACATTTTTATCAGAATTGATATGGCGTGAGTTTTTTATGCAGGTGTTGCATCATTTCCCGCAATCGGCAGAGCGTAACTTTAAAAGTAAGTACGATTGGATAAACTGGCGTAACCACGAGGGTGATTTTGAGCGCTGGTGCAGTGGAACTACGGGATACCCAATGGTTGATGCTGGGATGCGCCAGCTTAATCAAACAGGATACATGCACAACAGGGTACGAATGGTAACAGCCTCGTTCCTGTGTAAACATTTATTAATAGATTGGCGATGGGGCGAAGCTTACTTTGCTTCTAAACTGCTCGATTTTGAGCTTTCGTCGAATGTGGGCAATTGGCAATGGGCTGCCGGAACAGGATGTGATGCAGCACCATACTTTAGGGTATTTAACCCAGCACTTCAACAAAAAAAGTTTGATCCTGACTATGCTTATATCCGAACATGGATCCCCGAGTTAGGTACCATACAATATCCTCAACCCATGGTGGAGCATGCTATCGCCCGGGATAGGGCGCTCAAAACCTATAAGGAGGGTATTGAAAGTAAAGGTTAAACAAGAAGGTCTTATATGCATAAAAATTAAGCACATAAGACCCGTTTGTTTTTCTCTAAAAAGATATTTTCAAAAAAGTTGGAAGCATTCACCTAATTACCTATCATCTAATTACCTATCAATCTTCTCATCAGAAAAATAAATTGTAGGCGACAGGATGTGACTTCCCTGTTTATGAACAGACAAGGTTCCAATTAATCTAAATTATATAATCAGCATGGCATCGCCATAAGTACCAAATTTATATTTTTCCTTAATAGCTACTTTGTAGGCATTCATCAGGTTATCGTAACCGGCAAACGCGGCAGTCATCATCATTAAAGTGGATAGCGGTAAATGTAAATTGGAAATCATGCTGTTGGCCACCTTAAAGTCGTAGGGAGGGAAGATAAACTTGTTGGTCCATCCTTCAAATGGTTGAACATGACCAAAGGTAGAAACCGAACTTTCAATAGTTCTCATAACAGTTGTTCCCACGGCACATATTCTCCTACGCTCCTCTTTACCCTTGTTGATGATATTGCAAGCCTCATCGGTGATAAATATCTGCTCTGAATCTGTTTTGTGTTTTGTAAGGTCTTCCACATCAACGGTCCGGAAGTTGCCTAAACCTACATGCAGGGTTACTTCGGCAAAGTTAACACCTAATATTTCCATGCGCTTCATTAGCTCGCGGCTAAAGTGCATGCCAGCTGTTGGGGCGGCCACAGCACCTTCGTGCTTGGCAAATATGGTTTGGTAACGCTCCCTATCGGCAGGCTCTACCTCGCGGTTTATATTTTTTGGTAGCGGAGTTTCGCCCAATCCAAAAAGTGTTTTCTTAAACTCATCGTAAGGGCCGTCATATAAAAAGCGCAAAGTACGTCCTCGCGATGTGGTGTTGTCGATAACTTCGGCCACCATTTCATCGTTTTCGCCAAAATAAAGCTTATTACCTATTCTGATTTTACGGGCAGGATCCACCAATACATCCCAAAGTTTTTGATCTTCGTTTAATTCGCGCAATAAAAAAACTTCAATTTCGGCACCTGTTTTTTCTTTGTTACCGTGCAAGCGTGCAGGAAATACTTTGGTGTTATTAAAAATCATAACGTCCTGATCACTAAAGTAATTTACCAGGTCTTTAAAAACTTTGTGCTCAATGTTGCCGGTTTTTCTATCCAAAACCATCATCCTGGCCTCATCGCGGTTAGGGGCAGGGTGCAATGCAATTAATTGTTCGGGTAGGACGTACTTAAATTTCGATAACTTCATACTTTTTTTACTTTATGTAGCTGTTATTGTGATATTTAGATTGGTGCTAGTACAAGAGGAAGCTTATACGTAATGATTTTGCAAAGGTTGCAATTTATTTTAACTTATTTTCAAAGGTTTCGATATCCATGCTTTTATTGATGTCGAAATGCCCAATACGCGTTCGTTTTAAATGGGTAAGGTGAGCTCCACTTTTTAGGGCCAGCCCAATATCACGGGCTAATCCTCGGATGTAAGTTCCCTTACTACAAACAATTCGAAGAGACAATTGGTTGTGCTCAAAATTTAAAATTTCTATATCGCTAATCACGAGTTTTTTGGCTTTTAACTCCAGATCTTTACCTTGGCGGGCAAATTCGTAAGCTCGCTTACCTCCAACTTTAACTGCCGAATAGGAAGGAGGAACCTGATCCAGCTCTCCCATAAAATCTTTTAAAATAAGTTCTACCAACTCGCGGGTAATATGTTCGGTTGGGTACTCGCCATCAATCTCCGTTTCCAAATCGAATGAAGGTGTTGTTGCACCCAACTTGAGCGTGGCTACATATTCCTTTTCTTCGGCTTGGTAATTGTCGATGGTTTTGGTGGCTTTGCCGGTGCATATTACCAGCAAGCCCGTTGCCAATGGATCTAAGGTACCGGCGTGCCCTACCTTTATTTTTTTAACACCTAAATTATTGCAAATAAGTCTGCGGACTTTATTTACCAGGTCAAAGGATGTCCATTCGTAGGGTTTGTCGAACAACAACACTTCGCCTGCATTAAAATCGTAGCTTTCCTTGTTATTTTCAATATTCATAGGATCTTTTTATTGTGCAAACATGAGCCGGGAAGGATTTTCGCAGCAAATAAAATATTAGGCAAAAATTATAGTAACTAAACCTATAACAGCGCAATAAATGGCAAAATATATGAGCTTTCCTTTTTTCACCAATTTAATCATTGCGCTACACGCTAGCAATCCCGAAACAAAAGCAGCCACAAAGCCTATAAGCAGTGGCAAGGCACCAATAGATCCTGCAGCTGAAAAATCATCTTTAAAAAGGCTTAAAACGTTTTCGCCTAAAATGGGAACGAGAACCATTAAAAATGAGAAGCGCGCCACGGCTTCTCTTTTAACACCTAGCAATAAGCCAACGGCAATGGTGGATCCGGAGCGCGAAATACCCGGCATAACAGCAATGGTTTGGGCTACGCCGATGATAAATGCATCTTTAAAAGAAACATTTTTATCTTTTGATTTAGCATAAAAAGTAAAAGCCAGTAAGCTTGCTGTAACCAGCAGCATTATGCCAACCAACAACAAAATTTTTGGTGTATCAAAAAGCTCTTCTACATAATCCTTAAAAAACAAACCTACGATGGCTATGGGTATCATGCTCACAGCAATCTTAGCAATATATTTTGTTTCGTCGTTCCATTTAAACGAAAACAAGCCTGCTATTAAACGGGCTATATCATTTCGGAAAACTACGATGGTACTTAATACGGTTGCTCCATGCACCACCACGGTAAATTTAAGGTTATCGGTTGCTGTTATTCCCAAAAGGTGCTTGCCAATTTCTAAATGGCCACTACTACTTACGGGCAAAAATTCAGTAAGACCTTGAACAAGGCCTAAAATCAATGCTTCAATCCAACTCATGATAAAAAAGGGATGAGAACTAAACAAAAGGTGTCAATCGCAAATTGTAGTATCAAGATGGATTGTATGATAGATTATTAGTATCTAGCCATTAGATATATTTGCAAAACGCCAGCATACTATTTTTTTTGAAGTGGCTTTTTCATAATGGCGTAAATCTCGAAAACAAAACCTGCCAATACTAACATGGGTGCCAAAGTAATGCGTTGGAATCCATATATATCCTTACTAAAAACATTGGGATCTTCGGCTCTTCCACCAATCATCAGCACAAAGCCTAAAATAACAATGGCAAAACCTATAGCCATCAACACATAGTTTTCTTTGGCTAAGGCAAATTCAAATTTTTTTTCTTGTTTATTACTCCACATACTTGTAAATTAAAAATATAATTGGTCTGTTTTTAATCGTAGATATTTGTTTACCGCAAAAAAAGTAGAAATAAGGGATAACAATATCCCTAAAGCGATAACCAGAATAAAGAGAATACCGATAAGCTCAATGTTATCGAAACCGATAAAACCGCCCAGCTCTTTGTGCAATATATAAATACTTCCGCCCAGCATCATATTGGCAACTACACCTCCAACAAAGCCATGTAAAATACTCGTTGTAACAAAAGGAAGCCGTATAAATCCTTTGGTAGCTCCAACCAGTTTCATGGTGTTAATTAAAAAGCGCTTGGCATAAACCGATAAACGAATGGTGTTATTGATAAGTGCTATAGCTATGAGCAATAGTAAAGCGCTGAATATTAGCAGTACTAAACTAATTTTGTTTACATTTTCGTTAACTTTTTGCACCAGATTTTTTTGGTAAAACACTTCTTTTACCTGTGTAAACGAACTAAATATAGCTTCTACATTTTTAATACTGTCGGGGTTGGCGTATTCGGCAAATAGCTTTACCTCAATGGAAGATAATAAGGGGTTGTAACCCAAAAAATCGACAAAGTCCTCGCCTAATTGCTCCTGTAGCTCTTTTGCTGCCCTTTCCTTATCGATATATTCCGTTGATTTTACGTAGCGCGAAGCATCCAAATATTTCTGTAATCTGCGGACTTCCACTTCTCTAACATTATCTTTAAGCACAATGTTAAAGCCGATATTTTCCTTTACATAGTTGGAAAGCCGTTGCGCGTTGAGCATTAAATACCCAACTGAACCCAATAAAAACAACACCAGTGCAATACTGATTACTGTTGTAAAATAGGAGTTACGGAGCTGTCGCTGTGTATGTTGTTTATCTCTTCTTTTCATGGCCAAATTAGGCGTAAAGATATAAAAAAGAACTATTGATAGTAGCGTTTAGCGATTTGTTTTAGATTTCGGGGTGGTGAAGATGGAGGTTATGCTGTATATTGATAAATAGAGATGTGTATAATCACTCTATTCGCACAGCAAAACAAATCTAACTTATAAATTGGTGTGAGTTACAACATTTCCCCTCCTTTTCAAGGAGGGGTGGATGATATTGAGGAACGAAATATCAGACGGAGTGGTTATGAGCCTTGCCTAAAAAAAGCCAAGTGTAAATTACAAACCTTATTCATCCCCATCCCACTACCTGCGGTAGCGTACTTCCTTCCGCAATTCTGCGGGACAGGCTATTTTTTCCAAATAAAAGGGGAAGAGCCGTCTGCGGCTGTAACACAGCTTTTACTTATCTACCTATTTCCTGCTTTTTAAATCTCGTCTGAATACACCGCCTTAGGCAAAGTGCGCAGGTTATATTGACTGGCCATGACCTCGCCATATGCGCCGGCCGAACGAATGGCCATCAAATCGCCCCTAACAGTTTTGGGGAGGCTAACTGCCTTGCCAAAGCAATCCGACGATTCACATATAGGCCCTACCACATCGTATTTCTCCTCTTCGAGTTGTGAAACGAGATTTTCAATTTTGTGATAGGCTTGATAAAGAGCAGGGCGTATCAGGTCGCTCATGCCCGCATCAATTATGGCAAAACTCGTATTAACACCTTCTTTAATGTAAAGCACCTTACTCAACAGGGTTCCACATTGGCCAACTACCGATCGTCCAAGCTCAAAATGAACTTCCTGTCCTTCTTTTAACTCCAAAAATTCGTCAAACACCTTGAAAAAAGCTTCAAAATCGGGCATAGGATTTTTGTCCGGATTTTCATAATTAATACCCAAACCACCGCCTACGTTTATGATTTTGGGGATATTACGTCTTTTCACAAAAAGCTCCTGCAACTCGTTTATACGATTACAAAGCATCTGGAACGAGATCAAATCGGTAATTTGAGAGCCGATATGGAAATGAATACCCACAAACTCTATATTGTTGAGTTCTTCAACTTTATCCAACACTTTTTCGAGATCCCAGAGGTTAATACCAAATTTGTTTTCTTCCAGACCGGTGGTGATATACTTGTGCGTATCGGCTTTTACGTTGGGGTTTATCCGCAGCGCTACTTTAGCCGTTTTGCTCATCCGACCAGCAATTTCGTCAATCACCTCGAGCTCAGGTATACTCTCCACGTTAAAACACGCTATATCGTTCTCCAAACCAATAATTATTTCTTTATCGGCCTTTCCAACTCCTGCAAAAACAACCTTGCTACCTGTAAAACCAGCATCCAGCGAGGCTAGTACTTCGTTGCCACTAACACAATCGGCACCAAAACCATAGGTGTTTATTCGCTCCAGAATACGTTTATTGGCATTGGCCTTAACGGCATAATGGATATGGTATCTATACTTTTCTGCTTCTTGTTTGATCACATTTAAGGTGTCATCCAACAATTGCATGTTATAGTAATAAAAGGGTGTTTCCACCTCATTTAATTTCTGAATAGGAAATGTGTACATAAATTATTTAAAACAGGTGTTTACTCAAGGAATTTAAGGCTTCTTTTTTATACTTCTCATTCACCAATAACGACACGTTATGGTTGCTTCCTCCATACGAAATCATCCGTACCGGAATGCCTTTTAGTGAGTTTAGTATTTTGCTGGCATAACCCACATTTTCCGCTACCAAATCACCCACAACACATATAATAACCTGATTTGCATCTATTTCTACGGTGCCAAACTTTTTTAAGTCTTCCACAATATCACTCAGATGGCGATTATCGTCAATAGTAACAGAAACACCTACCTCGGAGGTGGTAACCATATCAATGGGCGTTTTATACGACTCAAAAATCTCGAATACTTTACGTAGAAAACCGTGAGCTAACAACATACGTCCCGACTTGATTTTAATGGCCGTAATATTATCTTTAGCAGCAACGGCTTCTATTCTATGCTTTTCCTGAAAGTGTGAAATAAGGGTTCCTACTGCATCAGGTTTCATGGTGTTTAATAAACGTACCGGGATATTAGCCAATTTAGCTGGTAATACGCTGGTAGGGTGCAATATTTTAGCTCCAAAGTAAGCCAGCTCCGCAGCCTCATCGAACGATAGCTTGGCGATGGAGCGGGTATTTTCTACAAAACGGGGATCGTTGTTGTGCATCCCGTCAATATCTGTCCATATTTGTATTTCGTCAACACCCAATGCCGCACCTATAAGGCTAGCGGTGTAATCACTACCACCGCGTTGCAAGTTATCTATCTCGCCAAAAGCATTACGACAGATATAACCCTGTACTACATATATATCATAGCCTGAATTTTGCTTAAATACGCTTCCGCAATTTTCTTTGATATAAGGCATGTCAGGCTCGTTCTGCTTGTCGATACGCATAAAATCCAGCGCATTTAAGAGTACAGAATTCTTTCCAGTTTCGGCCAAATGATATTGAAACATTGCTGTGGAAATCAACTCACCTTGGGCAAGAATAGCTTTCTCCTCAAAAGCGGTGAACATATCTACCGTGTACGACCGGATATGGTTAAAATGATATTCGATCAACTCCTTACCCTTTTCCTTATACTCATTGGTGCTGTAAAGTGCATCAATCTCCTTAAAATATTTTTGCTCTAACGCATTGATTACACTATTGGCTCCATCTCTATCGTTTTTGTACAGATGATTGGCAATTTCAACCAAATTATTGGTGGTTCCTGACATAGCCGAAAGCACAACAATATTTTTTTCGCCGTTACACACCAAATGGGCAACTTCTTTTATCCTGCTTGCAGAACCTACCGAGGTTCCGCCAAATTTTAATACTTTCATTTTATAAATAAATAAGAGGCTTAGATAGAATGTCAAATCCTAACACTGTGGCGATTCAATTACCCAGTTACAGGCGACAAAAATAAAATATTCTTTTTTAAAAATGATGTAAGTTGTGTTTTACAACAAAAAATGCCCGATGTGTTAAATCGGGCAAAAAAATGTAACAGTTGTGTTATTTTTATAAAATGTGCTTTTTTATACCTCCGTAATCTTTTCCCAATCTTCCGTTTTTTAACGCTATGCCTTCACATAAACCTCCAACAACTTAGCTTCTCCATTCGGTTTAACAGTCACATTATCAATAGCTGCCGGAATCAGGACTGTTTCGCCGTTAGTGATGCTTTCGCTTTGACCATTGCCACAGCTAATTGTGGCACTTCCACCAACGCACATGTACACCACAAAGGAGTTGAGAACATATACATCGCGAGTATAGGTTTTATTTAAATCGAGGATATTGGTTTCGAAGTATTGGCAGGTGGCCAGTATCATGGCTTTATTCTTATCCTTGCCGTAGTTCACCTTTTCGTTGGTGTCTTTGTAATCAATGGCATCCAGCGCCATATCGGTGTGTAAATCGCGCGTATTGCCCGAGCTGTCTTTGCGGTCGTAATCGTAAATGCGGTAGGTCACATCGGAGGTTTGCTGTATTTCGGCCAACAGAACACCGGCTCCAATGGCATGTACATCCCCTGCCGGTATAAAAAAAGTATCGCCCTCACTTACTTCGTGCGATTTTAATAAGGACATTAATTCACCGCTATTTAAGGCTTGTAAGTATTCTTCTTTGCTCGTTTCTTTAACAAAGCCCGAAACCAGTTGACTTTTAGGTTCGGCCTGCAATACATACCACATTTCTGTTTTACCAAAAGCATTGTGTCGTTCTTTCGAAAGTATGTCGTCGGGATGTACCTGAATGGACAGGTGATCGTTGGCATCGATGAATTTAAACAGCAGAGGGAACTCGGTGCCAAACTGGGTGTACACGGGCTCGCCAACTATTTCGTCCATATAAATTTCAATGATTTCCTGTAAGTTATTTCCCGCCAAAAAGCCATTGCCCACAACCGAAATATCTCCCTCAACGCCAGATAGTTCCCACGACTCACCTAAATTGTTCAGGTCGCTTTTTTTATGAAGAACATTTTTAAGTTTATTGCCGCCCCATATTTTATCTTTTAAGATGGGTGCAAATTTTATTGGATACAATAATGTGCTCATAGTAGTTTATATTAATTTTAAAGATGCAAATTAACAAAAAATATACGTATTTGCGTAGCTTACTTAGTGTAACTACATTTGTTGCAACCATTGAAATAACATACCATGAGGATAGCCATTTTTGGGAAACAATTTTCCGCATCATTCAGAAGCAGTTGTAGCAATTTATTCAGAAAATTGAACCAGAACAATACAAAAATCATCA
>JAGXIP010000305.1 GCA_024635585.1 Saccharicrinis sp. | reverse complement strand
TGCATTCCAATATTTTCAAAGAACTTTGCAAACTTTTCAGTTATCAGTTAACGGTAATCAGTTAACAGTAAATAATGATCAGTCTGACTTCCTTATCTCGTTTTGAACCGAAGCTCAAATCTAAATCTTGTGTGTTTGCTGTAAACCCATTGGCTTAAAGCGGGTGCAAAGATAACGCTTTTATTTTTTAAGTTCCAAATGTTTTTTTGAAATAATTTAAAGTTTTTTTCAACTCTTTTATTTCTAAAAATACCGCCTTAAAACGGGTTTGGTTCTTTATCAATATGTCGTTAATCCTACACTTTGCTTTGTTTACTCCTCTCTATTTATCATCTTCTTTTTGCAAAAAAGTGACCCTTAAATAAGGAATAAAAACTGGCTCGTTAACCATGCGTGTTTCTCAAAGCGGATGCAAAAGAACTGCTTTAATTCTTAACTTCCAAATGTGGATGCAAAATTTTTTGAAGCGAAACAGCAAGATACAACTTAAAGAGTAAAAATACAAGGGGTTAGGTGGGTAAAGTTTTTTTTGACTGGGTATGGAGCGGGGAGCAAGGGGCATGGGGCTTGGGGCTGATTAAAGAGATTAGAGGATTAAATAGATTAGGAACTTGTGGGCTGCGCAGTATAGGCCGCCAACTGCAGGCTGGAAAGCGTTAGGGATTGAAGCGGATATCCTTTTTGCGAGGTACGAGTAAAAAGATTGAAGCGAAAAGCCCAACCCGATACAACAGTTAATACTCAACGGAGGAATGTAGCTGGGAGGGAAACGCCCAAGTATGGATTGTGAGAAGTTTTGATTTATATGTATTTGTTGAAAATTCAAAATAACAGTTTGGGAGCTTGCGATTAAGTTATAAACACCTATACCTAAAAATCTTAAACAGGCACATGAATCAATCGACTTATGAGTTTTGGCATATTCACAGGGCGTCATTTTATACACCCCCAAAAATAGGAGTTTTGGAGTTTTGTATTTAGTTACACACAAAAACTTGTTGTTGATTTACTTTTGGAAAAAATAGAAGGTAAACCCAAACTTCATTTATAAACTTCCGAAGAAAAATGAGCTAACGAAGTAGTGTCGTTAGGAACTGCAACTGCATAATGGGCAGCATGTTGCGCTATCGAGGCTTCAATTAACGACATTCCTTCCGGAACAAATGGATTACCTAGCACATGCCTTTCTACCAGTTTTTCGTACCAAGTACAGGCCGCGGTATATCGTCCAATTCCAACACTCAGATGGTAACCATCCAGACAAAAATTGTCGCCTATGTAGCTTGTTCTGCCATTTTGAATGGCTGTACCTGAGGGTATAATAATATCAATTTTTGTTTGCTCAGCAACCTTGTTAACCGTTTCTACAATAGCACGGTACATTTGCTCCTGATTTTTATTGTAATTTACAAATCCCGGATGGGTTGAATTGGATGCATAAGCCCAAGTTTGGTGCAACGCAAACTTTACCTTAGGATTTGTAGCTTCGGCTTTTACATATTGAAGCAAATTGGTGATATATGGAAAATAGGTATCCAACTGACCAGAATTAGAACTTACCTGTTGAAAAGTTATAAAGTCCCAGTTTTCATCTTTAATCGCAGTTATAAGCTGTTGGTTTTCAGTGCTAATTAATTCCCCACCAACAATTTTCCGGTACGAGTAAGCTGGTAGGTTCCCCTCAACATTGTTCCAATGGGTTTGGAGTGAACAACCTCCAATATACATATTTCCAATAATCAGTTCAACTCCATCAGCCTGAGCCAAAGGACTCAGGTAGGATTCCACAGCATCTGCCGAGAAACTGTTCCCAATAGCCAGAATACGTACAACTTTCTGTGCGCTTAGGCTGACTGGCAGAAGCAACAGAACAAAAATAAACCTCACTATCATTAACACTAATGTATTCCGTTGCATATTAAATATGTTTGTGAAATCAAATAATTTTAATTCGACAGCTTGAACGTATTTTTGAACCCCTAATAGTTTTCACTTTTAGGGGTGTCATACGTATCCGAAACAAACTCACAGAGCAATGTGCCAAATTGCTACTGAAAATTTCGCAAAAATAATAAAATTGTGCTATGTCATCGCTTATGACTTACAGCCCGAATCGCACTCTGAGCAAGACTTCGAGTCGCGCCCATAGTATTTATGCGTTCAACAGTTTTTTAACCAGATCGGCTATTTCTTTGCCATCGGCTTTTCCGGCCAGTTGTTTGGATGCCATGCCCATTACTTTACCCATTTCTTTGATGGAGTTAGCACCAGATTTTTGGATGATGGCGGCCACTTCTTTCTCCAGCTCGGCACCAGTAATTTGTTGGGGTAGGTATTTAGCAATAACGGCTATTTCAGCGTTCTCGGTTTCGGCCAAATCTTCGCGTCCCTGCTCTATGTAGATGGCGGCCGCATCTTTGCGTTGCTTTACCATCTTTTGCATTATTTTAATGCCAGCATCCTCACTCACCTCTCCACCAGCTCCTTCGGCGGTACTTGCCTCTAGTAATTCCTTTTTAATTCCACGTAAAGCGCCCAAGGCAACTTTGTCCTTGGCTTTCATGGCAGTTTTTATGTCGTCGGTAATTGTTTCAATTAAGGTCATCTTGTATGCGTTTAATAATGTTAGTGTTTTGAGAAGTGATGTCAATTATAATTATACAATACAGTGCGGGCTTTCAGCCTAATCCACGTTATCGTGCAGATAGGGATTGTCGCGTACAATTTTTGTTTTGCCGTCCTTTCCCTCCGCTATCGTGAAGCGCGACATTTTGTATTGGGCATCGTCCGTTTCGGACACCATTTCACTTTGTCGTGTTTTTTTACGCTTATAGGCAGGCACGTTTTCCAGTCTCTCAATATAGCGGTCGTCTTCCATTTCGTCGATAGAAATGGTAAAGCGTTCGCCCACGCCACGGGCTATTTTATTTTGGGGATTGCTAGGCACATAATCGGGCTCTATATCTGGCTCAGGCTTTTTGCGCGTTGATCCTTTATAAAAAAGGTTGATTCGCTCCTCGCGTTCTCTTTCAATCTTATCAAAATCTATGACTCTGCTGGGTGCTTCTTCCGGATCGCCCAAATCGAGCAACATGGGTTCCTCCTCTTCTTCACTTACTGTTTTTTCTACCTTCACTTCCTCTTCCCCATCCAGCGAAAAACGCTCAACTTTAGGCTCGTTTCGATTTGTAAACTCAGCTATATTTTTGGTGTTGAAACCTGTGGCAATAATGGTAACGCTCACATTATCTTTTAAATTGGCATCGTTACCTGTTCCCCATATAATAGAAGCGCTTGTACCTACTATATCTTGTACATAGTCGGTTACTTCGCCCACCTCGTCCATGGTTATTTCATCTACTCCCGATGTTATATTGAGCAGTATATTTTTAGCACCTCTAATATCGTTACTATTAAGCAATGGCGATTCCAAGGCTTGTTGTATGGCCACCAGTGCTCTGTTTTCGCCTGAAGCGAAGGAGCTACCCATCACCGATACACCACTATCTTTCATCACCGTTTCTACATCGGCAAAGTCTACGTTTATATATCCGTGTACGGTAATTATCTCGGCTATTCCTTTGGCTGCAATAGATAAAACATCATCGGCCTTGGAGAAAGCATTGGATAGCTTCAAATCGCCATACATATCCCGTAGCTTTTCGTTGTTGATTACCAATAACGAATCCACATTTTTCTCCATTTCAGCAATACCGTCGAGTGCCTGACTTATTCTTAATTTACCCTCAAACTTAAAAGGTATGGTAACAATGCCCACCGTAAGAATACCCATATCGCGGGCTGCCTTGGCAATAACAGGAGCTGCTCCAGTACCTGTTCCGCCACCCATACCCGCTGTTATAAAAACCATTTTGGTATTGTCCTGCAAAACCCTTTCAATATCGGCCAAGTTTTCAATGGCAGCCTGCTTTCCCTTATCGGGTTTATTACCGGCGCCACGTCCTTGGGTTAGAGAATCGCCCAACTGTATTTTTATGGGTACAGGACTGTTCTCCAATGCTTGCGCATCGGTATTGCACACCATAAAGTTAACATCCTTTATGCCTTGCCCAAACATATGATTTACCGCATTGCTTCCGCCACCTCCTACACCAATCACTTTTATTATACAATCTCGGTTTTGAGGTATATCGAAATTCATTAATTCCTCGCTCATATTGATCTTTATTTACATTATGAAGATGCTCTTTTTATTACATCTCAACATCTTTTTCGTCGAATATTCCGGCAAAGGTCTTTTTAATACTACCAAATAGATCGCCTGTAGTGTATTCGGGTTTTTCTCTACGTTTCTTTTCTTTACGTGCAGCCGCCTCCACTGCCGGGGTCTGCACTTTGGTGTTCACCGCATCTTCGTCGAACAGCTTTTGCTCTATCACCTTTTTAACCGGATTATCAATGGCACTCAACAACAAACCAATACTTGTTGCATAAATAGGCCTGGCTAATTCCGACATATTATTTTTAGCCAAATATTTATTAGGAATACCCAAACGTACTTCTAAACCAGTTCGATACTTGATAAGCTGCGGCAAGTTTTTCAAGAGTGCACCACCGCCAGTAATGACGATACCCGCTCCTAATTTATCGTAAAGTTTAGAATATTCGATTTGATACATCACGTAATCGACTATTTCTTCCATCCGTGCCTGAATGATGTAGGCCAGCGATTTAAAGGAAATTTCTTTGGGCTCCCATCCTTCGATACCAGGAATAGTAACCACTTTATCTTCGCGTTCCAAATCGCCCAAGGCCGATCCAAACTGAGTTTTTAATGATTCGGCTTGTTTTTGAAGAACGCCACAACCCTCTTTAATATCGGAAGTTACCACATTGCCCCCAAAAGGAATTACAGCGGTATGCCGTATTACGCCGTCGTAAAATATGGCTACATCGGTGGTACCACCCCCTATGTCAACCAATACTACGCCGGCTTCTTTTTCCTCGGCGGTTAGCACAGCACGTGCTGAGGCCATAGGTTCAAGTATCAGGTGGTTTAGTTTGAGACCCACACGATTGATACACTTTTCGATATTGTTGACCGAGAGTACTCTGCCCAAAACAACATGATAGTTACCCTCCAAACGACGACCCGACATGCCGATGGGCATACGTACGCCCGTTTCATTATCTACCACATAATCCTGCGAAAAAACGTGTAGGATATTTTCTCCAGCTTCCAATGGAATCTTGAAATTATCATTATACATCTGATCCACATCGTATTGCGTAATCTCATGGTTGGTTTCGATATACCTAATGCCTTTATTTTGCAAGCTTTTGATATGCTGGCCTGCAATGCCCACATATACCTCGTAGAGTTTTACACCGTGCTTAGCTTCCACATTAAAAACCAACTCTTTGATGGCATTTACCGTTTCGTCGATGTTAAGCACAACCCCCCTTTTGATACCCGTGGAGACAACTTTTTCGATGCCTATTACGTGCAACTTTCCGTCCTCGCCCTTTCGTCCAACAACAGCTACAATTTTTGTGGTACCGATATCGATAGCAGCAATTAGATTGGATTTTTCACTCATGATATTATCTTTTTGTACAAATTATTTGACCTTCAAACTTTACATTAATCTCACTATAATTGTTCCATTCGCGCGGATGCAGACCCTTTGTGTAAAGGGCATAGAGCTTTTCCATTTTATAGGTAAAATCATCAGGCTTACCAAAATGTATAATCTGGTCGCCCACCCGCGGCGACAATGTAAGCTCCGCATTTCGCTCCACATAAATCTGCTCTATTTGCGCATTCCAAAACTCATTTTTATTGATGTATCGAGCCAGCTCTAATACTTCGTTTAAGCTATCTAGCACGTTTACATGGCCGCTAACAATGAGCACATGAGCAGTATAATTATTGAATAGGGGCATTTTTTCGCCTTCCTCATCAATATAATACGACGTGTATCCTGAAAACACCCTGCACATTGGCTTTCGTTGGCTCAACTCCACATTTAATCTTCCTCCAACAGTGTAATATGCCTCGCAGTCATCAATAGCCGCGTGCTGTTTTATATAATCCTCAATTTCATGACAACCTATCGACTCTATTTTGTTACCTAAAATGTCAGGATATTTTTTCAAAACAAGCTTTCGTATCTGTTTTGAATTTACAAATCCGGCATCAATACTATCGCTTACAACAACACGCATATCGGCACATACCACCTGCTTCTTACTTTTTGAAACAAAAGCTGACAGCACCGGGAAGTATGCTATTACCAATACCCACAGTATTATATTTTTAATTTTCCCTATCATTTTTCTTACTCCATCCAAACGCCCTAAATATATTGTAATAATATGTATTTAGACGAATTAAAACATGCTTATTTATAAACAATTACCCTGTTTTTATTAACCGCTACCTTTTTTAGATGAAAGAATTTGGACTAAATATCCAGGTATTAATTATTTTAATTTTAGCTCATATTATTTTAATTCCTCAACTACTTTATCAATTTCTTTATCAATATCGCCGGCACCCATCATTAATAATACCTCTGGTTTAAGTTGCTTTATGTTGTTAATAAGTTCTTTTTTTGTGCTCAGTATTTTTACCGGCAACTGCGCCAGATTTAGTATCATTTGTGCGTTCACTCCGGGTATGGGTTCTTCGCGGGCCGGATAAATATCCAATAAAATAAGCTCGTCCAACAAACCAAGACTTTGTGCAAATTCGCGATGAAAATCGTTGGTGCGCGAAAAAAGATGCGGCTGAAATACCCCTGTCAATTTTTTATTCGGATACAGCGCTCTCACGGATTTAACGGTTGCTTTTATTTCCTCGGGATGATGGGCATAATCGTCTATCAACACCAAATCGTTGCGTTTGATGCGGTAATCGAACCTACGCCTCACCCCTTTAAACTGAGGCAACGATGCGCGTATCTCCTCGTCGGCCACCCCTACCAGATGAGCTGCCGTGCAAGCACCCACCGCATTTTCTACATTTACTAATCCGGGGATGCCAACTTTAATATTTTTTATAAGTCGCTGAGGCGTATGTAAATCAAATTGATATAAACCATCCAAAAGCTGCAAGTTTTCGGCATAAAAATCGGCAGAAGAATTATCCAACGAATAGTGCCAATGCTTTACCTCATCAGACACTTTAAAAGTTAAATCTATTCCTTGTTTGCTAAGTAATATACCACCGGGCTTTACCAAAGCGGCAAACTCACAAAAAGATTCTTTTACATGCGAGTCGTCGCCATAAATATCCAAATGATCGGCATCAGTAGAAGTTATAAGCGCCAGATAAGGTTTTAGTCTTAAAAACGATCGGTCGTATTCATCCGCTTCCAGTACCACGTAATCCGATGCTTCGGCAAGCAATAAATTTGTTTTATAGTTTTGCGACACACCACCCAAAAAAGCACTACAATCTACCGCTGACTCTTTTAAAAGATAAGCTATCATGGTGCTAACCGTTGTTTTACCATGCGTACCTGCCACACAAATACCTTTCTTTTGGTAGGTAAGTAAGCCCAAAACTTCGGAGCGTTTTTTTACGGCAAACAAACTCTCTTTAAAATAGCTGAGCTGCAAATGTTTACTGGACACCGCTGGTGTATATACAATCAAAGTGCTTACTTGGTTTTTAAAGTCTGTTGTGATAAGCTCCACCTTATCCTCAAAACAAATTTGTATTCCCTCCTTTTCCATCTCGCCTGTAAGCAAGGTGGGGGAACGATCGTAACCGGATACCGCA
Source organism: Saccharicrinis sp. (assembly GCA_024635585.1). Lineage (GTDB taxonomy): Bacteria > Bacteroidota > Bacteroidia > Bacteroidales > Marinilabiliaceae > Saccharicrinis. Next base: position 19,704 of record JAGXIP010000305.1, on the reverse strand, counting down.
TAACCCATGGCTTTGAAATAACGCGCCAAGGCACTCATTCCAATACCACCAATTCCGATAAAATAAACACTTTTTATCTTACTAAAATCCATACTCCTTATTTGTTAACCAGTCTGAACAATTCATCTACAATTACTTTGGCCGCATCCGGCATGGCAAATTTCTTCACATTGATTTTTAGTTGAGCCAATCTTTTTTCATCCTTAACCAAACTCAATATTTTATTTACCAACTCGGCAGACACTTGTTTATCCGCCACCATTTCCGCGGCATCCTCCTTAACCAAAGCCATAGCATTTTTAGTTTGATGATCTTCTGATACATTGGGCGACGGTACAAACAGAGCCGCTTTGCCAAGCAGTGCTATTTCGGATATTACGGATGCCCCCGCTCGTGATACCACCACGTCGGCCAGGGCAAAAGCGGCTTCCATCTTATCCACAAAAGCCATTAATTTGATGTTTTCATTTTCGGGCACAGCATCCTTCATCTCACGATAATAATACTTTCCTGTTTGCCAAATCACTTGCACACCCTCCTGCACCAGATGGTCGTAACCGGCTAATATTCCTTGGTTTATTGTTCGGGCGCCCAAACTACCTCCGGTAACAAAAACCACTTTTTTATTAGGGTCAAGTCCAAAATATTTTGCAGCTTCCTCGCGGCTTATCGCTTGCAATAAATTACTACGAATAGGGTTACCCGTAATTATAATTTTAGATGCCGGAAAAAACCTTTCCATCCCGGGATACGCAACACAAATTTTGCTCACTTTTTTCGACAGTATGCGGTTTGTTACGCCCGGAAACGAATTCTGCTCCTGAATAATGGTTGGTATTTTCCTGTTGCTTGCCACACGCAAAACCGGACCGCTGGCATAACCGCCTACACCCACAACAGCATCAGGCTTAAACTGCCTTACAATGTTGCGCGCTTTTATCATACTATCAATCAATTTAAAAACAAAAGTCACATTTTTAAAGGTTAACCTGCGCTGAAAACCAGCAACTGGCAGGCCTACAATCTCGTATCCGGCTGCAGGCACCTTCTCCATCTCCATCTTACCCTCGGCGCCCACAAAAAGTATTTCAATCTTTGGGTCGGCTTGCATAAGTGCGTTTGCTATAGATATGGCCGGAAAAATATGTCCGCCGGTTCCTCCTCCGCTGATGATTACTCTCATTTTTTTAGATTAATAGGTATAAGTATCAAGATAAAAGTATCAAGTATCAAGTATCAAGTATCAAGTATCAAGTATCAAGTATCAAGATAAAAAATGCTTTACTTGTTTCAAAACTTCTTTATATCAATATATTTCAACTTTATATCATTTTAAACATTCTTAGATATTTTCAACTCCGCCCTTTTCCTTTAAACGTTGGGCTTCTTCCATATTATTTCTACTCACGGCCAAAATGGCTCCCATGGAAATACAGGTAAACAAAATAGATGTACCACCCATACTCACCAATGGCAGGGGTTGCCCCGTTACAGGAAAAATACCTACTGCAACGCCCATATTAAAAAATGCCTGAAACAGCAATAGATACGATAACCCTATGGCCAAAAATGCAGGGAAAGTACGGAGACTTCCCCGAACAACTACGCCCACTCGATATAGAAAAACCATGTAACACATCACAACCACGAATGCTCCAAACAAGCCCCATTCCTCCACAATAATGGCAAAAATAAAATCGCTATACGGGTGTGGCAAAAAATTACGCTGCTTGCTATTTCCCGGACCTTTACCAAAAAAACCACCCGTAGCAACCGCCATCTGCGCCTGTCGCGATTGGTAACTGCCTTCCGACACCTGATCGTCGTCGTTCAAAAAACGTTCTACACGGGCTTTCCAAGTTTCAGCACGGTGCAAACCTGGCAAATAGGGCGATGCCCAAATCAATAGCCCTACCAACATAACCACCACTACGCCTGTACCAAACAAATATTTAAAAGGCACGCGGCCTATAAACATCAATACAAGCGAGGTAAAGCCAATAAGGAATGCGGTTGAAAAATTCTCGGTGAAAATAAGTGCACAAACCAAGCCCACGTAAAACATGATGGGTCTAAAAGCTTCCTTGGCTCCTAACTGCTCATCCTGATGCCGGGCCAGCGTGCGGGCAATGTAAATTACAAGGGCTATTTTGGCCACCTCCGAAGGCTGGAACGACAAGCCTATACCTGGCACCGTGAGCCAGCGCGAAGCTTGGTTAAGACTCATACCAGTAAGCAATGTTACCGCCAACAAACCCAGCGAAACCCATAGTGCAACGGTAGCATACCGGGCAAATACGCGATAATTCATTTGATGAACCCACAACATCAAAAGCATACCCACAAACAAAAAACCAAGGTGCTTTACCATATAATAATAGGTATTGCCTCCCTGCATTCTGTATGCCAGCGAGCCCGTTGCACTATACACCGCCAGTAACGAAATAGCCGCCAAAACAGCTATCACCCCCCATAAAATTGGGTCGCCTTTAAAGTATTTTTGTAAGGTTGCTCTTATTCCCATTTTAATTGTTCATTTTACTTTTCTTTTACCCTCTATTTGAACTACCGAGGAATCCTCGGCAGTTGCAATATCTTCTAATTAATCTGATTTATATATGTTTTTCAAATGCAAACTAATTGTGTCAACATCCTTGTCAAACAATAGAGCTATTTGTTTTTGCGAAAGCCAAACTGTATCACTTTCAAATTTTACATGAACTTCAGTCTGACCATTTTCTAATTGATAAATTTCAATTTTCGAATTCCCCATCCTCCAAACTAACAAAATCAAACCTATTTATAATACATTTTCGTTTGTCAGTTTTAGCACAAGACAATTAGCCAATTTATTATACTTTATTCAATGATGCGTAAAAATGATTTTTCTTCATCACTATATCACAAGAAAATAGATCAATTATAGTATCCAAATCCATAAGCAAACATGTAATAATTAACTCTTTCCCATCTTTCAATTTAAAAACAGAGAACTCATAACCATTCCACGGAGTTAGATTGTTTAATCCAGAATGATGATTTGTTATCGAGTCAATGTCGTTTTCACTAAAAGAATAAATCCCAGTGGTATCATGAATTGTAATATTTGAAAATTTATCAACACAAACCTTTTTGTTTTTGTCAATGCGATAATAATTAAAATGTAATATAAATCCAGTCAAATAAAGCAGACCCAAAATAATCCATATAATTAAAAACACTATTAACGAAGCACCATCTTGCCCTTTAACCAAAGAATACAAATAAATCCCTGGAGCAATAAGGAAGAACATCATACTCATCCAAATATAATTCAGATGTCTCCTAAAAGTCATTTTGTATATTTTCTCAGTATTCATATCAATCAACGGTGGTTTGTATTAATTGTAACCAGCGTACTTATATACTCACATTCTTCCCTACAAACCCCTTACACACTCCTTAAACAATCGTCCGCGATGCTCATAATTATCGAACAGGTCGAAGCTGGCACAGGCGGGTGATAGCAATATGGTATCGCCTTTGTCGCCAAGGTAATAGGCCGACTTTACTGCTTCGTCCATGCTTGAGGCCTCAACGATGGTGGGCACTACGCCTGTAAAACTTTCTATCAGCTTTTTATTATCGGTACCGAGGCAAACGAGGGCTTTCACCTTGTGCCCTGCTAATTCTGTTAGCTCAGAATAATCGTTCCCTTTGTCCACACCACCCGCTATCCAAACAACTTTGTTTTTCATACTTTCTAATGCATACCAAGTGGAGTTTACGTTGGTTGCCTTGGAGTCGTTTATAAAACTCATCCCTCTCACCTTCAACACTTTTTCGAGGCGATGCTCTACCCCTTTAAAGCTCAGCAAACACTCTCGGATAAGAGGATTTCGCAGATGAAACAAATTAGCAACAATACCCGCCGCCATCGTATTATAACGATTATGTTGCCCCTGTATGGCTAGTTGTTCAATAAATACACTCATGGCATCTCCCTTTAGATTAAACACTATTTTGTCATCCTGAAAAAAAGCTCCTTCATCCACCTGTTGCTTATTCGAAAACGGTAACTGCTGGCCGCCTATATCTCTAATCTTTAATTCCTTTGCTATATTTTCATCATCCAAACAGTAAATAAAATAATCGTCTCTTGTTTGGTTTTGAATAATCCTGAACTTTGAATCAATGTAATTCTGCATTTTATAATCGTACCTGTCCAAATGGTCAGGTGTAATATTCATCAATACGGCTATATCTGCCTTAAAGTGGCACATGCCATCCAACTGAAAACTACTCAACTCCAGCACGTACCATTCTTTTGGTTCCTCCAAGGCAATTTTACGCGCCAAACTTTGTCCTATATTTCCGGCCAACCCAACCTTTAACCCTGCCCCACTGAGCACATGGTAGGTTAGCAAGGTGGTGGTTGTTTTGCCATTGCTTCCGCTGATGCAAATAAACTTGGCATCGGTATATCTTGATGCAAATTCAATTTCCGATATCACCTGAATACCCTTTTCGCGTAGCGCTTTAATCATAGCTACCGTATCGGGTATCCCCGGACTTTTTACTACCATATCGGCACTAAAAATCTTTTCTTCTGTATGTTGCCCTTCTTCATAGGCAATATTATTATCGGCCAACTCCTTTTTAAAATTCTCTTTAATAAGCGATTTGTCGGACACAAAAACATCTAATCCCTGCTTTTGCGCCAGGAGTGCCGCTCCCACGCCACTTTCTCCTGCACCTAATATCACAATCCGTTTGCTCATCGCCTCTCGAATTTTAAGGGTTACGATGGTCAACACGGCTAAAAATATTCCCACAATCCAAAAGCGGGTCACAATTTTAGATTCTGTATAACCCTTTTTTTGATAGTGATGATGCAACGGTGCCATTTGGAATACTCTGCGGCCTACGCCAAATTTCTTTTTGGTGTACTTAAACCAAGATACCTGAATCATAACAGAAATATTTTCCACCAAAAATATTCCGCATAAAATAGGAATCAACAATTCGGTTTTAATGAGGATGGCAAAAACGGCAATGATACCACCCAGGGTCAAACTACCCGTATCGCCCATGAAAACCTGTGCTGGGTATGAGTTGTACCACAAAAAGCCTATGGTTGCACCAATAAAGGCACTCATAAAAACAACCAACTCTTCCGACTGTGGTATGTACATGATGTTCAGGTATTCGGCAAAAACGGTATTACTGGAAACGTAGGCCAATATCCCGAGCGTGGTACCTATAATAGCCGAGGTTCCTGTTGCCAGCCCATCGAGTCCATCCGTCATATTAGCCCCATTGGAAACTGCCGTAATGATAAATATTACAGCCAAAACAAATACCAACCAGCCCCACTGTGCTGCCTTGGTTCCCATAAAGCTTACAAACCAGGCATAATCGAAACGGTTATTTTTCATGAAGGGGATGGTAGTTTGCGTGGTTTTTACATCTACCGTGGCCGGACGTTCTACTTGATGTCCCTGAACATTTGTAATCACGACGGTTTTCCCTGGCACCTTTTCGCGTGCTACCACCGAATCATTGAGCAACATGGTTAGCCCAACAATCAGTCCAAGGCCTATCTGCCCTATTATTTTAAAACGACCAGCTAAACCTTCCTTGTTTTTTCTAAACACTTTGATGTAATCATCCAAAAAGCCTATTATACCTAACCATACCGTTGATATCAACATTAAAATAATATATACATTGGATAACTTGGCAAATAACAGTGTAGGTATTAAAATAGAGGCTATAATAATGATTCCTCCCATGGTTGGCGTACCTTTTTTGGCATACTGTCCCTCTAAATCCAGGTTGCGCACTACCTCGCCAATCTGCTTACGTTGCAGCAAATTGATTACCTTTTTCCCATAGATTGTGCTTATTAACAGCGACAATATAATGGCCATTCCCGAACGGAACGAAATGTATTGGAACACCCCGGCTCCGGGTATGTCCATCTTTTCTAAATATTCAAAAAGGTAGTATAACATTTTTAGACTTTAAGATAATAGATATTAGACTTATAGATAATAGCCAAAATACTTTTGAATTGCATTGCTATATCATCTCAAAAATTTCTTTAATTACTTCTCTGTCGTCAAAATGATGTTTTACACCATTTATTTCCTGATAATCTTCGTGACCTTTACCGGCCACCAAAATAATATCACCTCGCTTGGCTAACATGCAAGCTGTTTTAATGGCTTCTTTACGATCCACAATGCACAACACCTTAATGCGATTTTTAAAATCTACTCCCTCCATCATATCATCCACAATTGCCTGAGGTTTTTCGGAACGGGGATTGTCAGATGTGAGTATTACCCGGCTACTTCCATGAACGGCCACCTTAGCCATTTCCGGGCGTTTGGTTTTATCCCTATCGCCCCCGGCTCCTACCACGGTCAACAACTCCTGACCGGGCATACGTATTTGGTTGATGGTTTCAATCACATTTTGAAGTGCGTCAGGCGTATGGGCATAATCCACCACAGCCGTAATTCCCGATTGCGAGCGGATGGCCTGAAAGCGTCCTTCGACCGATGTTAAGCGACTGATGCTCAACAACACCTCGTCCTGAGGTTTTTGTAGCGAGATGGCTGTTGCATACACCGCCAATAGATTCTGAGCGTTGAACTTACCTATAAATGGAGTCCACACCTCATGGCCGTTGATAAGCAATTGCATACCCTCGAACATGCTTTCCACAATTTTGGCCTTATAATCGGCCATAGCCCGGATGGAATAAGTTTTTATACTGGCTTTGCAGTTTTGCACCATCACCATTCCATTTTTATCGTCGATATTTATAATGGCAAAAGAATCTTTGGACAGTTGATCGAAAAAAAGCTTTTTTGCTTTTAGATAGGCATCAAAAGTTACATGGTAATCGAGGTGATCATGCGTTAAATTGGTAAAAATACCGCCCTTAAAATGTAAGCCCGCAATACGTTTTTGATGGATAGCATGCGAACTCACCTCCATAAAACAATATTCGCAACCGGCATCAACCATTTGTCGCATTATTTTATTGAGGGCAATAGGATCGGGTGTTGTATGGGTTGATGCCAGTTTATGGCTACCTATATAATTGGCCACCGTGCTAAACAATCCCGACTCAAAACCCATATCCCTAAGCAATTGATACAAAAGGGTGGCAATGGTTGTTTTGCCGTTGGTACCTGTAACCCCAACCAGTTGAAGCTGCTCCGAAGGATTACCATAGAAACCAGATGCAATTTGCCCCAAAGCCAATGCCGAATCATCCACCACCATAAAAGTGACATTTTGATAGGTTTGCTCAGGCAACTCTTCGCATACAATAACCAAACAGCCTGTTGCTATAGCTTTGGAAATAAAAGAATGCCCATCTACATGTACACCACGCACAGCCACAAAAAGCGATTGCTCCGTGGCATTGCGCGAATCAAAGGTTATTTCGGAAAAGCCTAACTCCGCTTTACCAACTACCTTGTTCACCTTGGTCCATTCCTGTATTTGTGCTACTTTTCTCATCAGCCTAACTTTATAAATATTCTGCTTCCATTATTTAATCGGGCACCTGGGGTAATTGATTGCTCCACAACCCTGCCCCTTCCCGAAACAATTACACTTAAGCCTGCATTTTCGAGCAAAGCCACCGCATCTTTAGCACCCATGCCTTTTACATTGGGCACCAAACCTTTTGTAAATGTTTTCGCTTTAAGGTTTACCTTATCCTCCTGAGCCATTGTGGATATCCATTCGGCACCTACATTACTGCCATCTATCGTCACATTTATTTTTTCGAATATGGTTATCAGATCCTCCTTTTTACCTCCTTTTGAATAAGGCAAAACCCCGTCTTTAGGTACCCTACTCGCATATTCCTCTTTGGAATCAAAACCTTTGGCATATACCCTGTCAGCAATTTGCTTAAATACAGAACCTGCCACCACATTACCGTAATACACATTGTTTGAGGGCCCATTTACCACCACTATGCACGAATATTTGGGTTTGTCGGCGGGGAAATATCCCGCAAAAGATGCTTGATATTCAACACCTCCGTTTTTATAACCTCCCCGACCTTTGGCTATTTGCGCCGTACCTGTTTTTCCAGCTATCTGGTAATTGCTATTTTTAAGGTTAGTTGCCGTTCCCCGTTCCACTACGCCCAATAGTAATTCATGCGCTTTTTTGATGGTTGAAGAGGAACAGATGGAAGGGTTAAGAACTGTAGGGTCGTATTCTGTTACCAATTCGCCGTGCCTGTAAATACCGGTTACAAAATGCGGTTTCATCATCTTTCCATTGTTGGCCACCGCATTATAAAAAGCAAGCGTTTGCAAGGCGGTCAGTTCCGATTCGTAACCAATGGATATCCATGGTAATGAAACGCCAGACCATGTTTCGGAACCAGGATATTTAATAAATGGTTCCGCTTCGCCCTTAATTTCCAGATCATGTTTTTTGTTAAGACCCATGGCATAAAGTCGGTCGATAAAGCGCTTAGGTTTGGATTTGTAATTATCGACTATCATTTTTGAAATACCCACATTGGATGAGTTTTCAAATACCTGCCTGTAGGTTATCTTACCATAACCCCCATGGTGGCTATCCCTTAGTGTGCGATCATAAAATTTAATAACACCCTTTCCGGTATCTATCGTATCGTCCAAATTTATTAAGCCATCTTCTAATATAGCCATCATACTAGCCAGCTTAAACGTAGATCCCGGCTCGGTTGCTTCGCCAATGGCATAATTGAAATAATCTTCTACGTAATATCCTTCACTTTGTCGATGTAAGTTTACAATGGCTTTTATAGCCCCGGTTTTTACTTCCATTAATATGGCCACACCATGGTGTGCATTATGCTTTATCAGCTGTTGTTTCAAGGAGTTTTCTGCCACATCCTGGATTTCGATATCAATGGAAGTCATCACATCGTCACCATTTTGGGGAGCTACCACTTCTTCGGGAACCCAGCGACCGGAAATACGGGTGAAAGTGTTGATGCCATTTTCTCCTTTAAGCTCCTGATTAAAAGCCCGCTCCAAACCAATCATCCCGCCCTTTTCTTTTTCTTCATAGAGTTTACCCACCACACGCGATGCCAATATGCCAAAAGGTTTTTTACGCATATCAAATTGCTCAGGAATAAAACCTCCCTTATTAATGCCCAAGCGGAAAAGTGGGAATTCTTTTATTTTTTTCAACTCCGTAAAAGAAACTCTGCGGTTATGTATCCTGTAATATCTACTCTTTTGCCGGCGAGCCGACATGAGTCGCTGCTTATAAGATGATGCCGGCCTATCTTTAAAAAATTTAGACAAACAAAGGCTAAGACTATCAATATTTTGTTTAAACATTTGGTCGGTCAGCCCATGAGCCATCATATCCATATATAAGCGGTAGCTGGGAACTGAGCAGGCTAACTTGCGACCATCACAGGCCAATATATTTCCTCTGTCGGCTTCAATCTCCCGTTCCTTGCTGGTCATTTTTTCTTCCATAGCCCGCCATTCGGCTCCCTCGGCAATTTGCAGATACAAAATTTTAACAATAACAATGACAGACATCATCAGTAATGCCACATAGATGACCCCCATCCTCCACGTTATGTCTCTTTTAATTGTCATTGTGCTTTTTTACTACTTTTTTAAAATTATCTTCCTAGGTGGTTCAGTTAATTCTTCCAAATCGACACCTGACTCTCTCACTTTATCTAAAATAACTGATTGCTTACTAAAATACATCAAGTCGGATGAGGTGGTGATGGCCTCTATCCTTAATTCCTGAATGTCCTTATTTAGTGTTGCGGCTTCCTTGAGCAATTTTTCCACACTAAAATGGTTGGATATATATATAAAGGCCAAAATTGTTAGGAAAAATAAAAATGGAAGTTGCGCCACAAACTCTTCACGCGTAAAAATTCGCCCCGATACAAAATCGCGAAGGGACAACTTTTTTGAACCTTCGGTACCTGAACCTACAAACTCCTCATCTTTTATTTCTTTTGCTGCCATACTTATAATATATAGGCTTTAAAAAATTTACGCTTATAATTTTTCGCAGATACGCAATTTTGCACTTCGCGACCGGGTGTTACTTTGCAATTCCTCCTCGTCGGCCACTATAGGTTTGCGACTTATTGCCACGAAGGGAACGATATTTTTTCCGTAGAAATCCTGCTCGGCTTGAGATTGTTCGCAGTCGCCTGTTTTCATGAAATTTTTAACCAACCTATCTTCTAAGGAGTGGTACGACATAACTACCAACCTACCGCCCGGTGCCAATACATCTTTGGTTTGCATCAGCATATCCTTTAGTGCATCCATTTCGCGGTTTACCTCAATACGTAGTGCTTGAAAAATTTTAGCCAGAAACTTATTTTTTTCACGAGCTGGAACACAGGGCTCAGCCACCTCCAACAAATCCGAAATCATTTTAAAAGGACGACTATCTCTGCGCGACAGAATACCACGCACTAATTTTCCGGCATGTTTTAACTCGCCATAATTTTTAAAAATCCGATATAATTCTTTCTCATCGTAAGAATTAAGTAACTCGGCAGCTGTTAAACTGGACTGTTTGTTCATCCGCATATCCAACTCGCCTTCGAACCTAAAGGAGAAACCTCTTTCGGGTGTATCAAAATGGTGCGACGAAACACCCAAATCGGCCAATATGCCATCTACTTTATCAATTCCTATATATCGGAGAAAATGTTTTAGGTAACGAAAATTATGACGTACAAAAATTAATCGTTCATCATCAGGGCGATTTTGGTAGGCGTCTTCATCCTGGTCGAACACGATTAATCTGCCTCCCTCTAAATTTTTTAATATTTCCTTGCTATGTCCGCCACCTCCAAAAGTTACATCCACGTAGGTACCGCCTGGCTTTAGGCTCAAGCCTTCGATACATTCACTTAATAAAACCGGCACATGATATACGTTTTCCATCACTCCTCCTTCGTTAATTTCACTTTTCACTTCCGCCCCAAAAACCTTGCATTTTAGCCCCCAATTCATCATCGCTCATGCCACCTTCCTCAAAACCAACTTTGCTCCAGAGCTCTATTTTATTATCCACCCCAACCAAAACAACCTCTTTGTCGGCTTCAATTTTATCCATTAGTCGCTTGGGTATCAACATCCTCCCGTTACCATCGTAACTTACCTCTACGGCGGCGCGTACATATTGACGATACACCATATTTTGATCTTTATCGTACATGTTTACCCGCGACCGTATGTCCTCCACATGCGCCTCCCAATCAGGGTAAGGGTACATCAACAGGCAGTTCGCGTGCAAATCTTTACGCACCACAAAACGGATCTCTTCCATGGCGGTCATTACCTTTTTAAAGAAAGAAGGTAGTACAATCCGCCCCTTAGCATCCGCTTTACAAACAAAATCACCTATAAATGTGGCCATTACGATTTAATATTAATCTTTGTAAAAGTATGAAATTTTAAAACCACAATCAACCACTTTGCTCCACTTTATACCACTTTGTTGATAAATATTTTAAAAGATTGTTTTTAATCATCCATTTTAAGCGGAAAAACGTAGGGGTTAAAGTAATTTTTTATAAAATTGGACTTTATTTATTTTGCATGGAGAACAAGGATAATATTAAGATAAAAGCCATTGACATTGAGCAGGTATTTCGGGATAAAAATCCGGCCATATTAAAATGGATTCCGAAGTTTATCATTTCGTATTTAAAAAAAGTAATTCATCAGGATAGCTTGAATGATATGATAAATATGGATCCAAATGCTTATAATGTGGATTTCGGAAAAATTTGCACGAATCATTTTGGCGTAAAAAGCACTTCAATAGGTTTGGATAAAATACCCACCGACGGTCGTTATCTTTTTGTATCGAACCATCCCTTGGGCGGACTGGACGGCATTATTTTTATGACCGAAGTAGGCAGTGTTTTCGACAACATTAAATTCCCTGTTAATGATATTTTGTTGCAGGTTGGTCGATTTAACGACATATTTGTGCCCATCAACAAGCATGGTGGTCACTCCCGAAAAGCAGCCGAGCTCATTGAAAACGCATTTGCATCCAAAGCACAAATGCTTTATTTTCCTGCCGGATTAGTATCGCGGAAGCAAAAAGGAGGCATCAAAGATTTGGAATGGAAACCCAATTTTGTAAAAAAAACCATCGCTCACAAGCGGAACATTGTGCCAGTTCATATTGAAGGACGTAACTCGAACTTCTTTTACAATCTGGCCCGTTTCAGAAAGTTAATTGGACTTAAAGCGAACATTGAAATGCTATACCTTGTAGATGAGATGTTTAAACAAAAAGACAAGCACGTTACATTGAGGTTTGGCTCTATAATCCCCTGGCAAGAGCTTGAAAATGGTGAGAGTGCCAAAGCTTGGGCAGAAAAAATAAAGGAAACAGTCTATGGCTTACCAAAATTAATTTAATTTTGCATTTGCAAACAAGTAATATTTCATGGATTCTAATAAACCCATCATTGCTCCAATAGCCAAAGAAAAGTTGGAGGCAGAATTGACAAAAGAAAGGTTCGTTCGCAACACCAACAAAGGCGGCAACCAAATTTACGATTTCCGCGGCGACGATGCGCCTAACCTTATGTTGGAGGTTGGCCGATTAAGAGAAGAATCTTTCCGCCAAGCGGGAGGAGGAACAGGCAAAGAAGCCGACATTGACGACTATGATACGGCAGAAGTACCCTATCGTCAGCTAATAGTTTGGGATCCCGAAGAAAAGGAGATTTTAGGCGGCTACCGTTATATTATGGGTAACAGTGTACCTCGCGATAAAGACGGGAATGTAACACTGGCCACCTCGCGTTTGTTTCATTTCTCACAAAAATTTTTAAACGAGTACTTCCCCGAAACCATCGAGCTGGGGCGATCTTTTGTGCAGCCGCAATACCAGTCGAGTAAGCAAGGATCCAAAAGCCTTTTTGCGTTGGATAACCTTTGGGACGGTTTGGGCTCTCTGATTGTGAACCATCCGGAAATGAAGTACTTTTTTGGCAAAGTAACCATGTACAACCATTTTAACCAAGAAGCCAGAGATTTAATACTGAGCTTTATGAACAGGTATTTTTGTGATCCTGATAACTTGGTTTATCCCCACGAGGAATTCAAAGTTAAAATTGGACTTACACCCGAGGACATTAATAGAATTTTTCCGGGTCCAACTTTTGTTGAGGATTATAAAATATTAAACCGCAAGGTGCGCAAACTGGGCGAAACTATCCCCCCATTGGTAAATGCATACATGAATCTTTCGCCCTCCATGCGTTCCTTTGGTACAGCTGTAAATGATCGTTTTGGCGATGTGGAAGAAACAGGAATCATCATCACCATCAAGGAGTTTAATCAGGCAAAAACCGAACGCCACGTCGAAAGTTATAATCCGAATGATAGTTATAGGTAGTTGGTGGCTATTGGCGGATGGCTGATGGCTAATGACAGGTAGCGGTTATGAGCGGAGAGTAAGGAGCAAAGAGCAGGGAGCGAGGAGCGAGGGGCAAGGAGCAAGGAGCGAGGGGCGTAAAGCGGACAAGGTAAAGAAGACAGAAAAAGTGGAGATAGAGCAACGGAAATCCCGATACCTTAAATTTAATTTCTTCGGGAGCGTAAAGCGTAAAGATGGCTTAGCGTTAGTTTTTAAAAATAATCAACTTATAAGATAAGGGCATCTTCATTTTTTTGGAGGTGCTTTTTTTGTTTAATTCCTTTTCCTTGTTTTCCACTTTTTCTTCTTCGATGTCATAATCATTTTTGGAGGCCAAGCCCGAATTTAGCTGAATTTCCGAGTTTTTTTTCTCCATCGCAGTGCTGTTTCTGCTGTTATTCTGCGTTTACCTTTTATAATCTCTGAAATTCGTGTCAGCGGAATTGGCATTTAATTATCTGAAAAAAGCCATTTTACTAGTTTTCAAATTATCAATTTCAGATTTAAATGCAAGCTCAAACTTTGGTAAGTTATCAATGATAAACTCACTCATCGTATTCCAATCCTGTTCATCAAACAAATTCACCCCACCTAATTCAAATTTCACTCTGCTCATCTTATTATCAGGCAATTCTTCCCAATCTAAATCTGCTCCAAACCGCTGCTCTATTTGTATTTTGTTTTGTGCTATTTTATGATAATACTCTTTATTAACCTCTTTGCTTGCTGTGGAAATAGTTAATTCAATACGGATATAAGCTCTGGTTGCAACCAGTGTGTAATTAACACCACTTATGCCAGCTCCTGAGCATAACCAATGATCTTTAGATGGACTTACATTTTTAAATAATGTTGTATTCTTTATTCGAGGAAGGAGCTGTTTCCAAAAATTCTTTCTAATTATAAAACTACTCGTATCTCTTTCCTCATTTAAATCTGCTGCATATTTAATTATTAGTTCATCTTCTAATTCAAAAGCTGCTAGGAGCTTCTTAAGTATGACAAATTTTGTGTTGCTATCTGTATTTGCCTCAAAAAAGTAACCATTAATTAAATCTTGCGGTACACGGAAGTCATGCCTATTTCGGGATATTTTAATTAATTCTTGCTGTGCCAGTAAAAATGCGGTGTTTCTTTCATACAATTTTCTCACAACATAAGAATAAAGCTGAGCAATTGCTCTTTCCTCAACTTTTGTGTTTTCAAAAATAAAATAGTCAAGCTTTTTATGAGTTGGTTTTTCAGCATCAAATATATTGACCTCTCCTGCATCTTCGTTTATTGGCAATATCACATCTGGATATGGCCATATATTTAAAAATCGATCTGAAATAATAGAAAAGCGTTTCTCAAAGCTTTCCAGATTCCAGACATCGATTGTATTTAAATATTTATTTAACCATAATCTACTGTATTTATACCCTTGCTCACCTCCATTTGTATTCATAACTTGCTTCTGCGAAAAAGACTTATTGCTTAATGCGCCATTGTTGCCCGATAGCGTAAGATTAGCGATGGTATTTAAATACTTTGCTTTAAAAGTAAAAAAATCATCCGCTATTAAATTGGTGCTCCAATCACTTACAGGATTTTGTGGGAAGATGTGCTCAACGGTGATGTTTTCATGTGCTGTATCTACAAATTCTCGGTTGTTGTGGTTTTCTAACTTCTCGAACATGTAATTTCTATTCTTTGTCTGTATGTTGTACAGGTCTTTATCTTTTAATGCGGACAGCAATTCTTCATTACTTGGAAATTTTGAGCTTCCCTTTTTTCTCACCAATGCAATTGCAAGAGAATTATAATACTCTTCTGTATCAACTTCAGCATAAAGCGTCATGAAAATTTTATTTAACGCATTGGTGGGTAACCCTACCACAAACCTCCTCCATGTATAATTTTGAATGAGCTTTAACACTTTAATAAGAGTGACATTATCAATTACTCCATTATCTGCATCCTCAAACACCTGCAATAAAAATGGAAAAGCAACATTTATTTCTAAACGTGTGACGTACTCCAGCTCAACCCTTAAATTAATATCGTTTAACACATTGGGGTTTATCAACTTTCTATAATGGGACGAAAGTGATTTTATCTTCTCCAATTCTTGATAATAAGCTTCGTCCATTTTATTGCCATACAACTTTTTAAACTCGTGATAAACTTTATTTTTATTTGGAATCTTTTTGTTCCTCAGCGTTAAATAGTCCCGAATATAATCCGACACCATAGATTTCTGTTTGCTCAAATCTCTTGCATTTTCTTCGATAGGATTCCATATCTGATCAAATATTCTGTTTTGATCTTTTGGATCTAAGTCCATTAAAATAAAGTTACGTATCAGATCCGATTGCGAGAGATCCAGACCTGTTGAGTTTAAGCTTTCAAAAATACGCTGGGGATCGTCCTTTCCCCTTTCTAATGAGATTTCGACAAAAATAAGGTGTTTGATACCATTTAGTATTGTGCTAAAATTACTTTCGTTAATCCTCTCCCTGAAATAGTTATAGTTTTCAATTACATTAGAGAATTTATCAAACTCCTTTTCGGCTTGATTCATAATGGCTTTAAATGCCAGCGAATTATTATCCGTTTGCTTTAATTTTAGTTTACTCGACTCCTGCTGGACATATTGATTGGTTAAAAACATATTATACAGCATTTCGGCTTCCTGTTGCTTGCCATTTTCTTTTGCAAAACGATACAACGTCACATACAAGATATTGATTGTAGTTAAACGTTGCTGACCATCTATTATTACCAATTCCTTTACTTCGCTGGTGCTATATGCACCTTCATGAATAAAAACAATACTACCAATAAAATGCGTGCCTCTTTCCTCCTGCTCAACAGTAATAATATCGTTTAATAATTCACCACATTCATTGGTTGTCCAATCATAATTCCGTTGATAAACCGGTATTACAAACTGAACGTTAGGCGCTTGTAAAAAATTATTTAAAGGTAATTCGTTTGCTTTCATTTTATATTTAATTTTGTAACTGTAAATTATACGTTTAAACCAACAGCGTTTTTATGCACCAAGTAAGTGATGGGAATAATTGCATTTCTACTTTCTTCCATTAAACGTTAGGTTGCCAACCACGCTAAAACTATTACTCTTGATTGTTTCCACTGCTTCGCTTGAAAAATACATTACAAGTCCGAGGATAATGAAAATTCCAATGCTACCAATCAATAAGGCATAGTGTTGAAGTGGGAATCAATAAAATTAATGCGATGATAACTATCGCTCCAACTTTAAAATAAATATTGTTTTTTAGCGTTTTCATATTCCTATTTTATTTAATTGGCACACTCACGGGTAAATCGCCTAAATAGTTGCCGACCGAGTGGCACTTTCCTTTTGATTTACGCAAAGCTAAAGCAAACAGCACATGCTAGAATAACTCTCCGCTAATATTTTATACATTATTATTTAATAGCGATTACTTCATATTTACTATTCTCGTCAATCAACAATGCATACCTTTGAGAAATTCCAATCACTTTTCCAATAAATTCACTAGAATTTTGTTTTCCTGATGGGGTTTTTCCACTCCTGACTTCTATTTCAATTTTATCCCCTATTGAATATCTCGTTTTTTCATAATCAAAAACTCCATTTAATCGAAATACATCTTCATATTTAATGGAAAGAGAACTTAGGATT
This sequence comes from Saccharicrinis sp., assembly GCA_024635585.1. Taxonomy (GTDB): domain Bacteria; phylum Bacteroidota; class Bacteroidia; order Bacteroidales; family Marinilabiliaceae; genus Saccharicrinis. Next base: position 2,573 of record JAGXIP010000305.1, on the reverse strand, counting down.
TCTGAATCCTGCTTTAATAATTCTATTTGCAATTCATTTAAATCAAGTTTCTCAATAACTCTTTTTTTAAAGCTCCCATCTATTTTAACATATACTGGATCTCCAATCTTAAAGTCATTTCTAACTTTTAAACCATAGTAATTTTGAGATAGCTTGTCATTACTCGAATTAAAATCTACTATTTCTCCTGTTACGATTACTTTTGTTTTCGAATATATAAAATAAAATTCGTGCTTGAAATCAACAGTTATATTGGTCAATGCTTGCCCTTGTTTCAATTCAACTTTTTTGTATAAATCATTTTTTGCATCAAATACTAAAGCATCCTTTTTTAGTCCTCCGAATCCTAAAACCTTGAGGCTTTCAGATTCACCAATACCAAGACCTATTATTTTAAAATCATTATTAATCAGTACTGCATTGGAGCTTAAGAATCCATGATGAGTTGCACATGAACTGAGAAGATAAATTGTCAAAAAAGATAGAGTTGTTCTCAGCATAATATTTTTAGTTTTCATTCCTTTTATTTTCATAAAAATAAGACTTCCCTTAATTTGAATTAAGGTATTTTTATTCAGTTTTATATGCAGTCTTATCAGAAACAAGTATTACTACTAATAGTATGATATCAATAATAATTCCAAATATCTGAGAAAATCCAGAAGTCAAAGAAATGTATCCACCAGAGGAATCAGATGATAGAACAATAGCCTGAATAACACTAAATAAAATACTAAGTGCCAATGCTAGATATGCAAGTTTAATAGAGAAAGTCTTCTTAACTAAAAGAAATATTCCCGCGAAAACATAAAGGATAGAAAAGAAAAGACCTATATATCCAAATCTTACCATCCATTTCTTAGTAAATTCTGAAACATAGAACATTTCTTTCATAGTCTTAGCCATATTTTTAAACGCCTGCTGTTCACTTGAACCAGAATTAGAGTTCCCTATGGTATTATTAATATCCAAACCTATACTATCCATTTCAATTGTATCGGTTTCTCCAGTCATTCCCGCCATCATTTTATGCTGCATTTCAAGCATATTAGGACTATTTATTGACTGTAAATCTCCTGTAATACTGCATCCTCCAAATAACATCATCATTATTCCAATAACATATGCCCAAGTTGGTGTTTTCATAATTCCAATAATTTATTTTTTATAGTTTAATTCCTAGTAATCTTGCGTTTATGCTAAATCTTGCCTAATGTTACTAATAAGAGGCGTGGGGCACTTTGAAAAACCAAACTCCCGAACCTCCATAAAGCCGAAGCTTTTGTTTTGGACATAAATTTAATATTTTCATTACCCGAAGCAAAAGCTTCGGCTGCTAATTCGAAGCGCTAAACTTCTTCATATCACAAACTGCCCTATGCCTTTTATTTATGGTTGGTGTGCGTTATTTCTCTCCCCTTCAAGACTATACTTCATTAAATCATAATAGAATTCAACAACTAGTATTCTCATGAAAAATGGTTCATTGTATTTTATTTTAAGCTTTTTAATAGATTCCGCAATTGTTTTAGAACTTATATCGCCAATTGCTTTTTTCATATCAACATATTCTTGAATAATTGTATCATTAGGCGCATATTCAGAAAGTCCATATAAATAAAGGCCAGCTGAGTTAGAATCTAAATATTTGCTAATGTCGACAGTTTCAACTTCAATTCCTTCATTTCTAGTTATTGGAATAATTTCTTCTTCTAGTTCCTCTCCTGTATTACTCCAAAATAAAGAAGTATAATCTTCATTTCCATACAACCACACTTCTTTACGCAAATCACTTTTTTCCCACTTTTCGATTATTCTGGCACATTTTTCTACGTCAAATTTAAAGTTGAAATTAAAATCTTTAGTATCCATCAATGTTTGAAGAAATTGATTAATCCTTTGGTTTTCTTCTTCAATTTCAGGATAGTTGACTTTCAGAAATTCTTTAAACGATAAGACTGCTTCATTAAAAGCTTCAGCCTTCTCAACGCCTAGCAATTCGTTGAATTTCGTGACGTCATTTGTAGTCTGTATTTGAGTGCATGCAACCAAGCATATGTAAAATAAAATTGGAATCTTTTTCAAAGTCATGTTGTTTAATGCACACTTTTCAATAAGCTCAAATCACTTGTCGTCATTTCGATTATGTACGAAGTTAATTATTAGGTGATAAATGTAATCTATTACGGTTAAATTACACAAATGTTTCAACAAAAAAGTTGATATGTTTTACTGTACGTGGTCAGTTGTAATTGTTAATTACAGGAGAAGTGAGGAGATTTAGATTAAAAACACTGGCATTACAACCAAAAATCCGTTTAATAAACGTTTCTAAACGTATACTAAACGGATTGAAAATAAATATTTGCTTTTGGGGAAGTGCGGACGATTGCAGTACAAGTTTTGGCTTAATCTATTTTGCACCTCATAGTGTATGGTGGCTGATTCGTGTCCTTGCTGGGTTCCTTCGCAGTAGTCAGGGCATGGCATTTACAGGACTTTTAAAGCCATACCCTGACGACAGCCAACCAAGCCGAAGATTCGCCACCAGCTCCAGTCATGTGCTACCAGCC
>JAGXIP010000304.1 GCA_024635585.1 Saccharicrinis sp. | reverse complement strand
GTTTGTATGTACCAACTGTTGAGGCTTGGAATTTGGGATTTTGGATAGAAGTGAAATCTAGTGGCCCAGTTTGTCCCGTCCAGCTATGGGTATAGGGCGTTTCCCCTTCGCTGGGGTTACCATCCAAATTCATTACCACACCGGGGCAAAAATTGGCCAAACCACTAAGGGTAATGTTTGCTTTGGGGGATTCTTTTACTACAATAACAACCGTTTTTGTGTCGGAACATCCGTTGCCATCAGTAACGGTATATGTTATGGTGTGTATGCCAGGTCCAGCCAGTTTAGGATTGAATTTTGAGCTGGAAGATTTACTGATGCCTGGGCCAGACCATGATCCACCACCATCGGCAGCTATCAAGAAAAAAGGAGGCTCCGATTCGCATATATTAGCCACAGGTTGTATTGTGGCATCGGGTAAGGCTACAATCAAAGCCTTGGCCGTGGTAATAACTGGCGGGAAATCACCATCAATGAGGTTAGCTGGTGGCCCTAGTACGCTCGGATCGTCGTAGGGGTTACACACGTTCCAGTTTCGTAGGGTTACCTCAAAAAATTTACCTACAGGATGATGGTCGGGTATGTAGATGTCCAAAGATATGTTATACGGGGCAATTGGACCTTCGATAGGTCCGGGGATGTAGTTTATAACATCCCTGTACGGATAAGCCCTGACTACACCGTTAACCTCAGCATCCATAATGTCGGTAGCGCCCGTGCCGTATATCCACTGTATCCATCGGTCTTGGTCGTTCACTACATCTTTTTCGTCGGGCGGGGTACAGTTCCATTGGCTATTGTCGGTAAAATGGAAAAGTGCATCGTTACCCACGCAAATAGGATAAGTTTCCGGGTTAACTTTAAGTTGACCGCCGTTTTTATCGTCGGTATCCCAAACAGTTACAATTTGCTCTTGTACCGAGCTGGTGCACACAACACCATTAACAATAAGGGTTGCTCTGGGGTGGTAATTACATTGATTTCCAGTATTGGGATATATGTGACTATGGATTGCAGTCCATTCTCTCAAGCCAACATCGGTTAATGTAGCATTTACTATTTGAACCGGTTTCCCGTCATCCCAATCGTATCTAATCTGAACTGGTGTCCCGTTATCGTTTACTCCCCTATATGTTATTTTCCAGCTTACATCTACCGGGGCACATTTTCCCAATGGTACGATATCGTTGGCCTTTGATAGATAGGAGCAATCTTGTCCAAAGCTGATATTACTTATCAGCATGAACAAGAAAGCAAAAAGGGCCACGTGAGTTGTTGTGTTGTGTTGATTGATCACCGTGGTTGATTTAAATGTTGTGTTGCGTGGTTTAACGAAAGTTTTTGAAAATGGTTTTGATTAAAGACTATTATTTTATGACTAAATTCAATAATTTGGAGATGGGTGATTCAATAGACCGTTACCTGCCTGTCGGCAGACAGGGATTTTAGATAATCTGCGTGCCGCCAGTGCCTCCGCAGAATAGCTTTTGCGCTCGCGGAAAGCTTTAGTGGAGGAGCGAGACATTAGACTTATATGTAAACCTCAAATTATCAATACATTAACAAAGATTGCATTTCTTATCGAAGACCCTAGTATTCAGACAGTTGCAAAAATATAACGAAGTGTTATGTTTGAAACGAAGAAAAAAAGCGGGATGATCGTACGACCATCCCGCTTTCTGAAACAAACAGTTATGCCTTGGCAGAAGCGCTTAACCGCATTTTGATGAGCCGCAATCTGTACAAATCAAACAACCTTCCTGATAAGTGAGGCTCTCGGAATTACACGATTCGCATCGGCCCCGGTTGGCTTTTGTACCGTTGGGAATGTATTTTTTAAGGGCTCGCTCAACTCCGTTTTTCCAGGTGTTTATGGATTCGCTGTCGAGTTGAAGGCCGGCCACCAAATGAATCGCATCAGCAATGTCCATACCATGGCGAAGTACACCCGAGATAAGTTTGGCATAATTCCAATATTCCTTATCGAATTTATGGCTCAAACCCTCAATGGTAGTTTTGTAACCACGCTTGTTCTCAAAACAAAAATCGTAACGTGAGTTGCCTTCTTCATCGCGGTTTTTGATGATAAGCCCTCTTTGCACCGACTTGGGCAATAGGATACCATCTTCATCATCGGCCAAACCAGTAAAAATTTCGTAGGGGCGATCTTCCATCAATCCCACAAAGGCAATCCATTTTTCTTTGTTGTTCTGAAAACGAACTACATCTGCCTCGAGTACTTCAGGACGCTTTTTGGAGAATCTTGATTTTTCATCTTCTTCTTTCGTGTCGGCTAAGAGTACGCCGGCGCGCGAACCATCGCGATACACAGTAACACCTTTACATCCACTTTTCCAGGCCTCAACATACAATTGTGCTACCAGCTCTTCTGTGGCATCGGCAGGTAAGTTAATGGTTACGCTGATGGAATGATCTACCCACTTTTGCACGCCGCCCTGCATACGTACTTTGTTAAGCCAATCCACATCGTTAGAAGTGGCTTTGTAATAAGGCGAAGCTTCAATCAGTTTATCCAACTCCTCTTTTGTGTACTTTTTAGTAGTGGAATGACCTTTGACTTCCATCCAGTTAACAAATTTATGATGGAAAACGATGTACTCTTCCCAGCTGTCGCCCACTTCATCCACAAAATCAACACGCGATTCTGGATCGTTGGGATTCACTTTTCTACGACGACGATAGACAGGCATAAAAACCGGTTCGATACCTGATGATGTTTGGGTCATTAAACTGGTAGTTCCTGTGGGAGCAATAGTAAGGAGAGCGATATTTCTACGTCCATAAACCTTCATATCCTCAGCCAGTTTAGGATCGGCTTTAAAAAGTCGGTTGATAAAAGGATTTTTCGCCTCTTTACTGAAATCGTAAATAGGGAATGCACCTCTGTCCTTGGCCATATCTACCGACGAACGGTAGGCTGCTAGTGCCAATGTTTTATGTACTTCGATGGAGAAATCGGTGGCATTGGCCGTGCCATAGCGTAAATTTAATGCGGCTAACATGTCGCCTTCAGCCGTAATGCCTACGCCGGTTCTGCGACCTTCGAGGGCTTTGTTACGGATATTTGTCCACAGGTTTCGCTCTACTCTTTTTACCTCATCTTCTTCGGGATCTTCTTTTATTTTATTTAGGATGCCATCTATTTGCTCTAGTTCCAGGTCGATAATGTCGTCCATGATACGCTGCGCATGAGCCACGTGCTTTTTAAACAGTTCAAAGTTGAATTTAGCCTTGTCTGTAAAAGGATTTTCTACATAAGCGTAAAGGTTTACAGCAATGAGACGACAACTGTCGTAGGGACATAAAGGGATTTCGCCACAAGGATTAGTCGAAACGGTACGGTAACCCATGTCGGCATAGCAGTCGGGCACTGATTCGCGGATAATGGTATCCCAAAATAGGATTCCTGGCTCAGCCGATTTCCATGCATTGTGAACTATTTTACCCCAAAGACCCGAAGCATCTATTGTTTTAGTGTGCGATGGATTAATGGAGTGCACCGGATATTGTTGCGCATAAGGTTTGCCATCCACAATGGAACGCATAAAATCATCGTCGATTTTAACAGACACATTGGCACCGGTAATTTTTCCCTGCTCTAGTTTTGCGTTGATAAAAGATTCTGAATCGGGGTGTTTAATAGAAACGCTTAGCATTAAAGCACCTCTTCGTCCATCCTGAGCCACCTCGCGGGTTGAATTGGAATAACGCTCCATAAACGGAACAATGCCTGTGGAAGTTAAAGCAGAGTTTTTAACAGGAGAGCCCTTGGGACGAATATGCGACAAATCGTGCCCTACGCCACCACGTCGCTTCATCAATTGTACTTGCTCCTGATCTATTTTCATGATGCCGCCGTACGAATCGGAATTACCATCGTTGCCAATTACAAAGCAGTTGGATAAAGAAGCTATTTGAAATGGATTGCCAATACCTGCCATGGGGCCGCCCTGGGGTACAATATATTTAAAATCCCTAAAAAGCTCAAAAAGCTCGTCCTCGCTCATGGAATTGGGGTACTTTTTTTCGACACGGGCAACCTCTCTGGCCAAACGACGGTGCATTTCGTCGGGGTTTAGCTCGTAAATCACGCCTTCCGAATCTTTTAGAGCATATTTGTTTACCCAAACGCGTGCAGCAAGCTCGTCGCCTTTAAAATATTTCAAGGCCGATTCGAATGCCTCGTCATTGGTGTAGGTTTTTTTCAATGTCTCGATTTTGTGGTCGATTTGTGTGGCTTCCATGATGGTTTTGATAATTAAGGTTAAGTTGATGATGAAAAATGCTTTATAAAATGCTCAAGAGTGCCCCTTGAATTATAGGAGTAGGTACCTTGTTTTTTTCTAATTTTGACTTTGTAAAGATAGGTAAGCTTTATTATTAAGTCAAGAAATAGTTTTGAACAATTACAAAAGTTGTCCATTTAAATCGTGCTAAACATTGATAATGAAGCGTTTGTGATTTTTAAAAAATGCAAAAGTTGTCCAAAAAGAATAATTTATCAACAATCGCAATAAAAATATATTTACACGATGGAAAATTTTAAGAGGAGGGAAACCCTACATTTTAAAGGGAAATTGTAAATTTTTCAGGATGCTTTCCACTATGTGGAGTATATTATCCCATTTTAGGAAATAGGATACTTTTGTATTTTATTCGAAAAGAAAAGTAAGAACGGGGTATCGCTTACCCCAAAAGCTCTTTTACTATTATTTGTGTGGCTCCGCGCATTTTATTTACATAATCAACCGAGGCTTTTGAGGCTACACTTAAGTGTTCGGAATCTTTTAAAAGATGATTGGCTACTTTGTTAAAATCGCTACTGTTGTGCACGCAGAATCCGGCACCCAATTGAATCAAATCGCAGGCTTCCTGATATTTTTTGTAGTTGGGGCCTATAATTACCGGTAAGCCAAAGGTAGCAGGTTCGAGGGTGTTGTGTATGCCGCTACCAAAACCACCGCCAATGTACGCCACATGTCCATATCTATACATAGATGATAACATGCCCATAGTATCCACTATTAAAACTCTAAGTTGTTTCAAGTCAACCTGGTGCAAAGCGGTATATCTAGCACAGATAAAGTCCTTCATCAAAGCTTCAACCTGCGTTAAATGCTCTTCGTGAATTTCGTGTGGAGCCAGCAGTAACTTGCAATCGGGATTGTGCTTTAAATAGTTGGCCAGTAGTTTTTCTCCGGCAGGCCAGGTACTTCCGCCCACCAAAACTTTGTGATCTTGGGCAAATAGTGCCAGCTCGGGGTATTCTTGTGCCTTTTGTGCAATCTGGTATACACGATCGAAACGGGTATCGCCCGTCACTTGGTAATTATTGATGCCTATGTTTGCTAAAAGTTGGGCAGATTCTTCGTTTTGAACATACAGTTTTGTAAAGTATTGTAACATCTTTCTGTACCATCCCCCATACCATTTAAAAAAAGTATGTTTTGGCCTAAATATGGCAGATACAATATAAGTGTTGATACCTAATTGGTGAAGGTGTTTAAGATAATGGTGCCAAAATTCGTATTTTACAAAGATAGCTTGCTTGGGGTTGATGGCTTTTATAAACTTTTTTACATTGGCTGGTCGGTCAGAAGGGAGATACATAACCGCATCGGCGAGTGCATAGTTTTTTTGTACCTCATATCCCGAAGGCGAAAAAAATGTAAGCACTACCTTTTGTGACGGGTCTTCTTTTTTAATAGCCTCTATAATGGGTCGCCCTTGTTCAAACTCACCAAGCGAAGCACAATGAATCCAAATGCAGGCATCTGGAAAATGAAGACTGGGAAGTCTGCGCATCGTTTCAGCTCTTCCCTGATGAAGTTTTTTTGCTTTGTCGTTAAATAAGCTCAGTGCGCTCAATACAGCATTGTACAAAAGAATACCCAGATTGTAAATTATCGACATTTTTAGTGGCGTATGGTTAGTGGAATAAGGTAATTTTTGCAAAGATAGTTTTTTTGAGGAAAGAGGAAAGCGTGGAGCGGGGGGCGAGGAGCAAGGAGAGCAAAACGGAGAGCGTAAAGCAAATAGCGTAAAACGTAAAGCCTGAAGCGTAAAGTGGACAGTGAGGTGCGTAGAGCGTAAAATGGATGTTAGAGAAAAAAGGAAATTAGTGGAAATAAAAGGGATCTGTAAAAAAGAAACATTTAGAAATAAAAGGAAATAGGTAGCGTATTGGAAAAATTTTAAAACTAAACTATTGATAAGCTATTAGTTGCCTTTGTAGTGCTATAAAAACGCATCAAATGC
>JAGXIP010000303.1 GCA_024635585.1 Saccharicrinis sp. | reverse complement strand
TTTAAAAAACGTTCGGGTTACCCTATCCTACTTAAAAAACCTCTCATTTATTTTAAAATACCTATATTTGTTCCATAGAAACTATTATTAGTTAGCCCTCACTCAAAATAAACCTGACATTACAATAAAGGTTTAACCAAACTAAAAAAAGCTACTGAATACTCGCACATAAAATCCATAACGCATATCTTATTAAATACGAAAATAATCGGTGCTTATACCAATAAATTTTTAACAAAAAACAAACGCATGATTTACAACAATGCCCAAAAACAAATTGCAAACAAAATGGATGACAGTTCAAAATTATCCAATTGGAAAGACTGGAAATGGCAACTCAGACATGCCATACGGTCTTTAGAAAAATTTGAACAAGTTACCGGAATCCATTTCGAAGATGAAGAAAGAGCTAATCTGCACCTTACCTTCGACAAATTCCCCCTATCTATTACACCATATTATCTATCGCTCATAGACAAAAATAATTATAAAAACGACCCGGTTTTTAAACAAGCCTTTGGCGGTATTGAAGAATTGACCACACTTCAATCAGAGCTCGAAGACCCTTTATCGGAAGATAAAGATAGTCCGGTGGAAGGCATCACGCACCGATACCCTGACCGGGTACTGTTTCACGTAAGTAATATTTGTGCCATGTATTGCAGGCATTGCACACGTAAACGCAAAGTGGGCGATATAGATTCGGTGCCATCAAAAGATCAACTAAATAAAGGAATAGAATATATTAAAAACACGCCGCAGGTAAGGGATGTATTACTTTCGGGCGGCGATCCACTGATGCTATCGGACGACAAAATAGACTGGCTACTTTCGGAAATAAGCAAAATACCCCATGTGGAAATAATCCGGATAGGCACCAGAGTTCCGGTGGTTTTACCATATCGTATTACGGACAATTTAATTTCGGTGCTAAAAAAATACCAGCCACTTTGGATCAATACGCATTTTAACCACCCCAACGAAATCACCACTTCCGCAAAAGAGGCATTGGCCATGTTGGCCGATGGTGGCTTCCCGTTGGGTAACCAATCCGTATTGCTAGCCGATGTTAACGATTGCCCACGCATAATGAAAACCTTACTGCATAAGCTGGTAATGAATAGGGTTCGCCCGTATTATTTGTATCAGTGTGACCTATCCGAAGGACTCTCCCACTTCCGAACACCCATAGGCAAAGGAATTGAGATTATGGAAAGCCTGATTGGCCACACGAGTGGCTTTGCCCGACCTACCTACGTGATTGACGCTCCTGGCGGCGGTGGAAAAATACCCGTTATGCCCAATTACATCATATCATGGTCCACCAACAAGGTGATACTACGCAACTACGAAGGCGTAATTACCACTTATAAAGAACCCGATAGTTATGAGGCCAGGGTATGCGACCGGAACTGCGATACCTGCACCTTGGATTTGAATTTGAAGGATGGAAACGAAATAGAAGCCGTGGGAATAGAGAAATTACTTTCGGATCATGACGACACCATTTCTCTGGTGCCCGAAAATAACGATAGACTGCAAAGGAGGGATGATAATGCGTGATGTTTTGGAAGAGATAGGTCAAGGAACACTTATCCAGCATGGCAAACACAACGACAGGATTTATCTTCTGAAACTGGACTCTAGAGATACCGAACTCGTTTTAAACGAGTTACAACAACTATCAAAGAAAAACAATTACGGTAAAATATTTTGTAAGATACCTAAAAGTGTAGCACCCTTGTTTATTGCAAGGGGCTACATTTTAGAAGCTTCTATTCCCAATTTTTATGATGGAAAAGAAGATGTGTTTTTCATGTCGAAATTTTTAGATGCCAACAGGTTATTAAACCTTGAAAAAAAACAGCTTACAAGCTTAAGCAAGCTTTTATCAGAGCCTAACCAAAGTGCTAAAGCCATCAGAAAAAGCGCCAAATATAAAATTCGGAGGCTTGACGAATCGGATATTGAACAGATTACGCAAATATACAGTATGGTATTCGAGAGCTATCCTTTTCCGATACACAATCCCGACTATATCAGAAAAACGATGTCCGAAAATGTACAATACTATGGTGCCGAAAAAGACGGTAAGCTGGCGGCATTAGCATCTTCTGAAATTGATATGAAAGGAAAGTATGCTGAGATGACCGACTTTGCAACGCATTTCAAACATCATGGAAACAACCTGTCGAGCGTGCTGCTTCATGCCATGGAAGGAGGAATGAAAGAGCAGGGAATCAAAACTCTGTTTACCATTGCCAGGTTAAACTCCGTGCCCATGAACAAAACATTTTTGCGCCTTAATTACCACTATTCAGGAACACTGATAAAAAACACCAACATAGCCGGAAAAATTGAAAGTATGAACGTGTATTACAAGCATGTTTTGTAGCTGATGGCGATTGGCTGATGGCTATTAGCCATCGGCTATCAGCTATTGGCTATCCTTTATTGCGTGGCACACTTATAACATGTATCTTTGCACTAACTTTTATCTTAAAAAACTCCTAATAAGCAAGGATGATGCACAAAGCAGGATTTGTAAATATTGTAGGCAACCCCAACGTGGGCAAATCAACATTAACCAATAAGTTGGTGGGCGAACGCCTATCGATAATTACCGCGAAAGCGCAAACCACACGCCATCGTATTTTAGGTATAGTAAACGAGGAGGGTTATCAGATTGTGTTTTCGGATACGCCCGGTGTTTTAAAACCCAATTACAAATTACAGGAATCCATGCTGCGCTTTTCGAAATCGGCTTTGCAGGATGCTGATATTGTAATTTACATGACCGATGTAGTGGAGAAGTTAGACAAAAACAACGACTTTTTAGACAGTGTAAGAAAAACTGACTCACCAGTGCTGTTGGTCATCAATAAAATAGATGAGTCGAACCCTGAGCAGTTGGATAATTTGGTTTCTGTATGGAAAGAAGTACTGCCCAAGGCCGAGATTTTTCCCATGTCGGCTTTGCGTGGCTTTAATACCGACAACCTGATGAAGCGCATTAAAGAGTTATTACCCGAAGGCGAAGCTTATTTCGACAAGGATGTAATGACTGACAAGCCGGTACGATTTTTTGTTTCGGAAATTATACGGGAAAAAATTCTTTTGTATTACCAAAAAGAAATTCCCTATTCGGTTGAGGTTGAGATTGAAGAGTTTAAGGAAGAGAAAAAGCAAATTAACATACGGGGCGTTATTCATGTTGCACGCGAGTCCCAAAAAGGAATTATCATAGGCCATCAGGGTGCTGCACTTAAAAAAACAGGTACCGAAGCACGAAAGGATATGGAGAAGTTTTTAGACAAAAAAGTGTTTTTGCAGCTCTTCGTAAAAGTAAACAAAGACTGGCGCGACAAAGATAAATCCTTACGCAACTTTGGCTACGACCAAAAATAACGTGGCGTTTAACAAGTAGCGTGCTTAAGTGGCAAATAAATACCTATCTTTGCACGCTTTTTAATTTTTGAATATCACAAAACCAGGAAAATGGGAAATATAGCAGCCATAGTAGGCCGGCCAAACGTAGGAAAATCGACGCTTTTTAACAGGCTCACGGAATCGCGCAATGCCATAGTTAACGAAGAGAGTGGAGTTACCCGCGACCGTATCTACGGTAAAAGCATATGGAACGGGTTGGAATTTTCGGTGGTAGATACTGGGGGTTATGCCGTTGGATCGGAAGATGTTTTTGAAGAGGAAATCAGAAAGCAGGTACTCATAGCCATTGATGAGGCCGATGTTATTTTGTTTATGCTGGATGTAACCACTGGAATAACCGATTACGATGAGATGGTTGCCGACCTGCTAAGACGCAGTAAGAAAAAAGTGATGGTTGTTGTTAATAAAGTGGACAACCCTGAACGCCTTGCTGATGCCAGCTATTTTTACTCACTTGGTGTGGAGGAACTTTTCTCGGTTTCGTCAATAAACGGCTCAGGCACAGGTGAATTGCTCGACCGCTTGGTAACACTTTTCCCAAGTGCCGAAAATGTGGAAAATCTTGACATCCCCCGTTTTGCTGTGGTAGGCCGTCCAAATGCCGGCAAATCGTCTATTGTAAATGCCTTTATTGGTGAAGAAAGAAATATAGTAACCCCCATATCAGGAACAACGCGCGACAGTATTTATACCCGTTTTAATAAATTTGGCTACGACTTTTATTTGGTTGATACAGCCGGGGTGCGCAAAAAATCAAAGGTTTACGAAGATTTGGAATTTTATAGTGTGATGCGCGCTATCCGTGCCATTGAAAACTCGGATGTGTGTCTGCTTATGATAGATGCAACACGCGGGGTAGAGAGCCAGGATCAAAAGATATTTCAACTCATACAAAAAAATAAAAAAGGAATTGTAGTTATTGTAAACAAATGGGATTTGGTGGAGAAAGACACCATGACTACCAAGACGTATGAGGAAGAAATACGGAGCAAATTTGCACCTTTCGTAGATTTCCCCATCGTGTTTACTTCGGCAATAACCAAGCAACGCATACACAAGGCTTTGGAAATGGCCGCTGCGGTGTACGAAAACAAAACACGCAAAATATCCACTTCCAAGCTTAACGAGGCCATGCTAAAAGTGGTACTCGACAATCCGCCACCATCAACCAAAGGCAAATACATTAAAATAAAATACATAATGCAGTTGCCCACCAATACACCTGCATTTGCATTTTTCTGTAACCTGCCTCAATATGTTTACGAACCATATAAACGATTCTTGGAAAATAAGATCCGTAGGCTGTATGATTTCTCAGGCGTACCCGTACAAATATTTATGCGGAAAAAATAAGTGTGCCTAAAGCATAAGATATTACCTAAATAGGAGTTCGTTTTATATGAGCTCCTTTTTTTATGCAAAATATATTCATAATTTAGGTGATTGGGATGATAAAAGTTTAAAGAAGTTTAGTTTTCTAATCTTATATTTCGGCTCACTTTAAAGCTAAAATTAGCGTACATAACAAATGGTGCGGCTATCGTTAGCTTAATTGGTCAGTCTTTCAAAACTGCCCAACGCTCTATATCCGAACTATTAGGCAATATAATAACGGAGACAAACGAAACCTAGATAAAATATGAAACGAAAGATATTTATACTCATACTTGGATTTATTGTTATTTCAACCAAACTGATAGGGCAAGAGATACGAGGAATGATAGTTGATTCAGAAAGTGAATTACCATTAGCCTACGTAAATATTGGAGTAGCTAATATCTCTCATGGAACCGTAACTAATGAGTATGGCGAATATATTTTAGATTGTGAAATATTATATTTAGATTACATATTCGTTCAATAGAAAATGGATTACCATCTAATGAGTTATTAACTGAAAACATTTATTTACCAATTACAGAACCTAGTGGTTGGCAACAGATTGATTTGTCTGATTTTAATATCATAATCAGTGGAACAGTTGCTTTATCTATTGAGTGGATTCAAATATCAAAAGTGATAGAAAAGAACCTTTTTAAAATGAATGGTTCCAAACAAGCTACTCCAAACATATTGTTTGATATGAATAATAAACATGGTACATTCTTTATGAGAAGAGGGAGTGCATCCAAATGGAAAACTCAGGCAAATAGCAGTCCTGGATTTTATATCACTATTAAAGAATAAGATGATTACATTGTCTGACAGCAAATAAGTATCTTAAATTTCTTGTAAAAGAAAAATAAATTTCATATATTAAAAATTGTAGTTTGCTATTAAACTATTGGCTTTAGATATAGATTCAGATATTTACATCTTAATTGATTTTATTATCTTTACGCCAGAAAATTGATACAATTGAAGCAAATAACTTCACGCATTCACCCATAGCCTTTCACAATATGGCGTAAAAATCACTCCAACTCTAAATCGGAATATTGTGACGGCAAGCAGATGCAACTTTCTATTTAACCTCTTACATTATTTTTATCCCATGAAAACTATAAAAAACGAAAACACATTACCTGCCTGGATTGAGATTATAAAAAAATATAACAGACCCAAACTATCAAAAAGCATTTGGCAACTGTTTACGTCCGTACTACCCTATTTAGCTCTCTGGGTGCTTATGTATTACAGTTTGCAGGTTTCATATTGGTTAACCTTGCTGTTATCAGTATTTGCATCCGGTTTTTTGATGCGCACATTTATCGTTTTTCATGATTGTGTTCACGGTTCCTTTTTTAAAAAGAAACGCCACAACGAAATTGCAGGTGTAATATTGGGCATATTTACTTTTACCCCATTCCACAGGTGGCGCAACGATCATTTAATACACCATAATACCGTAGGAAATTTGGACGAAAGAGGAATAGGCGACGTTAAGACGTTAACTGTACAGGAATATCTTGATCGGAACAAATGGGAGCGTTTTATATACCAGGTTTATCGTCATCCCCTATTTTTATTTTGCATTGCACCCCTACTCCACTTTACATTGGGATTTAGATTAACCCTAAAACGACTTCCAAAAAACATAAATCGCTATATCCACATCACTAATGTAGCCGTTGTGTTAATGGTAGGTGGTTTAATTTGGATTATGGGATGGAAAGCCTATTTGCTTATTCAGCTACCCATTTTGTTTATTACCACAAGCATTGGTCTCTGGCTGTTTTATGTGCAACATCAATTTGAAGATGTGGTGTGGACCGACAATAGCAAATGGGACTATAAAACAATGGCCTTGGAGGGGTCATCGTACTTTAAGCTGCCATTGCTGTTACAATGGTTCACTGGTAACATAGGATTTCATCACATCCATCATCTGTCGCCCATTATCCCCAATTACAATCTGCCCAAATGCCATAACGAAAACGAATTATTCAGTAAGGTTAAGCCTATTACCTTTTTTACAGCTCTAAAAACTTTAAATCTTCGCCTTTGGGACGAGCAAAACCAACGTCTTATTAATTTTAGGCAGTTAAAGATGATAAAAAATGCCATCTAAATGCGAAGCTTTTGTATTTGGAAAGAGTTTAAATAAGCCCTATTTTTGCTTCAAACAATATGAGATGCTCCCCAGCCCGATAAGAAGATGGCTGATTCATTATTTAGGATATGGTAAAAATATTAGTAGCAGAACCTTCGTATCTTATACGGAAAGGCATTTTGACCATCCTTAACGAACTTAAGGCCGTAACAAAAGTGGAAGAAGCATCCAATCTGGATGAATTACAGGAAGCATTAGAAAACACAGCTCCTCATATTTTACTTGTAAACACTACGCTAAGCGACCTACCCAATGGTGACAGAATAATAAAAAAACACCACTCTGAAACGGAAGTGATGGCCATTTTTAACACGCCCCTACCCAATCCGGAAAATGAAAAAGCTATCTCTATTTTTGATTCGAAGGCTGTATTGCTGAACAAACTCCACGATCAGGTCAAAAAAAGTCAGAAATCGGTTACGCAACTCGACACCTCGGACGAACTTACAGATCGGGAAAAAGATGTATTGCAAAAGGTGGCATTGGGAAAAACGAACAAAGAAGTGGCGAAAGAACTGTTTATAAGCACACATACGGTTATTTCGCACCGAAAAAACATTACCCGCAAACTGGGTATTAAAACCGTATCGGGATTAACCGTTTATGCTATTTTAAACCAATTAATAAAACTGGAAGATATATCGTAGTGACGGATTGGAATGTATAATATAGATTGGATATACCCTTTTCTATTTTTCAACTTTTAATTGACTGTCAACAATTTTATTTCCGCTTCAAGTTCACATTAGGTTATCTTTCCCAATAATTAAAAAGCTCTTTGAAATTGAAAATCAGAGCTCCCAACATTTAATGATACGACTTTGCAATTACTTGGATACGATACCGTAAAAGATATTTGTGTCTTCAATAGTTTAATAGCATCCTTATTTCCATACATACCGGTACATTCGACTACCCCAAGTGGAGAATATCGCGTCACTTTGAGAAAAGTACTTTCAACTTCAAACACAAACCATGAACCGGCACCCTCGCCACTTAACCACTGGGCATTCTCCGGGATATTAGGATGGCGTTCTGGTACAGGCAATGTTGCAATTAATAACTCCTTATCTAATTTCCTTATCGGGCAAAAAGGTTCCCCTTTTAATAATTTTGGTAACATAAGCCTGTAATCCAAGGCTTTTACATTACTTATTGGTGTTGGAGTAAGAGGCACTCTGTATTTTAAACCAAACCGGTACTTAACATCTGGTTTTCCAGCCAGGATTGCTGTATTTACAAAACGTGAACAATTGCTTCCTTTGATTGTGAATGGTCCATATGGTATTGGGCTTTCCTGTTGCATCTTCATAACCTTCGCATAAGCTTTTTCGAAATTAACAGTACAATATGATGCGTACAACTCCCCTTCTCCATGACAAGCTGGATTGGTTTGTAATTCATGCAAAATGTCTTTGTAATTTTCAAGACTATCTCCATTTTCAGAAAATTTCGGAATTGTTTTTACTTCCAAGTCATGGTCGGTTTCGGAGCTGCGCACCCGGCCATGTTTATAAGGAGCGTGATACCTGCCAAAATCGAAGTAATGGGCTTTCTTGCTTTTACCATCGAGCAATACCAATGCCGCATGACCAACTTTGTAATAATTATTATGGTTCACACCCAAAAATAATGTAATGGAATCGTACCATGCACCGGGCTGCTTGCAATAGGTTTGAGGCCAAGCCAAGGCAATGGCCAATCCGGTATGATTATTACGTGTGTTTGTCATACGAATATTTCTTGTAAGGAATGCTGAACCAAATCATTATACTGCATCTTTAATTGCTCACCATCAGGCTTAACCTGTGTGATACTTACTGTTTTTAATCCTCCCTCGCGCTGCATGATTACATTTACTGAATCATCGCCAGTATGCTTTCCAGAATGAAAACCCAGAATCTTTTCGGGTGTCATATAACGCTTATTTTCTTTATAAAACCTCACGAACCAATCATTTCGCATATTCCTATGTTCCTCGCTATATAGCGTAACAGACGACCAAATGTAAGGACTGTTTACATCGAGTTGCCTGAAATGCTTACTTTGCCCGTCCCAGATAAACTCAGTGAAATTATGTGCGCTTAGGTTTTTATATAGAATGGACACTATCGTAAAGGGCTCAACATGAGTTAAGTCTTTGCCGGAAAAATATTCATAACTGTTATGTTCCGATGCAGCAAAATCTATCAGAATGGTACCGCGACTAACGCTATGGAAATCCTGCTTTTTATGCGGAACAAACGCACCATTTAACAAACAAACAACTTTTCCATTTTCATTGATGGCTATCCACGAACCTCCTGCTATCTCATCCTTCGGATATATGATTTTTTGACTTCCATACTGGTAACTAACAGGAGGTAATGTAGGCCTAAATGCCTTCTCATCACGGTTGGAGGTAAGGATAAACTGCCTTTCTTTACCAGATGGGATATAAGTTACTGTGCACATTGGTCTTTTCTGTATCTGATTGTTGAATATGCTACTCCAAAATGCTCTTTGGATAAATTTTCTGAACCCAGAGCAATCAAACCGGCTTTTATAAGTGCCTGGTGGTGGATGCTGTGCTCAATGCAATAAGCCAATTCTCTGCCCACAGAGCTACTAAACAAATTTTGGGACGCACGGCTTACACTGTAATCAGCCTCTAAATTAACCTGAAGGTTTTCGTCGAGCGTATCTATTCCTATTAACAACCGGTCGATGGTTTTAATCGCAAATTCAGGGTCACCTTCAATTCGGACATCTCTTTCACGTTTATCATAACTGATAGTGCCGGAAAAAGACCCGGATACCAGTAATAGGTAAAATTCCAAAATATGCCTTATATGCTGCCCTATGCTTGCCCCTGAAAGAACCTCCGGCTTGTCCATATAATGCTGCTTATCAATAGCCTGTAATAATTCTTTTAATTGATACAGGTTCTCTTTTGATACCGTTTTCATAGTTTGATTTATTTATTTTTTTTGATACTTTTTAAAAAGGCTCTCAATACCAGCAAAAGTTTTTAGTTCACCGTTTTGCGGGCTGTAATTGGTGGGTTGCTCAAAATTGTTCTAAAATCGACGCCCAGTTCTTTGTTCAGCCAAGTCGGGTGGTTTATATTAAAAGGGCGGGTATGACCCTTCTAATCGTAGGCATTTATTATAATTACATCAGACGCTTTTTTTAGGTCGAATCTAATCAAAACACCTTCCGATTATAAACATTAAAATCGCACCACATATTCAACACCTACAGAGAATTGGCTTAATCCATCCGGATGGGATTTCCGAGCAATTACGGGAGCACCGACAGAAAATTCCAGTGAATTAGTTTCACTTAATTTATATTGAAAGAATAAATTAAGGTTTAAAGTCAAACCCTCCGAGCCAACTATGGATATTGGATCACCGTTAGCATTATTATAAGTGTCGTTACCAAGATGGTATATAGGTAAAATACTTGATATGAGCGAATACTTCTTTGTCGCGAACGTTGTATGATGCGATAAACGAAGCAAAACATCTCCTTTTCGATTGTACCCGTTGGTGGAAGAGTAACCTTCATCAAGAATACCTAAAGGATAATCGTTGAAAAGGAATGTGTTTTTATTTTGGGTAACAGGTTGTTGCCAGGCTGTAGCGATAGCAAACCGATTCAGGTTATAGGTCACTCCCACAATAATATCAGTAGTTCCCAAGCTGGTTTGATAGGCCATGGGTAACGGAAGGCCATTTTTCATTTTATTGGCGCTATTGAAAGGGAGTTTTATACCGGTAACCATCTGAATATCCTTATTTAAACTATAATTTATCGACACCAGAGCATCAGTCACGCCATAGTTTGTGGCTAGTTCTCCATTCCGCAAAGTAAAAATTAGCCTTGTTGTAGCTGAAAACTTAGTTCCCATTTTTCTGGTGTATTCAGCATAAGGAGAAAAAACCGAAACTTGATACTTGGCCATTCCGTAAACTAACCCGATTTTAAATGTATTGTGTATAGCAGTCAACGAATCTTTTGCACTAGGCTTTACCGATTGAAAGGTGCAGAATCCGGCATCACTACAACCCTGCGACAATACCTTAACGGGTAAGGTCATTATCAATACAATAACAACAAAGCATATTACAACCCAGTTCATTTCTTTAGATTTTCAATCGCCCGAATGATATCTTTTACCGACGAACGCTTCTTATAATTAGGGTCGAACTGTCGCCAGGCAATTTTTCCACCCTGACCAATCACGTATGTTGCTGGAATGGGCAAGCGCTGGGAATCATCCGAATGCGTTTCTTTAAGGTTTGCACCTAGCAAAGTGTTATAGATAATCAATTCCGATTTCTTTGGTGTGAAATTTACATCGTAGGCATTGGCAATTTTATACCCTTCGTCATACAGCAAGCGGAACTTAACTCCGGTTTTTTCTTCCATTTTCTCGAGGTATTCAGGTTTTTCAGGCGAAATAGCGACTACGGTAGCACCTTTGTCGCTGATTAACTTAAGGCTATCCTGAATTTGTTTCAGATGTTGATTACATACCGGGCACCAAAAACCACGATAAAAGATAATCACTACCGGGCCTTGTTTTAAAGACTCATTCAGGTCAAAACTTACACTATCCGCATCAATGGCATTGATTAAAGGGGCTTTTATGCCAACCGGCAATCCTTTGGCATCATTAACACCTTTATTCTTCTGGCCACATGCTATTACGGTACTAAATAACAGGGCAATTATTGAAAGATTTAATATTTTCATGTGTCTATAATTGATTTGTTTTACCACATGGAACTCGCCATTACAATCATTCCCCTCCCGCTAAGGCGGGACAGGTTTTGTGAGAAGCAACTCTCATGGCTCGTTTCATAGCTCTATTTTTTAAAGATTTATGAGTATTCAGTTTAATATTCAGCATTAACGGTAATCTCCACGGTTTTTGCAATGTTGCTAGACGGTTTCCCTTTCACGAACTCAATCCCATAATCTGCCAGCGTTGCATTGAACTTGCTATACACTGTTACCAAGTCTCCCTGAACGGATGACGCCTTTTACCGTTATTGACTGCCCTGTTGATAAGCCTTTTGTGTTTTTATTGGTTTCAGGAAAGAATGCGGCACT
>JAGXIP010000302.1 GCA_024635585.1 Saccharicrinis sp. | reverse complement strand
GTTGATGAGGCAAATATTGTCGCAAAGTTCTTCTACCGAGCTCATATTATGGGTTGAAAATATGATGGTGGCGCCATTTTGTTTTAACTCCAATATTTCTTTTTTAAGGAGGGCTGCATTGATAGGGTCGAAGCCGCTAAAGGGTTCGTCGAATATAAGTAGTTTGGGATCATGAAGCACGGTGACAATAAACTGCACCTTTTGCTGCATTCCTTTAGATAGCTCTTCCACCTTTTTGTCCCACCAAGCACCAATCTCAAATTTCTCGAACCAAAACTTTAGTTTTTTATAGGCATCTTGTTTGCTCATGCCTTTTAGTCGAGCCAGATAAAGGGCTTGTTCGCCCACCTTCATTTTTTTGTACAGTCCGCGTTCCTCAGGCAAGTATCCAATATTATAGATGTGTTCTGATTTTAATGGGCCGCCATTAAATAGGATTTTGCCTTGGTCGGGCATGGTGATGTGGTTAATAATGCGGATAAAAGTAGTTTTCCCTGCACCGTTTGGGCCTAGTAGTCCAAAAATCTGATTTTCGGGAATTTGCACGTCAAGATGATCCAATGCGAGGTGGTGCGAATATTTTTTGACCACCCCTGTTGCTTCTAATAAATACATAGTGGGATATTAGGGAGTTATTTTCTCTCAAAAATAATATTTTATAAATTAATAGCTAATTTATTTTGTTCAAGATACGAAAATTGTATTTCATCAATCAATGTTACAAATAATATGAAACTTTCTTGTTATATTTGTCTAGAATAAAAAAATAGGATTGAAATTATTACGTAAGAGCATATTGACTAAATTAAAGAGAAAGAATTTAGGGAATAAAATTCTAGTTCGAGCAATTGATAAATTAATTATTGACATTGAAGCGGCTGAATGGCATAATCCGTTGGATATAAAAGTAACAAGATCTGATGCCGATTGCATTCATAGTGATGGTTTTTATTTCTTCGATTTAAATGTTCATCGAACAATGACCTAATTGTTTTTGAACAGAATCAGGCAACAATTGTGTGGGCTGGTTCGCATGATGAATATGATAAAACTTTTAAAGGTAATAAAATCACTATTGAAAAATGGTTGCGAAACAAAAGACTGATTTGAAATGGATAAACTTACAATAAACAACATACTGAAGGTACATTCATTAAATAATGAATTGGAATTTGAAAAGGCTTCATCTCTATTTTTACAATTAAGAGTACTCGCCAATGATGGTAATTCTTATTCAAGCTTAAGGGAGCACCTTGCAAAATTGATTGAAGAATATGAAGAATTGCATTGGAAAGATGAAGATTCAATTAGTGAGGAGCAAATAATAGAAAGTGACTTGGCGGAAGCATTGGTTAGCGCAGAGACTGAATTTTATGCCAAGCGAAAGGAATTAATAAAGATTAAATTAAAGCAAAATGGTCTGAATCAAAGTGATATGGCAAAGATATTAGGTCATCGAAAAGGTTATATGTCCGAATTGATTAACGGATTGAGACCGTTTTCAAAAGAGGATATTATTATTATAAACCGACTGTTTAAAATAAAATTGGATGATTTAATTCCAACTTTTATAAAACAAGACAGAGCCAAACATATTAACCAAACATTAAAATCCCTTGGGAAAAGTAAAATTAGACTTGCGAAAAAGGATTTTGAGTTGCAAATGACATAAGCAATTCGCACTATTCATAAGCGCAGAAAACTTAAAAGCATCCCATTTTACCAAGGCGTTTTTCCTCTCCTAATCCACATTTTTCCTCTCCTAATTAACAGAATGCCGTATTCCTTTTCGATAAATAAAAAGTAGTTGTACAGTTGGTAGTTTAGATCAATGCCGTAATCGATATGGGGGCTATAATCAATTTGTGTTTGGTAAAAATCGCCGTAGCGCAGCGGGTTGCTGTGACGTATATTCCATTCGGTAACATATTGTATATTCCAATTGCGGTAATATTTGTTTGAATAGAATTCTTTTGACGGTTGGGTAGCCAGGAACGAATCATACGGGGCATCCATTATAATTAGTTCATATTCTGTGGAGTCGATTGTACCTGCACTTATTTTTGCGGTTTCATTATTTCCTTTGGCTATGGGTTTTGTGGTGTGGCAGGCCATAAATACAAGGGACAGCAATAGGGTGATAATGGTAAGGCGCATGACAGTATGTTAAAATTAGACAATAAATCTAAAGTTACAAAAAAGCCCCGAGACTTTATGCCTCAGGGCTTAAGCTTTTCCGTAATAAGAATGTTTATTTTTTATTTTCTTCTATCAATTGCATAAAATCATCGAACATTAAAATTGCTTGGGAAAAGTAAAGTTAGACTTTTAATGAAACACTACCCCTAAAGTTGCTTACGGTTTAAGTACTTCCTTAACCAGTACCTGCAAAAAATCGCGGGTATAATAGTCCTTATCCACCACTTCACTATTCCATAGGATTACATCCAGGTCAATTTCGCGAGGACCAAATTTGGGTCGGCTACGATCGCGTCCCATGCGGTCCTCTAGGTTTTTGAGCAAAGCTTCGAGTTCTTTTAGCTCAAAGGTAGTTTCTAATAATAACGCGCCATTAAAAAACGTGGGCTGATCTGTTATACCAATGGGTTGTGTTTGCATCCATTGCGATACCTTTAGCACCCTGAACTGCGCTTTCAGTAGCTCAACAGCACGATTCATATTTGCTATGGCATTGATGTTAGAACCCAATCCTATAACGGCTTGTTTCATATCGATTCGTCGAAGCCGGTTGTAGCTTTACCTGCCTCTTTTGATTTGGAGCAAGAAAATGAAACACTTCTGGCAAAACGTAGGGCATGTGGCTTATCTACCTCTATATTCACTTTTTGCACCCGCTCCAGTTTTAGTACCAGCTTGGCCACATCGTTGGCTACCTTTTCTAAAAGGGCGAAATGGGTATTCTCCACCAAATGAACAATTTTTTTGCATATAGTGCGATAATCCAATGCCTCTGATGGATTATCACTTTCTTCCTCGCCAGCGGTTGAATAATAAATCTCTACATTAAGCAATAAATCCTGCCTTTTACCTAGTTCATGTTCGTTAAACCCAACCTGGGTTCTCAATAAAAGGTCTTTAATACGTATAATTTCCATGGTTACTTTAAATGAATACCACTGTCGCAAAATATGATTTGGCCAGTGATGGAAGGGTTATTTAATAAAAAACTAACGGTTTGAGCTATATCTTTGGTGTCAACCTGGCGTTTTAAAGGTGTATTGTCTATTACCTTTTCCAAGTGCTTCTGGTCTTGGCCCGGAGGTGGCAATACAGGGCCTGGTGCTACCCCGTTAATACGTATGTGAGGAGCCCATGCCAGTGCAGCCATTTGGGTGAGTGCTTCCAGGTTTTTTTTAGCCAGAAGGTAAGCGGCATGTGTTTCCATATTTTTAACAACATTGGTATCCAGCATATTTATAATGCTCCCATGTTCCGTATGATTTTTAAAAGCTTGCATTAAAAATAAGGGTGCTTCAAAATTAACACCCATCTGTTGCGCTAAAAAATCGGGAGTAATATCTGCAATACTACCGGGGGTAAATATACTGGCATTGTTTATCAGCGCCGTTATTTCAACACCTTGTAAAACAGACTTTTTAAACATTTTCAATACCTCATCCGTGTTAGCCAGGTTGCATTGTATAGTGGGGAATTCCTGAGAGGGGTATGCTGTTTTTAATTGTGCAGCAAGTGCAAGTGCTTCTTTATCGCTGCTGTTGTAGTGGATAAGCACGCTCCAACCTTCGGCTGCCAGATAGTGCGATATGGCGGCACCTATTCGTTTTGCCGCTCCGGTTATTAATGCAAATTTTCCCATATGGCAAAATACATTAATTCCATATAAAAACAAAAGGATGATTTCTTTTCGAAACCATCCTTTTTATATTTCTATTTTTTGCTTTCTGCTTTTCGTTATTCTGCGCTGCGCATAACAACGCTGTCGGGTCTAAGGACGCCGACAAGTCTTACTTTCCGTCGTAGCCCCACTTAACGTAAATGGCTCCCCAAGTAAAACCGGCACCAAATGCCGACAAAACAATATTGTCTCCTTTGTTTAGCTGCTTTTCCCATTCCCATAGGCATAAAGGAATAGTTGCCGAAGTGGTGTTGCCATAACGCTGTATGTTAATCATTACCTTTTCTTTTTCTAATCCCATTCTGCGTGCTGTAGCATCAATGATTCTAAGATTGGCCTGATGGGGAACTAACCATGCAATGTCGTCTGAAGTCATATTGTTTTTTTTCATGATCTCCGCCGACACGTCCGCCATCTTCGAAACGGCATGTTTAAATACTGCCGGTCCATCTTGATAGAGAAAATGTTCTTTGTTGTCCACTGTTTCGTGCGACGCGGGATACCTTGATCCTCCGGCTTTCAGGTAAAGGTGATGGCGTCCGGCACCGTCGCTACGCAATATGGTGTCCAAAACACCCACTTCTTCCTCCGTAGGTTCCAACATTATAGCAGCCGATGCGTCGCCAAACAAAACACATGTGGATCGGTCGGTATAGTCCGTAATGGACGACATTTTTTCGGCACCTACCACAATTACTTTTTTGTGTCCGGTTTTAACAAATTTAACAGCCGTGTCCAGCGCATATAAAAAACCGGAGCAAGCAGCGTTAATATCGAAACTTTGAATGTTATGGATACCTACCTTATCGCAAATAATCGCCGAAGTTCCTGGAAATGTATGATCGGGAGTCACGGTAGCGCAAATTAAAAGATCCACCTCTTCGGGTTTAGTGCCTGTTTTTTGAAGTAGTTGTTTAACCGCTTCGGCGCCCATATCGGAAGAACCCATTCCCTCACCTTTTAAAATCCTTCTTTCTTTAATGCCCACACGCGACATAATCCACTCGTCAGAGGTGTCCACCATGGTACTCAACTTCTCGTTGGTCAGAACATAATCTGGGACATAAGCACCTATGCCGGTGATGACTGCATTAATCTGTTTCATACGTTAAGAATTAATAAAACCTATTAGCCTAAGCACTACATCACAATCCAAATATTGGATGCTATAAATGCAGTAGCTATAACGATCTCTTGTTTTTCTATTTTAGGGCTTAACTTCTATGGGATAGAGCAAGTAATTACTTTTGAGGCGATAAGATGCCTTAAAGCAAAATTTGCCTCGCTAAGCGAGGCAAATTTAAAAAGTACTTTTAAAAATAAAAAGTTATGCGGTAATTTCTTTTTCTACGGCTAATTTACCTCTATAGTAACCACATTCGCCACACACAGTGTGCATTTTTACAGTAGAAGCACAATTGGAGCATACGCCCAATGCAGGCACAATAGCCTTGTCATGCGTCCTTCTTTTGTCTCTTCTTGTTTTCGAAATCTTTCTCTTAGGATGTGCCATTTTATAAACTCTTTACTTATTAGTATTATTTTTCAATTTTTTCAAGGCATCCCATCTGGGATCTGTTGTTTCCTTAATTTTGTTATTTGTGTGATGTTGTTCTCCCGAAAATTGTTCCAATTTAGCTTTCATTTCAGGGTCGCAGCTCAAGTGATCTTCATGGACAGATCGCAACGGCATGCTTACCACAATATATTCGTATATTAATTGTGCAATATTTAATTCGTTTTCCTCCTTTGGGATAACAATGATTTCTTCGCTTGGCTCGTCGTATTCAATACCAAATTTTACATACAAGATACCCTCGTAGCTAACTGGTACAATAATATCTCCCAAGCAATTATCACATATCGCCTGAACGTTTCCATCGATATTAAATTCTAATTGGAGCATTTGTGATGTTTTGTTCATTACCACATCTACTTCAAAGCTCCCTTTCTCTATTATCGATCCTTCTATTTGTTCAAAGAATGACTTTCCAATAGTGTAGTGAAATTGGTGCTTGCCATCCTTTAATCCTTTAAAGCTTATTTTATATGCTTGTAGCTTGTCCATTTCACTGTATGTAAAAACTTTGCAAAAGTATAAAAATAAACACTATTACATAAATATATTTCCAAATTTATTCTTAATTTTTGTTTTAGCTATTATAGGTAGAGGTATGGGGATGATATTCAGTTTTTTAGATTGTTAGGAATTACTTACAATATATTAAAACATGATGCTAATAAAGGATGCACAAGGCACACCGTGTTTCGTGCATCTTTTGTATCCTTTGTGGTTAAAAGTAATTAGAATGAATGAGTTACAAAATAATTCTAAAAACAGTTTTATGGCCGGGTTCCGATTCCTTTACCATTATTTTACCATTATGATAGTCTTCTACTATGCGTTTGGTTAAGGTAAGGCCAAGTCCCCATCCTCTTTCTTTGGTTGTGTAGCCGGGTTCAAACACGGTTTTAAAATTTGTTTTTGCAATTCCTTTACCATTGTCAATAATATCTATGGCCACTTTATTGCCTATTTTTTTTGTGGCAACAATAATTTTACCCTCTCCTTTAATGGCATCAACGGCGTTTTTAATCAGGTTTTCAAATACCCATTCCATTAATATGGGATTTGCTTTTACCGTACAGTCCTCGTCCAAATCTAAAACGTATTCAACTTTATCGCTTGATCGTAATTTTAGGTAATGGATACTTTGCTCAACTGTTTTGTTTATGCTCATATCTTTTAGGATAGGCTTTGAACCTATTTTCGAAAATCGGTCGGCAATATTCTGTAGGCGGTTAATATCTTTTCTTACCTCTTCAATTCCCTCCGTATCTGGGTTGCGCAATCCAAGCAGCTCTATCCATCCAAATAAGGAAGATATTGGGGTTCCCAATTGATGGGCTGTTTCTTTGGCCATACCCACCCAAACCTGATTTTGCTCTGTTTTGCGCGCATTGCTGAATCCTATATAGGCAATAACTACAAATACAGTAACAATAAGAAGTTGAAGTATGGGAAACCATTGCAATTTGGTAAGCAGGGTTGAGGTGCGGTAATACAAATACTGTTTTTCCCCATCACCCAAATCAATTTCTATGCTATTTCCCGATTTTTTCATCTGCTCAAGTTGCCGTTTTAAGTACTTGTAGGATGAACCTGCTGGTTTTTTAAAATTACGATCTTGATGTATGGAGTCGTTTTCGTCGACTATGATAACCGGAACAGTGGTATTGTTTTTTAGCACTTCGAGGGTTAAACTGATAGAGCTGTCATCGCTTCCGGGCTGCACTAACTGGCGTGTGGCCTCGGCCCAAAGCTCTACTTTTTTCTGTTCTTCAAGCTTTAACTCATCTACCAAATGATTGGTGTAAATGGTAGAGACGGCACCTATTGCAATGGCGGCCAATAACATCCATATTTTGAATCTTTTTTTATGTTGATAATACTTCATTGTGTAAGTTTATTTTGGCTCAGTATTTTCCATATCGAAGCCTTATTTTAACGATACTTTTCTGTACTTGTATCGAAAATATTTAAATAGCTGTTGTATCGGGTGTGGGCAATACTTCCTTCCTTAACCGCCTTTTTTACCGCGCAGCCTGGTTCATGGATATGCGTGCAGTTGGCAAACTGGCATTGGTGAGAGTGCTCAAATATCTCCTTGAAATAATGGTGTAATTCTTTCTTTTCGATATCTATCAAACCAAAGCCTCTTATTCCAGGCGTGTCGATTATGGCTCCGCCAAAATTAAGTTCATGCATTTCGGCAAAAGTAGTGGTGTGTTTTCCACTTTGATGTATGTCGGATATTTCGGCTACTCGTAAATTTAAACCGGGCTGTATTCTATTTATTAAGGTCGATTTTCCAACTCCCGAATGACCGGCTATTACGCTAACGTTATCTTTTAAAAGTTCTACCATAATACCAAGGTCGTCTTGGGTTTTTGCCGATATGGTATAGGTTTTATAGCCTATGTTCTCGTATATCTCCCTAAGACTTTCCACTATTTTTAGGTGCGTTTTATCGTATCTATCCATTTTGTTAAAGATAATTTTAACTGGAATGCCATATGCTTCGGCCGATGCCAAAAACCGATCGATAAAAACAGTAGTAGTAACGGGGTAATTAATAGTAACCAATAGCAGAGCCTGATCGATATTGGAGGCAATAATATGCGATTCTTTGGATAAATTGGATGCCTTACGAATAATGTAATTTTTCCGCTGCTCTATGTTGGAAATAACCCCCATATCGCTATCCTCATCAAGCGTATAGCTAACATGGTCGCCAACAGCAATTGGGTTGGTGCTTTTTATACCTTCCATCCTAAATTTGCCTTTGATGGAACAATTTATAAATTTCCCATCGCTCGACTTAACCAAATATCTACTTCCTGTAGATTTAAAAACAATACCCTTTTTCAAAATGCTGGTCTTTAATTGTTGCGTGCTACAAAAATACCAAATCGTTTATATTTTTGATTAGTTTTGAGGGTCATAATCACTTAATCTCCCTTTTTAATTAAAGAAAAAGTAAATTACCTTTGTTTTTATCTACCAACACGGTACCTAATTATTAATGTGATGAAAAAAAATGAGGCTTAAAAAGTTGGTGTTAGTGCCGCTGGTATTTGTAATTTTGTTTGGTTTTAAAACAAATAGTTTTGCCCAATCGCCCATAGAGCTTACTGGCTATGTATCTGAAATGCCTTCATATCGATGGCAAAAGGCCGACGACAAAGGATTGTGGGATAACCTTATTCATAATCGTATTAATTTAGCTTATACGCCTTCACCAAATCTGAATATTCGATTGGAACTTCGGAATCGATTGTTTTTTGGCGAAACAGTACGAAACAATGCGATGTACAAATATTTTCTCGAAAGCGACCCCGGTTGGGCCGATATGAGTTTTAACTGGGGCACCGGCAAATCGCATGTGGTAAATACGGTGGTGGACAGACTGTCTATTGAGCGCACTTGGGGTAAGTTTACATTGAAAGCCGGAAGGCAGCGTGTAGATTGGGGGCAAGCGCTTGTGTGGAATCCCAATGATATTTTCAATTCGTATTCTTATTTTGATTTTGATTATCCTAAACGTCCTTCAATGGATGGATTACGTATGCAATATTTTACTGGTACCATGTCGCGCTTAGAGGCTGTTTTTAAGATAGACGGAAATAATGATTTTACAAGCGCCTTGTTGTATGGCTTTGATAAAGTGGGTTATCATTTTCAAATTATCACAGGTCAGGTAAATCAAAATCATTTAATATTGGGTGCAGGATGGAAAGGAAGTATTTTAGATGCTGCATTTTATGGCGAATTCTCCTACTTGTCACCCTTTGTTAATTCGGATAGAGAGGTATATCTGTTTTCAATGGGCTCCAATTACAGTTTTAATAATTCAATGAAACTAACTGGCGAGTATTTGTATTCGAGTAACCTGAGTTCGTCGGTTAATAATTTCAATGATTTATCTTTTAGGCACACATCCATTCAAACGTTAAGCGTAACGGATCATTCTTATATGGTGTCGTTGAGTGCACCTGTTCATCCTTTACTGAGGATATCGTTGGCTTATGTCGGATTTTCTTATCCAGTGTTTGAAAACTATTATATTGGGCCAAGTATTGAATATTCGGTACGCGAAAGTCTATACCTCTCAGGGGTAGTTCAAATATTTGCTCATCAAAATACCGATGGTAATCAGATGAAGATAGGATCGTTTATTCGATTAAAAAAAGTTTTTTAGTACTTTTTACGCTACCTCTCATTTTATATTGGCTGAGAATGGAATTTATGTTATTTTTTAATGGTCTCTATGTTAGCTTGTTATGTGGTGTCACGTTTTTGTCACGCTATGTATTTTACCTGTCACGCATTTGTCACACCCCTGTCACGCATTTGTCACGCTTAAAATTGCGATAGAATAAAGCTTAGGTGTAGATTTGTTTTCAAGAACAAACAAGTACATCTAAACTTACTGAAATGAAATACATTCGCATTGGTATTCGCTTATTGATTTTTGTTATCCTGCTAATTGCTGCTACGCTGCTATTGGAGTTTTTAATAAACAATGTATATGTCCTTTTATTAGAGCATTATTCCTTACCTAAATCCGATTCCGACATCACGGTTCTATCTTTCCTTATCAGTCTTGTTTTTGTTGGGCTGCTGTCGTATGGAACAGGGTACTGGCATTTGCGAAAGGCGTTGGATTAAAGAGTCTTAAGGTTGAAGGCTTGTACATTTTAACCTTAAAACCATCAAGTGGCCAAGGTGTGCAAAACCGAACG
Source organism: Saccharicrinis sp. (assembly GCA_024635585.1). Lineage (GTDB taxonomy): Bacteria > Bacteroidota > Bacteroidia > Bacteroidales > Marinilabiliaceae > Saccharicrinis. The sequence goes on along the minus strand of JAGXIP010000302.1, from coordinate 12,536 downwards.
ATATTGCCAATTGCTAGTGGAATCTTGCGAATGAGAGCTTTATAACTACTAATACGGATTTCTGTTATGAACTTTAATACTTTTATTACTATATTAGCGAAACGAAAACTAATAAACAATTGCTTAACTTCTAAAGCAACACCAAGTGAACAATAGTGTAATAAAAGTAAACGCATTACATAAGTCATATGTAAACGGAGCCAATTCTCTTCATGTACTTAAGGGTATTGATATGGATATTAAAGAAGGCGAAATGGTTTCTATCATGGGTTCTTCTGGGTCGGGCAAATCTACTTTGCTTAATATTTTGGGCATTCTGGACAATTATGATGGAGGGGAGTTTTATCTCAACAATATCCATATTCAAAAAATGAATGAGAAAAAAGCTGCCCAGTTCAGAAACAACTATATCGGTTTTATTTTTCAATCGTTTAATCTCATCTCGTTTAAAAACGCGATGGAAAATGTGGCTTTGCCTTTATATTATCAAGGCGTGAGTCGTAAAAAAAGAAATGCAATAGCATTGGAATACCTCGATCGGCTCGGTTTGAAAGAATGGAGCGAACATTTGCCCAACCAACTGTCGGGAGGACAAAAACAGCGGATAGCCATAGCCCGATCGCTGATTTCAAAGCCGAAGGTTATTTTGGCCGATGAACCCACCGGGGCGTTGGATTCAAAAACATCTTCTGAAGTAATGGATATATTGCAGGAGGTAAACAACACGGGAATTACCGTAATTATTGTAACCCACGAAACGGATATTGCCCAACGTACTCAGCGCATTATCCGTTTAAAAGATGGTTTAATAGAAGCTAATCACTCCAACTCACCCGATAAACAAACCTTGCACGCAGGGCAAATGTAAGCACAATTATCATGTTCGATTCCATACAGGAAATATTATCTACTTTACGCCAAAATAAGTTAAGAGCTACAATGACTGGCTTTAGTGTGGCATGGGGTATTTTTATGCTCATTTTGTTGTTGGGATCAGGCAAAGGCTTGCAAAATGGCATGGAGAAAAATTTCAGTAGCACCTCAAAAAATGCCCTTTGGATATGGAGTCGCCGCACCCAGGTAGCATTTGATGGATTAAAAGCCGGACGGCGTATACAATTTACCGATCAGGATGTGGTGGAGTTAAAAAGAAGGTTGGGCGATGATTTTGATTATATTTCAGGACGGTTCTATCTTAGAGGAGAAGCCAGGCTAACTTATAAAAACGAATTTGGTACGTTCAGAATGGAAGGCATAATGCCTGAGTTCAATAAAATTCAAATCATAAACCAAACCCAAGGACGTTTTATTAACAAACTGGATATTGACGATTTCCGCAAGACTATTGTAATATCCGAACCTATTAAAAATGCATTATTTAAGGACGAGGAGGAATCTATTGGTAAATATATACGGGTGAACAGTGTTCCTTTTATGGTGGTGGGTACCTTCACCGATCCCGAAGATGCAGAAAGAAAACGTGCTTATCTGCCACTCACCACTGCGCAACGGGTGTTCAACGGAAACAACCAATTGGGCGAGATGGCCATTGCTACCAATGCTATCACAGTTGCCGAGAATAAACGCATTGAAGAAGAAGTAAGGGCACTGCTGGCAAAAAGACATCGCGTATCGCCCGAGGATAAACAAGCGCTGGGAATTTGGAACACGCTGGAGCATTTTAAACAGGCTCAGGGTGTTTTTTCCGGCATCCGTATTTTTGTGTGGATTATTGGAATTATGACCATCATCGCTGGTATTGTTGGTGTTAGCAATATCATGATTATTTTAGTAAAAGAGCGTACCAAGGAAATAGGTGTGCGCAAGGCGATTGGAGCAACGCCGCTTTCCATTATTCGACTGGTACTTAGCGAGTCGGTTTTTATTACTGCTTTTGCCGGTTTTTTTGGGCTGGTAGCAGGTATGGGAATATTGTCGTTGGTAACTATGGTTCTACAGCAGGCAGGCGCTGAGGTACAGCGGGCTTTTTGGAATCCTGCTGCAGATTTAAATGTGGCACTTTGGGCACTTGGTATTTTGGTGATATCAGGATTGGTAGCGGGTTATATTCCAGCTCGCAAAGCGGCTCGTATCCGACCAATAGAGGCTTTGCATGATGAATAGTAAGACCTAACAAGTTTTTAAAACCTGTTAGATATTTTTAAAAACCTAAAATCAAATGTTCGACAGAGACAGATGGCAGGAGATTCTAAATGCCGTAAAAAAAAATAAATTGCGCAGCGTGCTAACCGCCTTTGGTGTATTCTGGGCTATTTTTATGTTGGTAGTGATGATGGGTTCGGGCAATGGGCTCAAAAACGGTATCACTGCGGGCGTTAAAGATTTTGCTACGAATAGCGGTTTTATGTGGGCAGAAACAACCACCAAAGCGCATGAAGGCTTTAAGCGAGGACGCAACTGGGAAATTAACAATCGCGACATACAAGCCATAAGAGATCAGGTGCCTGAGCTTGATGTTATTTCGCCCAGGCTAAACGGATGGAACTTGCGAAGCGGTGAAAATATCGTCAGAGGGAAACGCGCCGGAGCTTTTAATGTGATGGGTGATTATCCGGCTTATCGAAAAATTGATCCTTGCACTATGGTTTGGGGAAGGTACATCAACGACGAAGATATCAGATTGAAACGCAAGGTGTGTATTATTGGCGAAAACGTGTACGAGGTGATGTTTGATAAAGAAGAGGATCCTGTGGGGAAGTACATCAGGGTTAACGGGGTATATTTTATGGTGGTGGGTGTTTTTCGTTCCAATAATCCCAACATAAATATAGGCAGCAATAAAAAAGAAACCGTTTACATGCCATTTACAGCCATGCAACAAACCTATAATTATGGCGATCAAGTCCATTTTTTTGGCGTGACAGCAAAAAAAGGCGTCAAGGTAAAGGAGGTTATGGATAAGATAAAGCTCATCCTTCAGAAAAACCATAAGTTGGCGCCAGGCGACGATGAAGCTATAGGAAAAGTGGACATCGAAAATGAAATAAAAACCATGTTTTATATATTTATGGGAATTGATATTTTAATATGGGTGGTTGGTCTGGGAACACTGATAGCTGGAGCCATTGGAGTGAGTAACATCATGCTTATCATCGTAAAGGAGCGTACCAAAGAAATAGGGATACAGCGAGCCATAGGAGCTCCTCCTCGTATAATTGTGGGGCAGATACTTAGTGAGTCTGTTTTTCTGACAACCATAGCCGGGTTTATTGGTCTTGCTGTAGGTACCTTTGTGCTGTACATGGTAGATATAGCCGTGGACGCATCCAGACTAACAGCTCCACCCGACGAAGAATCCTTTTTTCTAAATCCTGAAATAGGTTTACCCATAGCCTTGGCAGCATTAGGAACTTTGATATTTGTAGGTTTTATTGCCGGATTGATACCAGCCATAAAAGCCATACGCATAAAACCAATTGAAGCATTACGTCACGAGTAAATCAAATACAAAAAACATGAAAAAAATAATTAGAATAGTATTGGTACTTTTTTTAATCGCCCTTTTTGCCTGGGTGGTGTATTACCTTTATACACAATCGAAAAAAGACCCGGTGGTGTATGAAACAGAGATGTTAGAAGTCTCTGACATCGTTAAAAAAACGGTAGCTACCGGTTCTGTGGTGCCGCGGCAAGAGATATCTATAAAACCGCAAGAATCCGGTATCATAACCGAAATATATGTGGAGCCCGGCGATAAACTAAAAAAAGGCGATCTGTTAGCCAAAATACAGATTATACCCGAGATGGTTCAGGTAAACAATGCCGAAAGCCAACTGAACAAAGCCAAGATCGGATTCAAAAATGCAGAAATAGAATACAAGCGCACAAAAGAGCTCTTTGATAACGGAGTAATAGCCGAATCGGAGTATCTGGACGGAAAGATGCGCTATGAGAATGCCAAAGTAGATTTGGATGCCGCCGACAACAACCTGCAACTGATAAAAGAAGGTGTCACCCGAAAGATGGGGGCGCAAACCAATACTATTATTAAAGCCACCATTGACGGCATGGTGCTCGATGTACCTGTTAAAGTGGGTAACTCTGTTATTAAAAGCAACACTTTTAATGATGGCACTACGGTAGCTATCCTGGCCGATATGAACAAAATGATTTTCCAGGGTAAGGTGGACGAAACCGAAGTGGGCAAGATAAAAGAAGGCATGGATCTGGAACTGTCCATAGGCGCCATTGAGGAGGAAAAATATAAGGCTACACTCGAATTTATAGCCCCCAAAGGCGTAGAGGAAAACGGAGCCATACAATTTGAAATAAAAGCAGCAGTAACCTTAAACGAAGGTCAGTTTATACGCTCGGGCTACAGTGCTACCGCCGATATTGTGCTGGATCGCAGAGACAGTGTTAATGTAATCAAAGAAAAACTCATCACTTTTAGCAACGATTCGGCTTTTGTTGAAGTGGAGGTAGGCGACCAGAAATATGAAAAGAAGCAGATAGTAACAGGGCTTTCTGATGGCATTAAAATAGAAGTAAAATCAGGAATTTCAAAAGATGACAAAATTAAGGTTCCTAAATCGTAATTTTTACTTATCTTTTTTCGCTAAAAACAAACAACCAATAAGTATTCATAAAATGACCCGTAAAATAATTATCACCCTTACGCTAATTGCATCTTTTACTGCAGGCATTACAAATGCTCAGATAAATACAGCAGAATCCTGGACTTTGGAAAGGTGCATTAATTATGCCTTTGAAAATAATATCAGCATCAAACGGCAAGACCTCAGTACTGATTTGCAAAAAAACGAATTGGCACAAAGTAAACTTAACCGTTTGCCTAATTTAAATGCCCAGTCGTCGTATGGCCATAGTTATGGATATACCTGGATTCAGGAAAGAGGACAAAACGTGGATGCAACCACTAGCACATTGAATATGGGTATCGGTTCGTCGATAGATATTTTTGAAGGCTTTAGTGCTACCAATACCATAAAGCGCAATAAGCTGGATTTGATGGCATCGCTGGCATTGGAGGAAGAGATACGAAACGATATAGCCTTGCAGATTACAGGTCAGTATCTTCAAATTTTATTTGACAAAGAACTGTTGACCGTAGCCCAAGAACAATACGATGTAACCGATCAGCAGGTGCGGCGTACCCAACAATTGGTAGATGCTGGAAGTTTGGCCAAGGGCAGCTATTTGGAGTTGAAATCGCAGGCAGCCAAAGAAGCGCTGAATGTAACGCAACAGGAGAACAACTTAGCCTTATCGAGGTTAGGTCTTGCGCAATTACTCGACTTGGAGGATGTGTCTAATTTTGATGTGGTATCGCCCATTATTCCAGAAATTGAAAATATGAAAGTAGAACAGCCCGCCGAAGTATATTCAACAGCGCTAACCCTTATGCCGCAAATAAAAGGAGCCGATTACCGGTTGGAGAGTTCAAAAACAGCAGTAAGTATTGCCCAAGGTGCTTATTATCCGAGTTTAAGCTTAAATGCGCAGTGGGGTGCCAGAGCCAATTGGCTAGTAGGTGATCCATATAATAGTAACATCGCATTGATGGATCAGATTGAAAAAACCAAAAATACTTATATTGGTGCTACGCTTAATATCCCCATATTCAATAAATTGCAAACTCGCAACAGGGTAAAGAATGCACGCATCGGCGTATTGGATGCACAATATCAGCTAAGTCAGGAAAAGCTTAACCTGCGCAAAGAAATTCAACAAGCTCATGCCAACGCTTTGGGAGCGTATAATAAATTTTTGGCAAGCCGTCAGGCGGTGGAGTCTTTCAAAGAATCGTTGCGATATACCGAGGAAAAATTTAACGTGGGTTTGGTAAACACGGTCGACTTTAACGTGGCTAAAACTGATTATTTGCGTGCCCAATCCGATTTGTTGCAATCGAAATATGAATACATTCTACGCAGCAAGATTCTTGACTTTTATAAAGGAATTGCTATTAGCTTATAGCTGATGGCTAATGGCCTATGGCTTGTAGCTGTTGGCTAATAGCAAGTGGTTATAGTTTTTGGCTTATGGCAATGAAATAAGTAACGCAAACGGTAATCAGCCAATCGCTATTAGTTATCCGCCATACGCTAACCGCCACCAGCCATCAGCTACCAGCTAATTCTTACATCATAACAAAAGGTATTACAAAATAGAAGGTAGAACCTTGGCCAACCGTCGATTCAACCCATATGTTTCCGTCCATTATATCCACCAGTTTTTTGCAGATAGACAAGCCTAGACCGGTACCTTTTTGTTTGTTGATGCCTGGATGTTCTGCTTGGGTAAAACGGTCGAATATGGTACTTGTGTAATGTTCGGGAATTCCGATGCCGGTATCTTTAACGTAAAACATGGTTTCTCCAGCGCGGGTTATTATTCCAACTTCTACATGCCCGTTCTTTGTAAATTTTAGACTATTGTTAATCAGATTGGTGAGTACCTGCTGTATTTTGGCAGGGTCGCCGCTCAAAATGGCCAAATTGCATTTAGAGGTGTTGATGGACAATGTAGTATTGCCTTGTTGAGCAATGGGTTTAAAAAAGGTGACAATCTCTCTTAGCATCGATAAAATATCAAAAGGCACTTTTTCCAGGGTAATATGTCCTGTTTCAATTTTCGATATCTCCAACACGTCGTTGATAATATTAAGTAGCTGCTGACCGCTCGAAAGGATAATGTTTAGGTAGTCCTGTTGTATTTCTGGCGATAAATCTTGCCTTTTTAAAAGCTCAGTAAAGCCAATTATTCCGTTCATCGGGGTTCGTATCTCATGACTCATATTGGTCAGAAACGAGGATTTTAACCTATCGCTTTCCTCGGCTTTATCTCTTGCTGTTCGCAGTTCCTCATTTATTCTGAGTAAGTCGTCTTGTGCCTTCTTTCGTTCCCGTAAATCTCGTATTATAGTTAAAAAGTAATTTTTATCGGGTTTTTTCGAATTCATTTCCACAGGGATATCTTCGCCACTTTTTCCGCAAATGATTCTTTCTATTATTATAGTTTCCCCTTGTTGGAGGAGGTCAAACCTTAAAGGTTTTCCTTCCAATGAGCTGGGTGAAAAGATTACTGAGATGTGTTGGTTAAGCAGTTCTTCTTTCGAAAAGCCCGTCATGTGTAAAAAGCTTTTGTTTACCTCAATAATATGACCGTTTATATCGCCAACAATAATTCCATCACCGGCATTCTCAATAACCGTACGGTATTTGTTTTTGCTTTCTGTAAGATTTTGGAGCGATAATTTATAATCGGAAATATCCCGCATAACAACAATTAGGGCTTGTTTGTCTTCGTAAAAGCGATTCCTGGATTTTACCTCCGCAAAAAAGGTGCTCTTATTCTTTCGCAGTGCCTTTACTTCAAAAGTATCCTCCATTTTGTTTGTTATCCTATGCTTAACCAGTTCAATAAACTCTTCCGACACAGCTTGGGTGGCATGCATGCCTACTATTTCATCCGGGCTGTACCCTAACATCTCGCATCCTCTGCTGTTGGCGTATAAACAAAATCCATTTTCGAGAATAAAAACACCTTCAGATGTTATTTCCGATATGGCTGATAACCTTTCCTTTAGCTCGTTTAATTCCTTTGTTATCGTTTCGGTGGAGTGATTAATATTATTGTCGGTGTTACCCATATTTTATACTTGTTGATATTTGTGTGTTTTTTACCTTTAAAACTTACGTTGTTTTTTATATATGATTTTAAAACAATCTGCATAGGTAGTAAATAAAACGCTTCGGTAATATGTTTGTTCTAAACAATATTTTCACCCTAGCGTTTGACCTAAAGTATAAGGGATTAAACTTTTTTTTTTGCTTGAAAATGGATATTTTTGCACGCTCGTTTGCCCTAATATTTTTCTGTGCAAAATATTTTTCAGCGTTAGATGTTGGCTCACGTATAAATAGTTAACTATAAAAATTAAATATATTAACATGAATAAAAAAACAATACTTGTTATACTGGACGGATGGGGAATCGGTGACAAATCAAAATCGGATGTAATTTCAAGCGTGAATACCCCTTATTGGGATAGTTTAATTAAAGATTACCCCAACTCCAAACTCAATGCTTCCGGCGAGTATGTTGGTTTGCCTGATGGACAGATGGGTAATTCAGAGGTAGGCCATTTAAATATTGGGGCAGGAAGAGTGCTGTATCAGGATTTGGTTAAAATAAATCGCGCTTGTACCGATGGCTCTATTGCTAAAAACGAAGAATTGGCAAAAGCGTATAACTATGCCAAGGAGAAGGGTAAAAAAGTTCATTTGCTTGGTTTGATGTCGCGAGGTGGAGTGCATAGCAGTCAGGATCATATCCATAAATTAATCAGTGTAGCACAAGACTATGGTTTGAGCGATGTTTTTGTTCATGCTTTTATGGATGGTCGCGATACCGACCCAAAGAGCGGCAAAGGTTTTATGGAAGAACTCCTTGCCCACATGGATAAAACTGTTGGTAAGGTGGCTACTGTTACCGGACGGTATTATGCCATGGATCGCGATAAGCGATGGGAGCGTATTAAAATTGCCTATGATGCTTTGGTTGCTGGCATTGGCGAGACTACAACAACAGATATATTAAGTGCCATCGAGGCTTCTTACAATGCAGATATTACCGACGAGTTTATTAAACCTATCGTACAGGTGGATACCAATGGCAAGCCAGTGGGCAGCATTGAAGAAGGTGATGTAGTGGTGTTTTTTAACTACCGAAACGACAGAGCCAAGGAGCTAACCATTGTGCTTACACAGCAAGATATGCCAGAGCATGGAATGAAAACCATTCCACTACATTATGCTACCATGACTCCTTACGATGCAACTTTTAAAGGTATGCATGTTCTTTTTGATAAGGATAATGTACAAAATACTATTGGCGAAATAGTGGCTAATGCAGGATTGAAGCAGTTAAGGATTGCCGAAACAGAGAAGTATGCGCATGTCACCTTCTTTTTTTCCGGTGGGCGAGAGTCTGTTTTTGAGGGTGAAGACCGTATTTTGGTAAACTCACCCAAAGTGGCTACCTACGATTTGCAACCCGAAATGAGTGCGTACGAGTTGAAGGATAAGGTGGTGGCCGAACTGAATACCAAAAAATACGATTTTATCGCCTTAAACTTTGCCAATGGTGATATGGTTGGTCATACTGGTGTTTATGAAGCCATTCAAAAAGCTATTGCAGCCGTTGATATTTGTTTGAAGGAGGTGATAGAAGCAGCAAAAGCCAATGGTTACGAAGCCATCGTTATTGCCGACCATGGTAATGCCGACAATGCGGTTAATGCCGATGGGTCAGCTAACACAGCGCACTCTCTAAACCCCGTTCCATTTGTTTGGGTGAGCGAGCGCAAAGGTGAAGTTAAAGATGGTGTTTTGGCCGATGTAGCGCCCTCGTTGCTAAAGTTAATGGGAGTAGAGCAGCCAGCCGATATGACAGGTAAATGCTTGATAGATTTAAAATAAGATGATTCAAATTGATGATAAAATAATAAGCCTGGAGTTGTTCACAAACAAGTTTATTTGCAACATAGCTAAATGTCATGGAGTTTGTTGTATTGAGGGTGACTCCGGAGCACCGTTGGAAGAGGATGAGGGGAAAATCATCGACGAGATATATCCAAAAATAAAGCATTTACTTTCGCCAGAAGCCATCAAAGTAATAGAGGAAGAAGGTACTTCTGTGATAGATTTTGATAAAGATCTGGTTACTCCAATTGTTAACGGTAAGGAATGTGTTTACACCTATTTCGATACCAAAGGTGGTGTGCATTGTGCCATCGAGATGGCATGGAAGCAAGGCTTGGTGGACTTCAGGAAACCCATATCCTGCCACCTGTACCCCATACGCACCCGCAAGCTAAGCATGGGCGAAGCATTAAATTATGATGTTTGGCCTATCTGCAAGGATGCCATTGTTTTGGGAAAAAGAGAAGGCGTTTCGGTATATAAGTTTTTGAAGGAACCTCTTATCAGAAAATACGGTGAAGCCTTTTATGCGGAAATGGAAGAAGCGGAGAAACAGCTTGAGGAACGTGGCATGTTAAAGTAAGTTATTTTACTTGCATGAGAATAGCATTTAAGCATAGTTATTTATAATGAGGGGAGTCCAATGCGGCTCCCCTTGTAACAAATTAAAAGTGGCGGGGATTCATCAGCCAACAGCCATCAGCTATTCGCTATCCCAAACCCTTTGGGTACATAATTATCAAGACTTTGGCATACTTCGGCGGCGCATTTTATTCCGCAGTTTATTAGGTAATCCCAGTTTTCTTGGTTCAGGGAGGACATATTTTTTTTATTTATTTGTGTTTGCAAGATCCCATGGATAAGGCCTGCATTAAAATTGTCACCTGCCCCGATAGTACTTACGGTTTTTATTTGTTCTACGGCATAGTGTTTTTTGATTTTCGGCGATTGTAAAAAAACACCATGTTTGCTAGCAGTATATACTAAGTTGTCACAATTGTTTTTGATGTCAGAAAAAACCTGATCCGATGCAGTGGCAGCATAAATATTATCAAAATCCTCATTGCTTCCTCTTACCATGTCGGCAAAGGCAAAGTTCTCTTTTAAATAGTTCAGATAAAGAGCTTGGCTTTCGTCATGTTTTTTTCGGAAGTTGGGATCATAGACGATGATGCAACCGCACTCCTGAGCATGTTTAACAATCTGGCAGACCTGCTTGCGAATAGCTGGGGCTATAGCATACGACGAACCGAAAAGCAAGATGTCGTCGGGCTTAAAATCGGGTAGGGGACCGGTTAATCTTTCGGGTGGGTAATTTTTGTAAAATTCGTATTCAGCATCATTGTCCTTATTCAAAAAGGCCATGGCTACAGCACTCTGCCCTTGTTTATATTGCTGAACGTATCCAATGCCGACCTTGTTTTCGCCCAGAAAATTGGTGATGATGCCTCCCACCTTATCCTGACCAAGCTCACTGATAAAATGACATTCGTGACCCATCCGAGCCAAAGAAACCAGGGCATTTAAAACCGAACCACCGGCCTTAGCAGTAAGTGGCTGACCATCTTTAAATACGATGTCTAATACGGTTTCGCCCAATCCAAAAACTCTGCGCATTTTATTAGATATTTAGATGTTAGATAATAGATTGTTGGGTCAATACGTCGATAGATCAATAGGCTAATACGGCGATTTTGTCTCTCCTCTTTACGCTAGGTGCTAACACTATTTTATTTCTACTTTATTTCCTTTTCTTATTTCTATTTTTTCCATTCCCCTTTGCTCTATCACCCTTTTCATCGACGCTGTCGGGTCTGCCGACGCCAACAGGTCGCTACTTCACCAATTTGGAGATCGTTTTAAAGGTATCGTTTCCTGCAAAGCGGCATAGTTCGAACAGCAGAGATTCGTAACTGGTTACGATGATGCCTTGTTGCAGCATGCGGCTGATGGCTATCCGTTTATTTTCAGGATTTCTGGAACCCACACAATCCTCTACCACAATGGGCACATAGCCTTCGGCTTTAAGGTCCAAAGCGGTTTGCAGCAAGCAGATGTGTGCCTCAACGCCAAATAGTATGGCTGTTTTATACCCTTCGGCTTCGAATTTTTGAGTGAAGGCTTCGTCGTCTAAACAACTAAAGGCCGTTTTTTCAAAAGTAGGACAAGATGCCACTTTTTCGGACAGACCTTCGATGGTTGTACCCAAACCTTTTTTATATTGCTCGGTTACCATCATAGGTATTTCTAGTGCTTTAAGCCCATCCACCAATATCTCCATATTTTTTTTGAGTTGTTCGTTGTCATGGATGTGAGGAAATAATTTTTCTTGGATATCAACCACTAAAGCAACGGTGTTTTCTCGTAAAATTCTCATTTCATTATTTTTTTAACTTATTATTTATAGGGGTAGTTGCACAGCTTCATCTTCCAAGCAAAAGAGGTCTGTGGCATCGTATCTCGAAGTCAATCGGATATCATATTTGTGGCTCAAGTGTTCAAAGGCCGATAGAGCTATGTCGCCACGGTTGTTATCTTCAGATATATGCGATAGCAATATGGTCTTTAATTTTTCTGAGGCATGGTTTTCAATCAGCTCAACCGCTTGAATATTGGATAAATGACCATTTTCACCTGCCACCCGTGCTTTTAAATAGGCAGGATATCGCCCTGTGGCCAGCAGTGCTTCGTCGTAATTGGATTCTAAAAACAGGAAGTCGCAAAGGTTTAGGTGCGATTTCACATTGTCGCAAGGTTCGCCTATGTCGGTAAACACGCCAATGTTATAATTCCCTATTTCTACTCTAAAACTGCATGGTTCGGCAGCATCGTGCTTTTTTGAAAAGGAATGAACTGTAAAAGGACCTATCTGTATTTTATCGCCCGGATTAAAGGTTTCGATATGCGGTGGACGCATGGTATAAAAACTGCGATTTAAGGTCTGTTCCGAAATATAAAATGGGATACCATGCTTTTGTCCAAATACCCTGGCGCCGCGATAATGATCCTGGTGTTCGTGAGTGATAAACCCAGCTTTTACTCTGTCTCTTATACACATCTGACGCT